>NZ_JBQFRG010000011.1:0-177769 GCF_056537285.1 Ruegeria sp. CF8 | reverse complement strand
AGGTGTTTGGTGCCGATGACGACGCGCACCCGGCTGTGAACTACCTGCATAACGTGGCCGGCAAGGTCTATCTGGGCGGTCCGGTGACGGGTATTCAGCAGCCTGTTCATTATGACTTCCGCGCCCGTCGCGACACGCCAAACGAGCTGCGCGCGTATTTCCGCAAGGTGGGTTGGCGGCGCATCGTGGCCTTCCAGACCCGCAACCCGCTGCACCGCGCGCACCAGGAACTAACCTTCCGCGCGGCCAAAGAGGCACAAGCCAACCTTCTCATCCACCCTGTTGTCGGCATGACCAAACCGGGCGATGTGGACCACTTCACTCGCGTGCGCTGTTACGAGGCGGTTCTGGACAAATATCCCGCGTCCACCACCTCGATGTCGTTGCTGAACCTGGCCATGCGCATGGCTGGCCCGCGCGAGGCGGTCTGGCACGGTCTGATCCGCGCGAACCACGGCTGCACACACTTCATCGTCGGCCGCGACCATGCCGGGCCGGGTAAGAATTCAGCCGGTGAAGACTTCTATGGCCCCTATGATGCGCAGGACTTGTTCCGCCAGTACCAAGATGAAATCGGCGTCGAAATGGTCGACTTCAAGCATATGGTCTATGTGCAGGAACGCGCGCAATACGAGCCGAATGACGAGATTCTCGATAAGGATGATGTCACCATTCTGAACATTTCGGGCACCGAACTGCGCCGCCGTTTGGCCGAAGGTCTGGAGATTCCCGAATGGTTCTCGTTCCCCGAGGTTGTGGCCGAACTGCGCAAGACCAAACCCCCACGCAGCCAACAGGGCTTTACCGTGTTCTTCACCGGCTTCTCGGGCTCGGGCAAGTCGACCATCGCCAACGCGTTGATGGTCAAGCTGATGGAAATGGGTGGCCGTCCCGTGACGCTGCTGGATGGCGACATCGTGCGTAAGAACCTCAGTTCGGAACTGGGTTTCTCGAAAGAGCACCGCGACTTGAACATCCGTCGCATTGGCTATGTTGCGTCCGAGATCACCAAGAATGGCGGCATCGCCATCTGTGCGCCGATTGCCCCTTATGCCACCACCCGCCGGGCGGTTCGGGAAGACATCGAACAATTCGGTGCCTTCTGTGAAGTACATGTTGCAACCTCGATCGAGGAATGCGAACGCCGTGACCGCAAGGGCCTGTACAAACTGGCGCGCGAGGGCAAGATCAAGGAATTCACCGGGATCTCAGATCCTTATGACGTGCCGGAGAACCCGGAGTTGTCCGTCGAGACAGAGAATGTCGACGTCGATAACTGTGCCCATCAGGTTCTGCTGAAGCTGGAAAGCATGGGTTTGATCGCTGCAAACTGACGCCAGCGCACCAAGACAATTCGGCCTCCGGTTACCGGGGGCCGTTTTTTTGTTTGTCCTGATTGACAAGCGCTGCACGGGTGATGCTGTGTGGCGGGATGCCGGGTAGACACATGCCATGAGTCGAACTTTGCCAACCATTGCCAGTTTCTGGTTCGGATCCGATCTGACCTGGCTGGAGCAGATCTGTATTCAGTCCTTTCTGGACCAAGGGCATGCGTTTGTTCTGTATCTCCCGCACGAGACTCAAGGCATCCCCGCAGGTGTCCAGACGCGCCCTGCCGGCGACGTACTCTGGCCTCCGCCTTATCCCCTGCAACCCGGCGACCGACAGGGCGTAGCTGTATTCTCTGACATCTTCAGATTACATCTGATTCAGCAAAGCGAGGTTATCTGGGTCGATCTCGACGCATATTGCGTGAAAGCCTTCGACTTTTCGTCTGATTGGGTGTTCGCGCGCTCCAAAGCCGACGACTTTCCAACCGGGGTTTTACGCTTGCCCAATAACTCCCAAACGCTTGGGCTGATGCAGGATTTCGTGATGTCGGCAAACCCAACCCAACCGTGGCGGGGTCGGCGTGCAAGACGGCATAATCGTGAACGTATCGCAAACGGTGAAAGCTGGGGTATAGAAAGCTTGCCCTGGGGCAGCTCTGGCCCAAAAGCCTTTGGGCATTTCTTGCGCCAAACCGGTGAAGACAAGTACGCGATGGCGGCCGAGACCCTCTATCCGCTGGCACCTGCCGAACTTTGGAAACTGCATGACCCGAATGTGGCGCTGGGCGAGATCGAGGGCGAAGTTACGTATTCGGTCCATGTCTACGGGCATCAGAAAAAGCTGTTGGCAACCCAGCTGGCTGGACTACCGGTTCCGGGATCATATCTCGATGCGCTTTGCGCCCGACACGGGATTGACCCTCGGGCCGCGCCGATCAAACCACTGGACTGGATGCGACCTGCGCCAAGGGCCTAAGGACAGAATGCTATTTCGATTTCCGACAGGGGTCGCCATGACCGGCCACTTAACGCACATCCTCTGGCAGATCGACCTGCCCGCGCATCAATACATGCCCACGTCCAGCGACCTTAATCCCGGTCATTCCATCTGTCGGGCCGACGCGCGTGACGGTGGCCTGTCCGGGACGTCCCATGTCGTGGCCCTGTTCCGCGACAAAACTGTCTTTGGACATCAATCCATACTTCCAAAGATACGCCGCCATGGCACCTGTAGCGGACCCGGTGAACGGGTCTTCGGGCGGGCTGGGAGGGGCGAGCAACAGGCGCGAAAATGTATCACCTGCATCGGTGGCTCCTTCCAGCGTGACCAGAAAGGGTTCAGCCATATCCGATCCCGAAAATCCCGCTGCCTCGGCCACTTTTCTCAAAGGGCCCTCAACCAGTTGAGCCGCGCGCAATGCCTCGTGGTCGCGCAGGACGGTGATGCAGAAAGGCAGACCGGTTGAAACAAACTGGGGCGGAGAGATTATAGCGTTTTCAGAAAGGCCGATGGTCGAAGCCACCAGATCCACCGGAACATGTGCACCGAATTGCGGTGCGACCTGGGTCATTTCGATCTCATCACCCGTCAACCGAACCGAAACCACCCCTGCCCCGGTTTCCAGCGTCAGGCTTTCGCCTTCGATCATCCCACGCGACCGCATGGCCGCGACGGTCGCAATGGTGGGATGCCCGGCAAAGGGAATTTCCCGGCTGGCCAGAAAGTACCGAACACGGATATCGGCCACGTCCGACGGGCCAGTAAAGGTGCATTCGACCAGAGATGTTTCACGCACATAAGCCATGCACACCTGCTCGGACAGATGCGCACCGTCATGAACCACAGCACATCCATTTCCGCCAAAGGCGCGATCACTGAATGCGTCTACCCAATCGAATTCGAACCAGCTCATGCGATAAGCTCCCGGTAACAGGTCAAAGCGGTACAGTCCGCCAGTTCGTATGTGTTGCGTGTGTTGCGGGAATTGTCACGCCCCAAAAGGCGCGGTGAGAGGCCGTTCAGTGAACGGCCACCGGGGACAGGTCGTGTTGACGGGCCAGCACAAAAGCCAGCTTACGGTCGGCTACCAGCGCCAGCTGCTGCCCATCGGAATCATGTACAGCATATAGCTGGTCCAGATCCCCCGCCTGATCGCGCAGATCACGCGGCAGATCGGCAACCTCGACCGTTTTGACATAGACGATACGGTCACCTTCGGTGTTGAGTTCTATCGGTGTATTCATTGCTCTTACCCCTTCCGTATGTTGATCGTTTGCACCACGGTTTCCGGCACAGCGCGGGTCAGATCCACATGCAGCAGACCATTTTCCATAATCGCCTCGCCTACTTCGACACCGTCGGCCAAGACGAACATGCGCTGAAACTGGCGCGCCGCAATGCCGCGATGCAGGAATATGCGCCCCTCGCTGTCGTCACGTTGACGACCTCGGATCACCAGCTGGCGATCTTCGATGGTGATCGACAGATCCTCTTCGGCGAACCCAGCCACCGCAAGAGTGATGCGGTACGAAAAGTCCGAAGTCTGTTCGATGTTATAGGGCGGGTATCCTTCGTTGCCAGCCTTTGCAGACCGTTCCAGAAGGCGTTCCAGTTGCTCGAACCCCAAAAGATGCGGGTATGAGCCAAGAGTAAGTTTCGACACGTATTTTCGTCCTTTATTGTCAAAGCGACGTGGTGTGCGGCCCCGTTCTGGCAACCGCCTGTAATAGAATATGGGAAGAAACCAGGATGTCCACAAGGTCTGGCGCGATAACGTCTGACACACTATCTTGTTGGGCAAGCACCACAACAACCCCGAGTCGCCAATGAACGCGCCCACTGATCTTTCCATGAAAACTGATGAGGTTCTGCGGGTTGAGCTGGAAGTTTTCCGCCGTCAGCACCGCGATCTGGACGAAGCGATTGAAGCGCTGCATGACCGGGGAACTGCGGATCAGTTGACGTTACGACGGCTGAAAAAAGAGAAACTGCGTCTGAAAGACATCATCCGCATCATCGAAGACCGCCTGACCCCCGATATCATTGCCTGAACGCCCTGTAGCGCATTGCCAGAGAACCGGATTTGGCTATAGTGCGCGCTCTTTCTGAGCGCAGGGACAAAAGCGGATGAGCGAAGTGAAAGTCGGTATCATCATGGGCAGTCAATCTGACTGGCCCACGATGAAAGAGGCCGCAGATATTCTGGACGAACTGGGCATCGCTTACGAAGCGCGCATCGTATCGGCCCACCGTACACCGGACCGGCTGTGGGACTATGGCAAGACCGCCGTGTCGCGTGGGTTGCACGTGATCATCGCGGGCGCTGGCGGCGCTGCGCACCTGCCCGGAATGATGGCATCGAAAACGCGGGTACCGGTCATCGGTGTGCCGGTTCAAACGCGCGCCCTGTCGGGTGTGGATTCGCTGTATTCCATCGTGCAAATGCCCAAGGGCTTCCCCGTGGCCACCATGGCAATCGGGTCCGCTGGCGGAGCCAACGCCGGCCTGATGGCAGCGGGCATTCTGGCTCTGCAAGACGAGGCGTTAGCCGAACGGCTGGACAACTGGCGCGAGGCACTTTCGGCTTCAATCCCTGAGGAACCGCAGGGATGAGCCGGATCGGCCTCATCGGCACAGGCCATATCGCCGCCCCTATCGCGCGGTTGATGGCTGCCAAAGGGCATGAAATCTGCGTGACCGAGCGCAATACCGATGTTTCATCCTCCTTGAAAGCCGAACTGGGCGTGACGGTCGCTGCCCCCCAGCAGGTGATTGATGCCTCGGACATCGTGTTCCTGTGCCTACGTCCGCATATCGCAGCTGAGGTTCTGACCCCTCTAACCTTTCGCGCGGATCAACAGATCGTTTCTGTTATGGCGGCGGTTTCCGCCGAGCAACTTGCCGAACTATGCGCCCCGGCGACAGACTTCGTGCAGACCATTCCGCTGGGCTTTCTTGAAACCGGTGGCTGCCCGATGGCCGCTTTTGGCAACGATCAACTGCTGGCCGAGCTTTTTGAGCCCGAAAACCCCGTGGTCAAGGTTACGAACGAAACCGCGCTGAACGCGCATTTCGCCATTTGCACCATGGTCCCCGGCATTCTCGATCTGATGGCCACTGGGGCCAAATGGCTGGGTGATGTGACCGGCGATGCTGACAGGGCCGAATTCTATACGACCCAGTTGATGTCGGGCTACCTGGCCACGATGGAAAAAGGCACCGCCGGTCGGCTGGCGCAAGAGCGTGACTCTCTGGCGACAGAAGGCACAATAAGCCTACAGATGACAGACACCCTGAAGGATCAAGGCGCGCATGACGCGCTGCGTTCGGCGTTGAGTGCAATTGGCAAACGTTTGGAGAATTGAAGATGGCAGAAATGCTTGCCCAAGGCGCAGTGATCGGAATTCTGGGGGGGGGTCAACTGGGCCGGATGCTGTCCGTGGCGGCGTCGAGGCTCGGCTTTGTCACACATATCTATGAACCGGGCGCAAACCCGCCCGCCGGGCAAGTGGCGGATCGTGTCACGACGGCAGCCTATGACGACATCGATGCCCTGAAAGCCTTCGCCGATGCGGTGGATGTCATTACCTATGAGTTCGAAAACATCCCGACCGAGGCACTGGACATTCTGGAATCCCACCGCCCGATCCGCCCGGGTCGCGAAGCGTTGCGGGTCAGTCAGGATCGTTTGACCGAGAAGAATTTCCTGCAAGACCTGGGCCTGAAAACGGCCCCGTTTGCAGACGTGTCCAGTCTGGACAGCCTGAATACGGCAATCGAACAAATCGGGACACCTGCCATCCTCAAGACCCGCCGCTTTGGCTATGACGGCAAGGGGCAGGCTCGGTTGCGCAGCCCCGAGGATGCCGAGGCTGCTTTGGCCGACATGGCGGGCGCGCCTGCTATTCTGGAAGGGTTCGTGGATTTCTCACACGAGGTGTCGATCATTGCAGCACGCGGGCTGGACGGTCAGGTGGCCTGTTTCGATCCGGGCGAGAACGTACATCGCGACGGCATCCTGCACACCACCACGATCCCTGCCCGCCTGTCTCCGGCCCAGCGCACGGATGCAATCCTGCTGGCGGCCAACATTCTCAATGCGTTGGAGTATGTGGGTGTCATGGGGGTGGAGCTGTTTGTCACGCCCGCTGGTCTGATCGTGAACGAGATTGCACCGCGCGTGCACAACTCGGGCCACTGGACGCAGAATGGCTGTGCCGTGGATCAGTTCGAACAACATATCCGGGCCGTGGCGGGCTGGCCTCTGGGCGATGGGCAGCGCCATTCGGATGTGGTGATGGAGAATCTGATCGGCAATGATATGGACCGTGTGCCCGAACTGGCCCGTGAACGGGACGTAGCACTTCATCTATACGGCAAAGCCGAGGTCAAAGCCGGACGCAAGATGGGGCATTTTAACAGGATCAAGCGATAAAGTAGTACTTTATCTACGGCATCGTTGCGTTCAGAAAGCGTGCTGCAATGTCCCCTGACATATGGCTGATACGCCCATCGGCCATGGTCGCTGCGACCCGGTGGGTGGCCGCATCAAGAATGACCAAATCACCCCTTTTGCCGGGGGTAAGTGTACCCCGGTCTGGCAGATCCAGCACTTTGGCCGGACCCGAAGAAATCAGGTTCCACGCGCCTTCGAAATCAAGCAAACCGGTCTTGAACAGCATCAATGCAGCCCGGCGTGGGCTGGGATAGTGATAGTCTGACGCCAGCGCATCACAGAGACCCATAGCGATCAGTTCGACCGCACTGGCGTTGCCTTTGTGCGATCCACCCCGCACCACGTTGGGTGAACCGAGGATGATGTGATCCCCGGCAGAACGTGCTGCCTCGGCAGCGTCAAGCGTTTCCGGGAATTCGGCAATACGGACGCCTCGGTCGCGCCACCATGCCCGCGTCTCGGCTGTTGCATCGTCGTGGCTGCCCAGACGTACACCCATTTCCTCAAGGTCAGCACACAACGCTTCGACGGCAGCCGGCACCTCGTGCGAGCGGGCGTGCATGTTGAGCAACATCTCAAAATGCGCCTCCGGATTGCGACCGGCCTTCAGCGCCTGCCCGGTCAGACGCGGCGGCTTTTTACCCTGCGCCAACCGATCATGCGGCAGGTGATCATTGAACACTACGTAAGGCACCTGCCAATCAGCGATGCGACGGGCCAATCCGGCATAGTCCGCGAGCATATTGGTCTCAAACCGCAATTGCGGGATCAGATCGGTGACGGCGCTGTCTTTCACGGCAGCAATGGCCTGAAACACCTGCGCCGCAAAGTCCGGTCCTCGCACGCCGCCTTCCCAGCTGTAGAACTGAGCCAGCACCGCGGTGGTAATGCCGTTCGCAGCTAACTCGGCCTCGACGGAAAGAATGCCTTCAGTCATCTGCTTCATCGCTCCGCGTCGCGGGGCGATATGGCGTTCGAACCCGTCCCCGTGCAGATCGATGATGCCGGGCAGGACAAGATAGCCGCTCAGATCAACCCTGCGCCCGGTTGGTTCTGCCTGTATCGCGCCTTCTGCTAGGGTCAGATCAGCACGAGTCAAACCCTGGCCCGGTAACAGAATCTCTGCCCCGGTCAATGTCAGGTTCAATGCCGTCATCGCGAGGGCTCCGAGACAGGGTCTGGGCAGTCCTGGCCAATACAGATCTCGTCTATTATGTCCATCACGCCATCAAGCCAAGTGATCTGCGGATCGAACCGTCCGAATTCAATGAAATGCAGTGCCTGCGCCATGACGCGCGGGTTGTTCATCATGAAAGTGTGCGTCACCGGTAGGATAAGATGATCGGTCATACCTTCGACCTTGGTGCTTTCAATCGAAACCTTGCCATCGTCGGGGCCATCGATAATCGAGGAAAACACAAGGTTCAGAGATTCACTTCCTGCGATAACACCCAGTTCGAAATCCACTGGGGGCAGGCGACCGGGGATGCCTTCGGGTCCGGTGCTCAGTTGCAGCCCTGCTGGGCCGTTCAGATACCCGAACACCTCCCACGCGCTCAGTTCATCGACCAGCTGACTGCCTTGGTTCGGCGGGCCCAGCATGACCGCTCGGCCCATATTGGTGGGATGATGATCCTTGAGCCAATACCGCAGCAGGATGCCGCCCATGGAGTGCGCGACAACATTGACTTTATCTTCCCCGCAAGCGGCAAAAGCATCGGGCAGGGTTTGTTCTGCAAGTTCCGGAATGCCAATTTCGGTCGATGGGTAGCCGGGGCGCACGACCTTATAGCCATGTGCCTCGAACAATTCCTCCATCACGGCAAACGAAGCCTCGGTCCGCGCCAGCCCGTGCAAAAGGATCACGCATTTCGCGCTGGCGGCAGCAGGGAAAATGAAAAACAGCAGGGCAATCAATAGTCTCATACGCGCCAGATAAAGCCTATGAGACGCCGATGAAAGCCCTAGCTCCGCTGACGTTGCAGCACGGCCAGCGCAATACCGCCCAGAACCACCGCTGCGCCAAAGACCAGCCGGGCGCTGGCCGTTTCACCAAGCAGCACAACACCCCCCAGGATCGCAATGACAGGTACGCTGAGTTGAACCACGGCCGCCACTGTTGGTGCAAGGTTCGGCAGCACGCGATACCACAAAGCGTAACCCAACCCTGACGTAATACCCCCGGACACAACTGCCAGCACATAGCCCATACCAGTCATATTCCATTCCGCCCCGGCAATCAGCAGCGCTAGTCCGGTGACAGGCAAAGCAATTAGGAAATTTGCAGCCGTGCCCTGCAAAGCATCTGGTTCAGATCGCCCAGCCAATGAATAGGCGGCCCATCCGACACCAGCGGCAATCATCAGGGCGGTGCCTGCCGGGTCAACTCGCACCGTGCCCGATGGCCAAAGGACATAGGCCAACCCCGCCAAGGCCATGGCCGCGCCCACCAACTGTTGCCGGGTTGGCAGCGTACCCTTGACGGCCGTGAAGGCAAACATCGTGATTTGCACAATGGCAAACAAAACCAACGCACCAAGACCTGCATCCAGTGTCAGGTACGCCAGGGAAAACCCGATCATGTACAAAGACAATGATCCCGCCCCAATGACCCGCCGACGGTTGTGCAAAGGCAAATGCCCGCCACGTGCCAGAACCAGCGCGGTCAAAACCAGCGCGCCCGCCAGCACCCGCATAACCGCGAAACCGGCCGGATCGCTGGCACCGCTGTCGATAGCCAACCGGTTCAGGATGGAATTCGCCGCAAAGGCGCACATGGTCAGGGCGGTCAGAACAAACAGTCTCATGGAACCCGCATATCCGGTTGCAAGCGATATGGACACTCACAATCCATGGACATGCTGCCCGTTCTTCATCTTTTCCAAAATACTCCCGCCGGAGGCATAGCCGCAAAGCGGCTATTGGCAACAAAAACGGGGCCGCCCGAAGGCGACCCCGAAAACTAGTACTGTGGCACCCCTCTCGGTAGCTTGGCCATTCAGCCAATCACCTGTCGGGACCGTCAGAATTCGCCGCGGCGAATTCGACGTGGTTACATCATGCCGCCCATGCCGCCCATGTCGGGCATGCCGCCTGCAGCAGGTGCGTCTTTCTGCGGCTTGTCGGCAACCATAGCTTCGGTGGTGACCAGCAGGCCAGCAACCGATGCCGCATCTTCCAGAGCGGTACGGACAACTTTGGCCGGGTCGATCACGCCGAACGAGAACATGTCGCCATATTCTTCGGTCTGCGCGTTGAAGCCGAATGCTGCGTCCGAAGACTCACGGACTTTGCCCGCAACAACCGCACCGTCAACACCTGCGTTCTCAGCGATCTGGCGCAGCGGCGCTTCGATGGCTTTGCGAACGATGTTGATGCCTGCGTTCTGATCAGCGTTTGCACCTTCCAGAGCGTCCAGTGCTTTACCGGCCTGAACCAGAGCAACACCGCCACCCACAACAACGCCTTCCTGAACGGCGGCGCGGGTTGCGTTCAGAGCATCGTCCACACGGTCCTTACGCTCTTTCACTTCAACTTCGGTCATGCCGCCGACGCGGATAACAGCAACACCGCCTGCCAGTTTGGCAACACGCTCTTGCAGCTTCTCACGGTCGTAGTCGCTGGTGGTTTCTTCGATCTGAGTGCGGATCTGGCCAACACGGGCTTCGATCTCGGCTTTTTCGCCAGCACCGTCGACGATGGTGGTTTCGTCTTTGGTGATTTCGATCTTCTTGGCGGTGCCCAGCATGTCCATGGTGACGGACTCGAGCTTCATGCCCAGGTCTTCGCTGATGACCTGACCGCCGGTCAGGATCGCGATGTCCTGCAGCATGGCTTTACGGCGATCGCCGAAGCCCGGTGCTTTGACAGCAGCAATTTTCAGGCCGCCGCGCAGTTTGTTGACAACCAGAGTTGCCAGCGCTTCACCTTCAACGTCTTCTGCGATGATCAGCAGCGGCTTCTGCGACTGGATCACTTGCTCGAGCAGCGGAACCATCGGCTGCAGCGAGGACAGTTTCTTTTCGTGCAGCAGGATCATGCAGTCATCGAGTTCTGCGATCATCTTGTCTGCGTTGGTGACGAAGTAAGGCGACAGGTAGCCACGATCGAACTGCATACCTTCGACAACGTCGGTCTCGGTTTCCAGACCTTTGTTTTCTTCGACGGTGATAACGCCTTCGTTGCCAACCTTCTGCATCGCGTCTGCGATCTGCTGGCCGATCTCGGCTTCGCCGTTGGCCGAGATGGTGCCAACCTGAGCAACTTCTGCCGAGTCTTTGACTTCGCGCGAAGCCGACTTGATGCCTTCAACAACCTTCGAGGTTGCCAGGTCGATGCCGCGCTTCAGGTCCATCGGGTTCAGGCCCGCTGCAACCTGCTTCAGACCTTCGCGAACGATGGCTTGGGCCAGAACGGTCGCAGTTGTGGTGCCGTCACCGGCTTCGTCATTGGTGCGACTGGCGACTTCTTTCACCATCTGCGCGCCCATGTTTTCGAACTTGTCTTCCAGTTCGATTTCCTTGGCAACCGAAACACCGTCTTTGGTGATGCGCGGTGCGCCGAAGGATTTGTCCAGAACCACGTTGCGGCCTTTGGGGCCCAGGGTCACTTTAACAGCATCGGCTAGGATGTTCACACCTGCCAGCATGCGGTTACGGGCATCGGTGTCGAATTTGACGTCCTTTGCAGCCATGTCGTTTCTCCTTGAGAAATAAGTTTGTAATGAAGATCAGAGAAAGCGCGCGGGCTTACTCGATGATCCCCATGATGTCGCTTTCTTTCATCATCAGCAGCTCTTCGCCGTCGACCTGAACCTCGGTGCCCGACCATTTGCCGAACAGGATCTTGTCGCCAGCTTTGACCGCCATCGCGATCAGCTCGCCGCTGTCCTTGCGCGCACCTTCGCCGGTTGCGACGACTTCGCCTTCGCTGGGCTTTTCTTTTGCGCTGTCAGGAATGATCAGGCCGCCTGCGGTTTTCTCTTCGCTTTCGGTACGGCGAACCAGCACACGGTCATGAAGCGGTTTCAATGCCATCTTTGCAGCTCCTTGGGCTCAAAGTTGTTAATCCTCCCCTCGCCTTCCGACGGGGCGTTAGCACTCGGGGTATGTGAGTGATAACGACGCATAGCTAGGGAGTCTAAAACTCCGAGTCAACAAGTTGTGAGGGATTTTTTTCGCGGAAAGGATCAGTCCGTCTGTTCCCAGCTGTAGGCCCAGTGCTTCAGCCCTTCACTTCCCTGAGAGGTAAGGCCGTAGACGCCTTTTTCAACCTTCTCAAACCATCCGTAGTGGTTTTCACGCATAAGCCGGGTCGCAGCCGGAACGCCCACCGATTTGGCAACCTCTGCGCCCTTGGTTGCGCCCTGTTCGGCCAGAAAGGCCGCGCATTTCAGCGCGTCTTGCCGATAGGCGGTCACAATACCATGCCGAGTGGCGCCGCCCGCGTTCGGGTCCCCTTCCAGCCGGTCGAATTCACGCAGCAGCCGCGTGGCCTTGGCTTTGTTCTTTCGAGGCGCGTAGGGACCAGGATCGCACTGCACCTCGACCGTGCCATCAGCGCGCACAGTGATCAGGCCCAGGCCCAAACGTCGGCACAGCGCCAGATTGTCTTTAAGTGCGCGTCGCGCGCTTCGACCCGTTGGTTTGCTGACTGCAACATAGACCTGATCCGTCAATTTCAACCGTGTGATCGCCTGGTGGAACAGCGACAGCGTGAACCGCAGTTTTAATTCAACAATTACGGGTTCCTCACCCTCGCGAACAGCAACGACGTCAGCTGCCCGGACCTCGCCCTTCACGGTGTATCCCTGGCGCTCCAGCAGCGCTTTGATCGGGGGATAGAGGTCCTGCTCGCGGGTCATGGGTTTATGCTACGCAAACTGCGGTGGATTACCAGCCAGCAGATCGGAAAACGCGATCGAACTTGCAACATCCCATCCGCCGGTACACTGTTGCAGCAACTCTGATTTCAAAGGAAATTCAACAATGCGTCTGCTTCTTTTCTTTATCAGCCTTTTGTTGCCCGCCATAGCGCAGGCTGGCTGCGAAGGGCGTGACCTGAGAGGCGATTTGTCCCCTGCGGTCCAAGCCGAGATGCAGGACGCTCTGGCGGACATTTTGTATCCCGAAGGCAATCATTGGATCGCAACCAAAGACGACACTGTGCTGCATCTTGTGGGCACTATGCACCTGAACTACCCGCAGATGGACGCAATCGTCGAACGCCTGACTCCAACGATCACGCAAGCCGATGCGGTCTATTTCGAAATCCTTCAGGACGACATGAAAGCCTGGGAGCGGAAACTTGCAGCTGACCCAAGCCCTGTCCTGATCACATCTGGTCCCACACTAGTGGATCTGATTTCTGAAGAAGACTGGGCCACCCTTTCGGCAGAGATGGCCGATCGCGGCATTCCAAGCTGGATGGGCGCCAAGATGCGTCCATGGTTCTTGAGTATGACTCTGGCTTTACCGTCTTGCATCATAAAGGATCCCAACGGAACCAACGGATTGGACGCGCGTCTGACGAAGTTGGCAAAAGAGCAGGGTATCCCGCAATACTCGCTGGAAAGTATCGAAGACCTGATGGCGATGTTCGACGCATACTCGATCGAAGAACAGGCTCAATCACTCGCTCGGATGGCCGGAACCTTCCAAAACATCGAAGACCAGATCGCCACCATGGCGAGCTTGTATTTCGACGAAAAACACGCGGAGGTCTTTGTGTTGGGCCGAATTCTGGGACAAGAACTATCAGGTTTGACAGCAGAAGAATTTGAAGCCGAGTGGGCAGAGTTCGAACAGCAGTTGGTTATTGAACGAAACGCCAACTGGATGACGCATATTCTTGAGATCAAGGATCAGACTGCGGTCATTGCAGTAGGTGCGGGCCACTTTAGTGATGAACATGGTCTGTTGAACCAGTTAGAGCAGGCAGGATACAGCCTGACACGGGCGGAATTCTGAACCGCTGGGCAGTTTTCAGACCAACGGTCGCACATTGTCGACTGTGTCGTGACAACGGCGTTTGCTCGCCCTATAAGGCGCGCAAATTTCCAATCCGCAGGACGCTGACATGACAACGCTAGTATTTGGCCACAAATCCCCCGATACCGACTCCACCGGCTCGCCGATCCTGTGGTCGTGGTATCTGAACGAGATCAAAGGAGAGCAGACCGAGCCGGTCCTGCTGGGTGAGCCCAACACCGAAGCGGCCTTTATGCTTGAAAACTGGGACCTGCCCAAGCCACGCATCATCGAAGATCTGGCCGCGGACACCCCCGTTGTCATCGTCGACACCAACAACCCGGCGGAACTGCCAGCCAGTATCAACGACGCTGATATCCGCGCCATCATCGACCACCACAAGCTGGTCGGTGGACTGGAAACCAAAGGTCCGATCGACATCACCGTGCGCCCGCTGGCTTGCACCGCGACCATCATGGTCGACCTCATGGGCGACGACGCTGCCAAGATGCCCGACGCCATCAAGGGCGCGGCTCTGACCTGCATTCTGTCGGACACGCTGGAATTCCGCTCGCCCACCACCACAGCGCATGACCGTGCGGTCGCTGAAAAGCTGGCGGCCGAGCTTGAGCTGGACATCTCGGCCTATGCCGCCGACATGTTTGCCGCGAAATCAGACGTCTCGTCTTTTTCTGACGCCGAGCTGATCCGCATGGACAGCAAGGAATACGAGGTTGACGGCACCAAGTTCCGCGTCTCAGTTCTGGAAACAACAGCCCCCGGTGTTGTGCTGGATCGCAAAGCCAGCCTGGCAGCGTCGATGGTTGACGTGGCTGCTGAAGACGGTGTGGATCAGGTTCTTCTGTTCGTCGTCGACATTCTGAACGAAGAGGCCACGCTGCTGGTTCCGAACGATCTGGTCAAATCCGTTGCCGAGAAAAGCTTTGGTGCCGCCGTTGATGGCGATGCCGTTGTCCTGCCGGGCATCATGAGCCGTAAAAAGCAGATCATTCCAAACCTGAAGGTTTGATCGGCACTTGAATTCAAAGGAAAGGCGTCCAATCGGGCGCCTTTTTCTTTCTGTTCGGCCATTTGCGGAAACGGTATCGATTGTTAGTCTGTCTTTGGGTACGGAACTCAAATTAGGTCAGGCACACACCATCGTTATTCGCAGCCTCAGCACGACCAAGGGCATCCTTCGATTTGAAGGGACGGACAAAGCCGCGTATTGGCGACGCTTTGCGATGTTGCTTACTCTGTCAGTGGTAATTGCCACCATGGGGCTATTGCGCAACTCGGGCGCTGTTGTGATCGCGGCAATGCTTGTGGCACCCCTTATGACCCCGATCTTGGGTGTGGCTGCAGCAATGGTCATGGGGTGGCTGAAACGCGCGGTCGTTCTTGCCCTTACAGTTTGTTTTGCGGCAACAATCTGCGTTTTGATGGCGTGGTTCATGGTCTATGTCGCAGACGTCCCACGCGGTATTTTGATCCCTGATCAGGTCCTTGCGCGCACGGATCCCGGCACCGAAGACCTGATCGTCGCGCTCGCCGCTGGCGTTGCCGGGGCCTATGTTCAAATCAACAAATCCGAGCTGAGCCTTTTGCCCGGCGCAGCCATTGGCGTTTCTCTTGTACCGCCGCTCTCAGCAGCAGGTATTTTGTTGTATTTTGGCGAGCCTGCCGAGGCCTACGAGGCGGGGCTACTCTTCGCAACAAACCTTGGAGCAATCATTCTTTCGGCCTGCGCCGTTTATCTGGTCTATGCGGCACGGTCCGTGGTTTTCAGCAAGGGCAAGCGTAAACTGAATTTCACAGCAAGCGTGTTTGTCGCGCTGGCATTCCTGGTCGTCGTGGTGCTGCAACTTGGGAAATCCACCTACAATCGATATCTCGAAACGCGCACCGAGGCCCAGCTGGCCGAAGCCATCAGGGAATGGGCCGATCCTGTTTCAGTTGAAATCATTCGGGTAGATGTCAACGCCCAGCGCAAACGTGTGGAGGTCTGGTTGATCGTCGACCTGCCCGTTGAAGCTCAGTTCAAAGTTTCTTCCGTTGCAGGGTTGCTGCCGGAAAACCTGCGTGACCCCCCCCTTGTTGATGTATTGCAGGAGGAGCTTGGGCCCGGATATCTGGCCGTTATTCGGTACCAGACCCGAATTGGTGCACAGATCATTTTGGGAACTGAAAACGTCCAGCAGGCCCCGGATGTTTCGGACGTTACTGAAGACGATTAATAGATTCACCATTTCCCAGCGCAAAAGGGAATGCGGGATGGTGTTTGGGTCTCAGCTTTGCCATAGCTGTCGCAACCGCTAATTTACTTACAGAGGCCCCAATGACCCAGATCGTTTCCTCGCTTGCCGAGATCTCTGACCGCTACAAGGCGCTGTTTGTCGACCTTTGGGGCTGTGTCCACAACGGCATCACCGCATTCCCCGAAGCCGTTGCGGCATTGCAGGCCTATCGTGCGAAAGGCGGGGTTGTTGTACTTGTGACGAACTCACCAAAGCCTCGGGCGGGAGTGGCTGAGCAGTTGGTTCAATTCAACGTGCCCTCCGATGCCTATGACACCATTGCGACCAGCGGGGATTCCGCACGTTCTGCGATGTTCCGGGGCGCTGTCGGGCACAAGGTGTATTTCATGGGTGAATGGCAGCGAGATGCAGGCTTTTTCGAACCTTTGAAGCTTCTGCATCACCCCATTCACATCGAACGTGTGCCGCTTAAAGAGGCTGAAGGCATCGTTTGCTGTGGCCCGTTCGATCCGATGGCCGACCCGGATGTGAACCGACCCGACTTCCTCTATGCCAAGCAGATGGAAATGAAGCTGCTTTGCGCGAATCCCGACATTGTTGTCGACCGCGGAGAAGTCCGGGAGTGGTGCGCAGGAGCCTTGGCAAAGCTCTATACCGAAATGGGTGGTGAAAGCCTGTATTTCGGCAAACCGCATCCGCCGATTTATGATCTGGCCCGCCGCAGATTGCAGGAGCTGGGGCATGATATCCCGGACGGCGACATTCTGGTGATCGGCGACGGACCCCACACAGACATTCTGGGCGGCATGGGAGAGGGCATTGATTCCCTGTTTATTTCAGGCGGTCTGGCCGCAGCCGAGACAAAAACGTCGCACCACCCACACCATGAATCGCTAACCGATTATATCAAAAGGGAAAAGATCAACCCGACCTTTACAATCGGTCGCTTGCGGTAATCAGAAAAGACTTGATTTTCTGCAGTTGCGAAGTAATAAAGTTGCCAACCTTGGCCTAAAGATGGTTTTTTCTTTCACGGCCGATTTCGAGTGAGGGCAACATGTTGGACAATCTTCCACGCGGAACGATCTGTATTGAAGACATCGAAATGGGCATGTCCCGCTACCTGCGCAAAGTGGTGACGGACGAAGACATCGAGATGTTCGCTCAGGTTTCAACCGACCGTAATCCGGTGCATCTGGATGACGATTATGCCCGCGACACGATCTTTGAGGGCCGTATCGCCCACGGGATGCTGACAGCGGGTCTGATCTCGGCGGTGATCGGCGAACAACTGCCCGGCCATGGCACTGTTTACATGGGTCAGTCGCTTAAGTTTCTGGCACCTGTACGCCCAGGCGACATGGTTTACGCCGAAGTAAAGGTTGTCGACATCGATTTTTCCAAGCGCCGGGTCAAACTGGATTGCCATTGCTCGGTCGAAGGCAAGAAGGTTCTGATCGGAGAGGCTATGGTCCTGGCCCCGTCGCGCAAGTTCGACTGACCGGCAAGCCAACTCAAGCCAAAGAAAGGCACCCGTCGGGTGCCTTTTCATTTTGCAACGCACCAAATCTAATTTTCTGCACGAAGTCCTGAAGGAGGGCGCGAACGCCTGCGCCCTTTCAATGCACCGGATTCCAGAATGATTTCCGACACCACGTGTTCGCGTCTGTAGGCCATCACATGAACGCCCGAGACGCCGGCGATCTCACGTATCTGCTGAATCAGCTCGATACAGATTTTTTTGCCTTCTTCAGCAGGTTTTTCGGCCTTCTCCATCCGCTCAATTACCTGATCGGGGATATGAATTCCGGGCACATTGCTACGCATCCAACGCGCCGCGCGTGCCGAGGCAATGGGCCCCACGCCAGCGATTATGAAGACTTTCTTGTCCAGACCGACATCCTGCACCCGAGCCATGAATTTCTCAAAAAGCGGTATGTCGTAGATATAGTTGGTCTGAATATATTCTGCCCCTGCTTCTACCTTCTTTGCCAGACGATCAGGACGCCAGTCATAAGGCGGAATGCAAGGGTTCTCTGCCGCCCCTAAAAACAGCTGAGGGGGGCGTGTGATCTTGCGGCCTGACAGAAACTTTCCCTGATCACGCATGGTTCGGATTGTTCGCAGCAAGGTCAGGGAATCAAAGTCGAAAACCGGCTTTGCCCCCGGCTGATCTCCGACGCCAACGCCATCGCCGGTCAGGCACAGAACATTGCTCACGCCCAGCGCTGCAGCCCCAAGCACATCGCCCTGAATGGCGATGCGATTCCGGTCCCGGCAGGAAATCTGATAAACCGGAGAATAGCCGGCGCGCGTCAGCAATGCGCAAATTCCAATCGACGACATATGGCAATTCGCGCCCGAAGCATCGGTTGCGTTGATCGCATCTGCTACCTCTCCAAGCGGCTGCGCGGCCTGAAAAACATCCTCGGGATCAGCGCTGTCGGGTGGGTTCAACTCGGCCGTCACGGCAAACCGACCCGAGCGCAAGACCCTTTCCAACCGGCTGTGCGATACATACCCGTCGGGAACAGTAACATAGCCGATTGGCTCTACATCGCTGCGATGTGCGTCGTTCATTTCTTCAGATCCCGGTTCATTGCGTTTGGCGGCTCAGTAGCTAAAGGCGCAGAGGACGGTTCATTCTCGCGCGCTTCCGGGAAGGCTTCAGCAAGGGTTACACGCGCGGCATCGCGGGCCTCGCGTTCCTGCGCGGCAATCTCTCGGCTGACCCGCAACCAGGATGACGATCCCTTCAACGTGTGTTCCACTGGCGGCAAAACTTCCTTTATCTTTTCGCCCCCGTGCCGCATGCGGTTGGCTCCGTCCCAGGCCAAGACCCAGACACATTTCATGTCGGGCTTCACCTCGCAGAAATCGCCGGGACGCACACCGCCACACGGGCCATTTCGCAACTGCTTTGGGCAGTTCATCGGGCAGGACATGCCGGTCGAAGACAACACGCATTGCCCGCACATCTTGCAGTCGAACAGTAAGGTTTTGACGCCCTTTTCAACCAGCGCTATGGGGCGTTCGACGCGATTGTAGCCGATCTTTGCAAAAAGCGAATCCATTGCGACCATGCCGCGTTCGACACGCTTATAAATCCACTCGAATGTGCGGGCATGGCGAATCGCGAACAGTCGCAATCGATACATGGTCTGCCTCCTGTGCTGGGTTCCATTGAACCTGGCCGGGCCTGAACCGGGTCGCAGTACAGCCTGAGATCCGGATGTTCAGTCTACACACAGGATTTTTTTTGAATCAAGCAGTTGGCTTTGCGCTAAATACCATGCGGTTGATGCGTTGGTGCGGTTGTTCAGCCTTTTCGTTGGTTTCGGGTTCGTTCAGACGGAGGCGTGCGCAGAATTCAAACTGCCGCTTGAACTCATCGCAACGCAACGCTACGCAATCGCCTATGCACATCATCCGGGATTTCCAGTTTGTCGAGCCAGAAGATCGCGGCGCCAGCGTGGCGATCGGCAACTTTGACGGCGTTCATGTGGGGCATCAGTCGGTCATCGAAATGGCCCGCCAAGCAGCTCCTGACGCGCCGCTGGGTGTCATGACCTTTGAACCGCATCCGCGTGAATACTTTGCGCCGGATTCGCCTCCGTTCCGCCTGATGCGCGGCAATGCACGAGCGCACCGGCTGGAAAAACTGGGTGTAGAAAAACTCTACGAGCTGCCCTTCAATGCGGCGCTGGCCGGGCTCTCACCCGAAGAATTCGCGCGCATTGTTATTTGTGACGGACTGGGCCTTTCGCATGTGGTGGTGGGGGCTGATTTCTGCTTTGGCAAGGGCCGCAGCGGTTCAGCCGATGATCTGGTCCGATTTGGGAAAGAGATGGGATTTGGCGTGACGATTGCCCCACTGATGGAGCGGTCCGAGAACGTGGTCTCATCAACTGCGATCCGCACTGCGTTAAGCGAAGGCCGCCCGCGTGATGCAGCGGCGATGCTGGGCCATTGGCACAGGATTGAAGGCGAAGTTGTCGGCGGCGAACAGCGGGGGCGCGAGCTGGGGTTTCCCACCGCAAACATGTCCATCGAAGGTCTTCACCTACCGAAATTTGGTGTCTACGCCGTTCTGGTCGACGTACTGGATGGCCCGCATCAGGGCAGTTACCACGGTGCGGCCTCGATCGGGGTTCGCCCAATGTTTCAAGGCGAAGTGCCCAATCTCGAAACCTTCCTTTTCGACTTTTCGGGCGACCTTTACGGCGCAACCCTGTCTGTCGGCCTGATTGATTTCCTGCGCCCGGAACTTACCTTTGATGGGCTGGACGGGCTGATTGCCCAGATGGATGCCGATTGCGAAAAAGCCCGTGGCATTCTGGCCGCCTTATGAGCACGGATCCGATCGAACGCACCGGCCTGCCCGCCCGGTTCTGGGAACGCAAACCTTTGCGGAAGATGAACCAGCGCGAATGGGAGGCATTGTGTGATGGCTGCGGCAAGTGCTGCCTGAACAAGCTGGAAGACGAAGACACTGGCGAGGTTGCCCTGACCTGTGTCGCTTGTCGCCTGCTGGATGATGAAAGCTGCCGCTGCACGCAATACGACATACGGCACCAGTTTGTGCCCGAATGTATTGTGATGACCCCCGACAACATAGATGAACACGCCTATTGGCTGCCGCAAACCTGCGCTTATCGTCTGCTGTGGGAGGGCAAGCCCCTTTACGACTGGCATCCTTTGATATCTGGTACGCCAGACAGCGTGCACGCGGCAGGAATGTCGGTTCAGGGACGTACAGTGTCCGAGTTCGAAACCCCCATGGAAGAGTGGGAAGACTATATAATCGAGGAGCCATCCTGATGTATTTCGCCTCTGACAATTCCGGGCCGGTTCACCCTCAGGTCATGGCAAAACTGGCCGAGGCCAATCTGGGCTATCAGATGGCCTATGGTGCTGACGCGCTGATGAACGAGGTGCGTGACCGCATTCGCAGCATTTTTGAGGCACCGGGGGCCGCCGTGTATCTTGTGGCCACTGGGACTGCGGCAAACTCACTGGCTCTTGCAACGCTGTCGAACCCTTGGGAGACGGTCTTCTGCTCGCCGGTTGCCCATATCCACGAGGACGAGTGCAACGCACCCGAATTTTACACGGGCGCCAAACTGACCCTTGTGCCTGGCGGTGACAAGATGACACCCGAAGCATTGCGCGGATCGATCCTGGGTGAAGAAACACGCGGCGTGCATGGACCGCAACGCGGGCCTGTGTCGATTACTCAGGTCACCGAGCGCGGATCAGTCTATTCGTTGGAAGAACTGCAGGCTCTTTGCGGCGTGGCCAAGGATTACGACCTTCCCGTGCATCTGGATGGCGCGCGGTTCACCAATGCACTGGTCGCGTTGAATTGTTCCCCGGCTGAGATGACCTGGAAATCAGGCGTGGATGCCATCAGCTTTGGCGGCACGAAAAATGGCCTGATGGGGGTCGAAGCGGTTGTGTTTTTCGACGAAAGCAAGGCTTGGGAATTTGAACTGCGACGCAAACGCGGGGCGCACTTGTTCTCTAAACACCGCTACCTGTCAGCGCAGATGGCCGCCTATCTCGAAGATGATCTGTGGTTGAAACTGGCGCGTCAGGCCAATGCCAACTGTGCCCGTCTAGCCGACGGGTTGCGCGCCAAGGGCGCTGAATTCCTGCATGAACCACAAGCCAACATGGTCTTTGCCTCTTTCTCGCGCGCCAAGCACAAGCAGTTGCATGAGGCCGGAGCGATCTATCACCTCTGGGGGGATGAGCTAGAGGGTGAGGATGATGGTGAAAGCCTAGCGTGCAGATTGGTCTGCGACTGGTCGATCAGCCCGGCTGAGATCGATCAGTTTCTCAATCTTCTGTAGAACTGGATTGCCAGAGCGCCTGAAGCAGCGCCGCTGTTTCCTGAGGGTGCGAAATGGGCAGCATGTGCCCCGCGCCCGGAACCACCGCATGGCGCGCGTGCGGCAGGCGGCGCTCCAAACCCGCGCAGATGGCGGGGATTACGGGGTGGGTTTCTGATCCGCTCAGGATCAGGGTCGACATGGCGGCGCGTTCCAGCGTCTCGGCTTTGAGCAACCCGGCTTGATCGTCATAAAGCACCGGGTGCACGGCTGGAACGGCGTGTATCCCACGCACCATGTTGGCACGCGTCCGTTCGGGCAAGTCAGGCCATTTTGGGCTGATGCCAGTGCTCCACATCCGGTTGAACAGTCGCGCGGCCAGAGCATTGTCACCCGCTTTGAAGGCACTGTTTATCGGCCCAAGGTCTTGCTCATGCTGGTCGAAACGTTCCGGCGCATCTTGACCCGCGATGGCGAAGAACACGGGTTCGATCAATGTCAGACTTCGGACGCGTTCGGGATGCTCCAAGGCCAGTCTCAGTGCAATAATCGCCCCAAAAGAATGGCCAACGACGTCCATCTGCCCCGTCAGTTCAGCCGCAGCGTTATTGGTGACGTGATCAAAGAAGTTCCCCTGCCCGTCCCAATCCGGACTGCGCCCATGAGACAACATATCTGGCGCGACCAAAGAGACTTTGCCGTCCAACGCCTTGGCCAATCCCGACCACGCCCCGGAATGCGCAATGGTGCAATGGAGGGCAAGCACTCTTCGCGCGCCCTCTCCCAACCGCCTGACGAAGACGGGTTGCGGTGCGACAGCCGAAGCTGTCATCCCTTCGTCTCAGCCAGATGCTGATCCAGATCATCCAGACTATCCTGTCCCCAAAACCGATGCCCGTCCGGCGTGATGTAGAATGGTGCACCAAAGGCCCCTTGTTCCACGGCTTCTTCCAGATTGGCGGCGTAGGTTTCCGCACCTACCAGCAACCCGCTATTGGCCAATTCCGGATCAAACCCTGCATTTGCCAGGCAATCCCGGATCACGTCATCCTGAGCCACGTCTTTCTCTTCTGCCCAGCAGGCGCGCAGGATCAATTGGCAAAGCTTGCCTACATCCCCTGACCCGTCCTTGGTCGCAGCGATCACCGCATATGAAGACGGCGCCATATTGGTTGGCCAATGCGCGGGTTTCAGATTGAATTCCACCCCAAGACGTTTGGCTTGGCGCAGCAAGTCCTGTGCACGGTATTCTATGCGCGAGATATGACGGTCTTTTGGTGCTGTGCCACCGGTACGCGCGAACAGAGCCATGATGTCCAGCGGCTTGTAGTTGATGGTCGCACCATGTTTCGCCGCAACCTCTTCCAGCCGGTTTCCCGCCAGATAGGTATAGGGCGAAATTGTCGCAAAATAGTAGTCAATCTGGGTCATGTTCACTTTCTCCGCTGCGTTGCCTTTGCGGGACGTTAGACCCGTGCTAAGCGGTGTCAACATCACGAATCTGTCACATTGCCAAAGCTGCCCGGGGACCTCAGCCGATGCCGACACTCCACGAACCCAAGCTCATCGCTGGGAACGCCAATCTTCCGCTTGCCGAATCCATCGCTCGCCGCATGAGCCTGTATCGCGGCGTTGACCAGGGTCTGGTCGATGCGCGGGTCGAGCGGTTCAATGACGGTGAGATTTTTGTCGAAGTGTTCGAAAACGTCCGGGGCGAGGATATGTTCATCGTCCAGCCGACGTCGAACCCCGCCAATGACAACCTGATGGAACTGCTAATCATTGCCGACGCACTGCGCCGTTCGTCCGCGCAACGGATCACCGCTGTAATCCCTTATTTCGGCTACGCCCGCCAGGACCGCCGCACCAAAGCCCGCACACCGATCAGTGCCAAACTTGTGGCCAACATGCTGACCGGAGCCGGTATTGAACGCGTCCTGACCATGGATCTGCATGCGGCCCAGATTCAGGGGTTCTTTGATATTCCAGTGGACAACCTCTACGCCTCGCCGATCTTTGCACTGGACGTGAAAAACCAGTTCAAAAACAACATGGATGAGATCATGGTGGTATCGCCTGACGTGGGCGGTGTGGCCCGTGCGCGCGAGTTGGCGAAACGCATCAACGCCCCACTCTCGATCGTGGACAAGCGCCGCGAGAAAGCGGGTGAAGTGGCCGAAATGACAGTGATCGGTGACGTGAAAGACAAGATCTGCCTGATCGTGGACGACATGTGCGATACCGCCGGAACCCTTTGCAAGGCTGCGCAAGTGCTGTTGGATAACGGCGCAAAAGAGGTTCATTCCTACATCACCCACGGCGTCATGAGCGGCCCTGCGGTTGAACGCGTCACCAATTCAGTGATGAAATCGCTGGTTCTGACGGACACGATTCAACCGACCAAAGAAGTTGCCAAAGCCAAGAACATTCGCATCGTACCAACCGCGCCGATCTTCACCCAGGCGATTCTGAACATCTGGAACGGCACCAGCGTGTCATCGCTGTTTGAAGACAAGACACTGACACCAATCTACGAGTCCATGTACCAGATGGATTGAGTTCCAACGGGCGGCCAAATCAAGCCGCCCTTTTGCTTTTTTGAACACCGATCTGCTCTGCTAGTTATTTGTCGGCAAGCGAGTGGATCCGCGAAAGAGGGAATGACCTCAAATGTCCTCAAACAAACGCATTGTTCTGTCCAGTGACCACGCGGCGATTGATCTGCGGCAGGCCGTGGCAAAACACATCGCTCAACAGGGATGGGAGGTGGTCGATATCGGCCCTACAACTCCCGAAAGCACCCATTACCCTAAGCACGGCAAAGCCGCAGCTGAGGCCGTCACATCGGGCGATTGCGGTTTGGGCATCATCCTGTGCGGCACCGGTCAGGGCATCATGATGGCGGCAAACAAAGTGCCGGGCATCCGCTGCGGAGTTTGCTCCGACGCCTTCTCGGCCCGGATGATCCGCCAGCACAACGACGCCAACATGCTGTCACTCGGCGCACGCGTTGTGGGCGAAGGTCAGGCGCTGGACATCGTGGATGCCTTTCTGAGTGCCGAATTCGAAGGCGGCCGCCACGCGACGCGGGTGGATATGATCGAAGCGCAAGACAGCTGACGGCTGCGCTTCCTTAAAGCGTAATGGTCTGAACACGGGTCAGGAGATATTCCAGTCATCCGGATGCGCGACTTCGCCGATCGCGGTCCAGCTTGCCCGGATGCGGGCGATCCTTGTATCTGACCACGTACGAAATACCGCTTCAAACCCTTCGGTCGTGATATTTTCGGCCTGAACTTCTGCGCGCAGCGCCGAAGACGTGTCGACGTCCCACAGAGAAATTCCGATCTGAACAGTTGGTGGGGTGCGAAATGGTTCTTTGAACTGAATGGGCGTGCGACGTTCACGAGGTCCTTGCCCCGTCCACATCTCACCGCCTTCGGCAAATTCCGAAAACAGCACATCTTCGCCCTGATCAATGCCAATTGGATGGGTAAGGAACTTTTTCATTCTGTCATCATTATTCTTGAATTCCCGCAAGTTATCCCGGCAATTCGGCAAAAGCACGACAAAAAAACGGCCCCACAAATGTGAGGCCGTTCAAATCTTTGACTACAAAGCCGGTTACAGGCTCATATGCGTTCCAAGCGCTTCCATATCCGCCAGCAGCTTGGCCGCATCATCGACGATGGTCTGATCATCGCCGCCCTTGGCCGCCTCATGCGAGGCGCGGGCGTCTTCGATCAACTCATCCAGATGCGCGCGGGTCACTTCGGCCACCGGAATGGCCTTTTCGGCCAAAACCGAAAGGCTGTCGCCGTTGATCTGGGCAAACCCGCCGGTGACCAGGTATTCGCTGGACCCTTCGGGTGCCTCAACCTTCAGCAGACCGGGGCGCAGCGTGGTGATGGTGGGGGCATGATCGGGCATTGCCGTCATGTCCCCGTCCGCGCCGGGAATCTGGATCGCCGTCGCGCTGAGCGAAGCAAGGCTCCGCTCGGGGCTGACGAGGTCGAATTGCATCGTGTTTGCCATCAGGGATACTCCTTAGGCGGCTTCTGCTGCCATCTTCTCGGCTTTAGCGATCACTTCTTCGATGCCGCCAACCATCAGGAAGGCCGCTTCGGGCAGGTGATCGTATTCGCCAGCCACAACCGCCTTGAACGACGAGATGGTTACATCCAGAGGAACCTGAACGCCGGGCGAACCGGTGAAGACTTCGGCAACGTCGAACGGCTGCGACAGGAAGCGTTCGATCTTACGGGCACGGGCAACGGTCAGTTTGTCCTCTTCCGACAGTTCGTCCATGCCGAGGATGGCGATGATGTCCTGCAGCGACTTATAACGCTGAAGGATCTGCTGAACGTCGGTCGCAACCGCGTAGTGCTCTTCGCCAACAATGGCCGGGTCGAGCAGACGCGAGGTCGAATCGAGCGGGTCAACCGCGGGGTAGATACCCTTTTCCGAGATCGCACGGTTCAGAACGGTGGTCGCGTCCAAGTGAGCGAACGAGGTTGCTGGCGCAGGGTCGGTAAGGTCGTCCGCAGGCACGTAGATCGCCTGCACCGAGGTGATCGAGCCCGACTTGGTCGAGGTGATGCGTTCCTGCAGCGCGCCCATGTCGGTCGCCAGTGTCGGCTGGTAGCCCACCGCCGAGGGAATACGACCCAGCAGAGCCGAAACTTCGGAACCCGCCTGTGTGAAGCGGAAGATGTTGTCAACGAAGAACAGAACGTCGGTACCGGACTGGTCGCGGAACTGCTCGGCCAGCGTCAGACCGGTCAGAGCAACACGTGCACGCGCACCCGGAGGTTCGTTCATCTGACCGTAAACCAGGGCCACCTGCGATTCCGACAGGTTGTCCGGCTTGATCACGTTCGATTCGATCATCTCGTGGTACAGGTCGTTCCCTTCACGGGTCCGTTCACCAACACCCGCGAACACCGAGAAGCCCGAGTGCACTTTTGCGATGTTGTTGATCAATTCCATGATCAGAACGGTTTTACCAACGCCGGCGCCGCCGAACAGGCCGATCTTACCGCCTTTGGCGTAGGGGGCCAGCAGGTCAACAACCTTGATGCCGGTGACCAGAACTTCCGACTCGGTCGACTGTTCGTCGAAGGTCGGCGCGGGCTGGTGGATCGCGCGGGCCTCAGACGCTTCAACCGGGCCTTTTTCGTCGATCGGCTCACCCACAACGTTCAGGATGCGGCCCAGGGTGGCGTTCCCAACCGGAACCGAGATCGGTGCGCCAGTGTCTGTCACGGCTTCGCCACGGACCAGACCTTCGGTCGCGTCCATCGCGATGGTGCGGACGGTGTTTTCACCCAGGTGCTGAGCAACTTCCAACACCAGGCGTTTGCCGTTGTTGGTGGTTTCCAGCGCGTTCAGAATTTCAGGCAGCTGATCTTCGAAGTGCACGTCGACGACGGCCCCGATGATCTGTGTGACTTTGCCTTTTGCATTCGCCATGTTTCGTCTCCGGTTTTCTTACAGCGCTTCGGCGCCGGAAATAATTTCAATCAGCTCGTTGGTGATCACGGCCTGACGCGAGCGGTTGAACTGGATCGTCAGCTTATCGATCATCTCACCCGCGTTGCGTGTCGCGTTGTCCATCGCAGACATCCGGGCACCCTGTTCGGACGCTCCGTTTTCGAGCAAAGCCGAGAAGATCGCGGTCGCAACCCCCTTGGGCAGCAAGTCGGCCAGAATGGCTTCTTCGCTGGGCTCGTAATCGAACACGGCACCGCTGTCGTCACCTGCCGCTTCGTCCTCGAACGAGGCGGGGATGACCTGCTGTGCCGTCGGGATCTGGGTCACAACGTTGACGAACTTCGAATAGAAGATCGTGGCAACGTCGAACTCACCCCCGTCGAAGCGAGACAGGACGTCCTTGGCGATGTCTTGTGCGTTGGCGTAACCAATGCGTTTGACTTCGCTCAGGTCTACATGTCCAACAAACAGATCGCCCAAGTCACGCTTGAGCGCGTCGCGGCCTTTTTTACCGACGGTCAAAACTTTGACTGTCTTGCCTTTGCCGCGCAGCTCTTCCGCTTTGGCGCGGGCAAGCTTGGCGATGTTTGCGTTGAAGCCGCCACACAGGCCGCGTTCAGCTGTCATGACAACCAGCAGATGGACATCATCACTACCCGTACCACGGAGCAGCTTGGGGGCGCTGTCGCTGCCCCCGACCGAAGCTGCCAGCCCCGCCATCACGGCATTGAACCGCTCGGCATAGGGGCGCGAGGCTTCGGCAGATTCCTGGGCACGGCGCAGTTTTGCGGCCGCGACCATCTGCATGGCCTTGGTGATCTTGCGGGTCGATTTGACCGACTCGATCCTGTTTTTAAGGTCCTTCAGACTAGGCATCGGAACCTCCTATCAAGCGAAGGTCGCGGCGTATTCGTCGATCGCTGCCTTGATCTTGTCGGACGCGTCACCTTTGACTTTGGGATCTTCGTCGGTGATCCACTTCAGCAGGTCAGCGTGCTTACCGCGCAGATGCGCCAGCAGACCGGCCTCGTAGCGGCCAACATCCGAAACGTCGATTTTGTCGAGGTAGCCATTGGTGCCTGCGAAGATAACACAAACGATTTCCGCGTTGGTCAGCGGCGAGTACTGCGGCTGTTTCATCAGCTCGGTCAGACGCGCGCCACGGTTCAGCAGCTGCTGAGTTGCGGCGTCAAGGTCCGAACCAAACTGCGCAAACGCCGCCATTTCGCGGTACTGAGCCAGTTCCAGTTTCACCGGACCCGCAACAGACTTCATCGCGTCGGTCTGGGCCGACGAGCCCACACGCGAAACCGACAGGCCGGTGTTCACAGCAGGACGGATGCCCTGATAGAACAGTTCGGTTTCCAGGAAGATCTGACCATCGGTGATCGAGATCACGTTGGTCGGAATAAACGCCGAAACGTCACCACCCTGAGTTTCGATAACCGGCAGCGCGGTCAGCGAGCCTGCACCGAAATCTTCGTTCAGCTTCGCCGAACGCTCCAGCAGGCGGGAGTGGAGGTAGAAAACGTCACCAGGATAAGCTTCGCGGCCCGGCGGGCGGCGCAGCAGCAGAGACATCTGACGATAGGAAACGGCCTGCTTCGACAGATCGTCATAGATGATCAGAGCGTGGCGGCCGTTGTCACGGAAGTATTCAGCCATCGCGGTTGCGGCATAAGGCGCCAGGAACTGCATCGGCGCCGGGTCGGACGCGGTCGCGGCAACAACGATCGAATACTCAATCGCACCGGACTCTTCCAGCTTCTTCACCAGCTGCGCCACGGTCGAACGCTTTTGACCAACCGCAACGTAAACGCAGTACAGTTTCTTCGACTCGTCGTCGCCCGCTGCGTCGTTGTAGACCTTCTGGTTCAGGATGGTGTCCAGAGCCACAGCAGTTTTACCGGTCTGACGGTCACCAATGATCAGTTCCCGCTGGCCACGGCCAATCGGGATCATCGCGTCAACCGATTTCAGGCCGGTTGCCATCGGCTCGTGCACCGATTTACGCGGGATGATGCCAGGTGCTTTAACGTCAGCAACGCCACGCTTGGAGGCGTTGATCGGGCCTTTGCCGTCCAGCGGGTTGCCCAGACCGTCAACGACGCGGCCCAGCAGCTCGTCACCGATCGGAACGTCCACGATCGAGTTGGTGCGCTTAACAGTGTCACCTTCTTTGATGTCGCGGTCAGAACCAAAGATAACGACACCAACGTTGTCGCTTTCCAGGTTCAGCGCCATACCCATGATGCCACCGGGGAATTCGACCATTTCACCCGCTTGGACATTGTCCAGGCCGTATACACGGGCAATCCCGTCACCGACGCTCAGCACGCGGCCGATTTCGGCCACTTCGGCTTCCTGACCAAAATTCTTGATCTGGTCCTTCAGGATTGCAGAAATCTCTGCAGCTTGGATTCCCATTTATCCGACCTCTTTCATTGCATTCTGTAGGGAGTTCAGCTTCGAACGGATCGAACTATCGATCATCTTCGAGCCCACTTTAACGACAAGACCGCCGATGAGGCTTTCATCAACGGTCGCATTGATAGTCACGGTCTTGCCCACACGCTCGGACAGCGTCTTGGACAGTTTTTCCAGTTGTGTCTTAGTCAGCGCCTTCGCCGACGCGACATCGGCGGTCACTTCGCCACGCTCATCCGCTAGCATGTCGCGCAGAACTTGCACCAGCTGCGGCACAACAAACAGGCGGCGTTTCTGCGCCATCAGACCCAGCGTATTCCGCAGAATCGCGTTCAGACCCATTTTGTCTGCAACGGCAGTGATAGCGCCTTCTTGCTCGGCGCGGGAAACCAGCGGCGAGGCGATCAGGTCGCGCAACTCAGCACTGTCGCCCAGTGCTGCTGCAAGATCATTGATGCCGGATTCCAGACCTGCGAGGTCTTTGTTCTCTTTTGCGATCTCGAAGATCGCCGTGGCATAGCGCTCGGCAATGCCTGTGGAAATCGAAGCTGGTTCGGACACGTCCACCCTTCCGATATTTGAGGCCCCGAATTCGCGTGCGGCAGCTACCCGGGGGCGTGAAGAAACCCCGTCCATAAAGGGCGGGGATCAAAATCACCGGGGATGTAGCAGAGGTGTTCCAACCAAGCAATACGCTATAGCGGTAACATATTTATCCACAAATTGTTACTTTTCATGCACTTAGCTCAAGTGCGACCGTTTGGACCCGTTGGCTCAGTTGAAAAATGTTACGAATATGCAGGTTTTTGCGATTCCTGTGACTTTTTTCCCGCATTTTCGCCACGTAGGAAAGCTTGTGATTGTCACGCAGGCTTCAACAGGCCGTCCAGCGCTTTTATCGGCTTCTTAACTGCATCTTTGGTCACGCTTCCACTGGGTGGTCGTATGTGTTTGCTGACCTCAACCATAAGCACACCGCCTGCCATCACAGTGGGAATTCTTTGTCCGGTTTTTTCGATCAGACTTCCGGATTTCAGCCAAAAACGGCGGAACGAAGGTGGCCGGTACAACGCCGAGCAGTGCGCCTCGGGCAGAAAGTGATGCGCCTTAAGCTGGTTTTCCAGCTGCGTGGCCGTATAGGGGCGCCCATAACCAAACGGCGTTTTGTCAGTGCGCGACCATAGACCACCCCGGTTGGGAACGATGAACACGGCCCGACCGCCAGGTCCCAGAACACGCCAGCATTCATCCAGCAATTGGTTCGGCCTCTCTGACGTTTCCAGCCCATGCATCACAACCAGCTTGTCTACATGACCGGTTTCAATCGGCCAAAGCGTTTCCTCGGTCAGAACAGACACATTGGGCATCCCCGCAGGCCAAGGCATTACGCCCTGAGGGCCTGGCATCAGCCCGATGACGCGGCGCGCATCTGCCAGGTATGGGCGCAACAATGGCACAGCAAAGCCGAATCCGGCCACGGTCTGACCCTTGGCCTCGGGCCAAAGTTCAATCAGGCGCCCGCGAATGGCCGCCTGCGCTGCACGCCCCAGCGTGCTGCGGTAGTAAAAGTTCCTCAGATCCTGCACATCAAGATGCATTGCGGACATCCGGTCAATCGGCTTAGCTGGGCGCAGTCTAGCAATGAAAGGGCAAAAAGCCATGCCTCTTGAGATCGTTACAATCCCATGCCTGAGCGACAATTACGCCTTTCTGGCCCACGACGCTACGAGTGGCCAGACCGCCTTGATCGACGCGCCCGAGGCCGCGCCGATTTTAAAGGCGCTGGAGGCGCGGGGATGGACCTTATCCCACGTGCTGCTGACCCATCATCACTGGGATCACGTCGACGGGCTGGCAGGAATTCTGGAAAAACACCCCGCACAGGTCATCGGGGCCGCCGCTGATGCCCATCGCCTGCCGCCGCTTGATCTACAGGTGGCCGAAGGTGACAGCTTTGAAATCGGCGGGGAACCAGTTCAGGTTCTGGATGTGTCCGGTCACACAGTAGGGCATGTCGCATATTACATGCCCCAAAGCTCCGCAGTTTTCACTGCTGACAGCCTCATGGCGCTTGGCTGTGGGCGTCTGTTCGAAGGCACACCAGAACAGATGTGGGATTCTTTGAGCAAACTGGCCGCCTTGCCCGATGACACGCTGGTATGTTCGGGACACGAATATACACAATCCAACGCAAAATTCGCTATTACCGTCGATCCGGACAACCCTGAACTAAAGGCGCGCATTGCCGATATCGACCGGGCACGGGCCGCCGGAGAGGCCACGGTTCCGTCGATTCTGGCGCTTGAAAAGGCCACAAATCCGTTCCTGAGAGCTGAAGATCCGGCGATTCAGGCCCATCTGGGCATGACAGGCGCGAGGCCCGAGGCCGTTTTTGCAGAGATCCGGGGTAGAAAAGACCGGTTCTGATGCTTATTTCGCCCTCTTCACGGTCACGGTCACAACAAATGTGACTGTCAAGTGAAAGAAAACCCTTGAAGCCGGACGCCGATCAACCAAACTCTAATAGTATGAGGACATGGTTGGGATGGGGTTCCGGCCGATAGCCCGCCCCCTTCTGACCCAAGACAGAGGAGCACCCGCGTGCCTTCATTCTCGAGCACACTGGAACAAGCCATCCACGCGGCCTTGGCGGCTGCGAATGAACGGCGTCATGAATTTGCAACGCTGGAGCATTTGCTGCTGGCGCTTCTGGAAGAACCCGATGCGGTGCGCGTTATGAAAGCGTGCAGCGTCGATCTGGACGAGTTGCGCAGCACTCTGGTGGAATTCATTGACGAGGATCTTTCGAATCTGGTTACGGATATTGACGGGTCAGAGGCCGTTCCAACGGCTGCGTTCCAGCGCGTGATTCAACGCGCCGCGATACATGTACAAAGCTCGGGCCGGACCGAAGTGACCGGCGCCAACGTACTGGTCGCCATTTTCGCCGAACGCGAAAGCAATGCCGCATATTTCCTGCAGGAACAGGACATGACCCGCTACGACGCGGTCAATTTCATCGCCCATGGCGTGGCCAAGGACCCTGCTTATGGCGAAAGCCGCTCGGTTTCGGGCGCAGATCAGGTGGAAGAAGACGCTCAGACAACTTCTGGCGAAACCGAACAGAAGGAAAGCGCGCTTGGGAAATACTGCGTCGACCTGAACGCAAAATCTCGGGCGGGTGACGTTGATCCGTTGATCGGTCGCTCGGATGAGGTCGAACGCTGTATCCAGGTGCTTTGCCGTCGCCGCAAGAACAACCCGCTGCTGGTTGGCGATCCGGGTGTGGGTAAAACCGCCATCGCCGAAGGTCTGGCGCATAAGATCGTGGCAGGAGAGGCACCTGATGTCCTTGCCAACACCACGATCTACTCGCTGGACATGGGCGCGCTGTTGGCCGGAACCCGCTATCGCGGCGATTTCGAAGAACGGCTAAAGGCCGTTGTCACCGAGCTGGAAGATCATCCCGACGCGGTTCTGTTTATTGACGAGATTCACACCGTGATTGGCGCTGGTGCAACATCGGGCGGGGCGATGGATGCCTCGAACCTGCTGAAGCCTGCGCTTCAGGGCGGCAAGCTGCGCACAATGGGCTCGACCACTTACAAGGAATTCCGTCAACACTTCGAAAAAGACCGCGCGCTGAGTCGTCGCTTCCAGAAGATCGACGTGAACGAGCCTTCGGTGGAAGACAGCGTGAAAATCCTGCGGGGTCTGAAGCCCTATTTTGAAGAGCATCACGCGATCAAATACACCGCTGACGCAATCAAAACCGCAGTGGAATTGTCGGCGCGTTACATCAATGACCGCAAGCTGCCGGACAAGGCGATCGACGTGATCGATGAAGCCGGTGCCGCACAACATCTGCTGGCGGAAAGCAAGCGTCGCAAGACCATTGGCGTGAAAGAGATCGAGGCAGTTGTTGCCAAAATCGCCCGTATCCCGCCAAAGAACGTCACCAAAGACGATGCTGAAGTGTTGAAGGACCTCGAAGCTTCGCTGAAGCGCGTGGTGTTTGGTCAGGATCTGGCCATCGAGGCATTGTCCAGCGCAATCAAACTGGCCCGTGCTGGTCTGCGCGAACCTGAAAAGCCAATCGGCAACTACCTGTTCGCGGGTCCGACTGGTGTGGGTAAGACCGAGGTGGCGAAACAACTGGCGGATACGCTGGGTGTGGAACTGCTGCGCTTTGACATGTCGGAATACATGGAGAAACACGCAGTCAGCCGCTTGATCGGTGCCCCTCCGGGTTATGTCGGATTCGATCAGGGTGGTCTTCTGACCGACGGTGTCGACCAGCATCCACATTGTGTGCTGCTGCTTGATGAGATCGAGAAAGCACACCCGGATGTGTTCAACATCCTGTTGCAGGTCATGGACCACGGTGAACTGACCGATCACAACGGACGCACGGTGAACTTCCGCAACGTGGTGCTGATCATGACCTCGAACGCGGGCGCGCAGGAACAGGCCAAGGCAGCCATCGGTTTTGGTCGCGACCGTCGCGAAGGCGAAGACACGGCAGCGATCGAACGCATGTTCACGCCGGAATTCCGCAACCGTCTGGATGCCGTGATCTCGTTCGCGCCGCTGCCGAAAGAGGTCATCCTGCAAGTGGTCGAGAAGTTCGTCTTGCAGCTTGAAGCTCAACTGCTGGATCGTGGCGTGACCATTGATCTGACACCCAAAGCCGCCGAGTGGCTGGCTGACAAAGGGTACGATGACAAGATGGGTGCGCGTCCGCTGGGCCGTGTCATTCAGGAACACATCAAGAAACCTCTGGCCGAAGAGCTGCTGTTTGGCAAGCTGGCCAAGGGTGGTGTGGTGCGTGTCTCGGTCAAAAAGGGCGACCTGGATTTGGAGATTCTGGGACCGGATCAGCCGCGCATTCCAGGTGACAAGCCTCCGCTGCTAACGGCAGACTAACCCGAAAACAGAGTGCGTAAATTGAGCCCGGCGATCCAAATCGTCGGGCTTTTTCTGTTTAATCTCTAAAACTGCGACGGAAACGTGCTCTTGCCGCGTGTAACTGTCAATGACGTACACAAAAACAGGGTTTGATTTATGAGCAAGATTTCAGTTTTTTGGGGCACCGCATTTGCCTTGTCTGCCGTTGCGGCAGTTGCAACAGCACAACACAGGTTCCGTTATCACGACGAGACGGCAATTGAACCTCTAAGGCTGGTACCTGCAACTGTTGACCCAGGGGAAAGCATTGCCTCGGTGAAAGAGAAGGGCAGCAAGATCAAAGTAACGGGCAACGGAATTCCGGATCATCTGGTTGGTCAGTTTCCCAACAGGGGCAATCCGCACCAAATTGAAACGCAGAAGGTCGAGCTCAAGCTTCCCGCAAACCCTGCTTCCAATGGCACCTTAACGCCGCTGGGCATGGGTTGGAATTTTGGCGTCTCTCTCAATGGGGTCGTATTCGACCCGCTGGCTGCAGAGTTCTGGCATGGTGACCCGGGATCGGGGTGGTCCTACAATGCGTTGGGCGGTGCTATTGCGTTAGGTTTAGACGCAAATTACGCACATGTTCAGCCGAACGGAAAGTACCACTATCACGGCGTTCCGACCGGACTGATCGAACTGTTGGGGTGGTCACCGTCAGAACATTCACCCCTTATTGGATATGCCGCTGACGGTTTTCCGATCTATGCGATGACTGGAACAATTGACGGCAGAGTAACTGAAATGAAATCGTCCTATCGCCTGAAGTCCGGAAACAGACCCGGAGGCACCGAGCCGAACGGTCGATACGACGGCACTTTTAACGAAGACTATACCTATGTTCAGGGTCACGGCAATTTGGACCAATGCAACGGCGCTTTCACCGTATCAGCCGAGTATCCCAATGGAACCTATGCCTACTTCCTGACCGAAGATTATCCTGTGGTGCCTAGATGTTTCATGGGCACACCAGATCAGAGCTTTAAGTTTGGACGACAGTGACGCAATCTGTCACGTCCCTTACCGAACGCGCGGGCGACTGTTTCTCACTGGCACAGGATATGGCACCCGCAGTGCCTTCGGTTTTCTGCCCCGCGCCGCAAAGTAGGCAGACAAGACATTGTAGGCGTAGTGCAAGCCCAAACCGCCCTGCGCCAGAGATGACACCGTCGCAATTCCCAGATCGCGGGCTTTGCGAAGCCGACCGGCTTTGGTGGGCGTAAAATACTCAAAATCGATGAAGCGAATTTGACGTCCATCCCAGCACATATCCCGAAACGCCGGACGCCCATGAGACAGATCCATCGCATGCAGCCTTGCCAGCGCCTGTCCAGCAGCGCGACATGCTTTGAGTTTTTCCGAGAGGGTAACAGATTTGTCGGTGCAAAGCTTTGTCATGCTGGCTCCGGCGTCTTGGACAGCGAAGTACCCTTTGCCTTCAGCCACAATTCTGGGGACCGGTGCACCGTAGTTCCACAGAAACCGGTGAGAAGATCGGTCTCTGTCGAAGGCTCGTTCGGGTTTACCCTTTACAAGCCAGAGATGAGGCGCGAAGCGTTCGATACGTTTCAGCCAAAATCTGTTTCCTTGTGGGGTTTGGCACAAGGCTACGCGCTGATAAGGGGCTCGCAGGGCGTTACGGACCGCTAAGTGTACATCTGTCGCCTTGTTTGTCACGCACAACTCCAATTAACCTATGGTTTGATATAGGGTCCATGCGCCAATTTTCATCGGCCATAAGATGAAATCCCGTTAAGACAGGCCCGTCTAAGTCAAGGATTGGCAGCAGATTAGCGCTCGGTCAGTTTGAGTTCGATCCGGCGGTTCTGCGCGCGGGCTTCGGGTGTGTCAGCCGGATTGACCGGCTGAAACTCACCAAACCCATTGGCGGCCAGACGGTTTGGCGGTATGCCCAGCGCATCGACCATGTAACGGACGACCGACAGCGCTCGGCCCTGGCTGAGCTCCCAATTGTCACGGTACCGGCCACTTCCGGCAAGCGGGACGTTATCTGTGTGGCCATCAACGCGGATCACCCAGTTCAATCCGGTCGGAATCTCAGCCGCGACGCTACGCAGGATGTTGGCGACTTTCGCAACTTCCAGTTGCCCTTCTGCGGACAGCACGGCAGAACCCGTTGGGAACAAAACTTCGGACGAGAACACAAACCGGTCGCCTTCGATTCGCACACCTTCCTGATCTCCAAGGACATCCCGCAGACGACCGAAGAACTCTGAACGATAGCGTTGAAGGTCTTCCGCCTGCGCGGCCAGTTCTTCATTCTGACCGGCCAGCGCTTCGGCTTCGGCCTCAAGGCGCAGGCGTTCCGCTTCTTCCAACAGGCGGCGACGTCGTTCTTCAGATGCGGCACGGGCCAGCGCCGCGTTCAGATCCTGCCCCAAAGTTTGGATCTGAATCTCTGCGGCTTCGTTCCGCTCTTCAAAATCGTCCAGCAAGGCCTGCAAAGAACCCAACTGCCCGCGCAGCGCGGCGATTTGTTGGTTCAACAGGGCCGCCTCGCGTTGTGCCTCGGCCGAGATTTCTTTTTCATCAGACAATGTCGACTCGGCCAACGCCAGAAGAGCCTGACGTTGTTCAGCCAGTGTGCGTTGTTCGTCGGCATCAGCTTGCGCCTGCGTCTGGGCCTGTAACGCGGCTTCAAGCTGAGCCTTCAACGCATCCGGATCCAAATCGCCGAACCTGCGCTGCAACTCGGCCTGCGCGGCTTGAGCGGCGGCCAGCAGGGTCAGTGTGTCTTCGGCCTCTTGGCGTTGCGCTTCCAATGCCAGGGTCATGGCTGTCAGCTCAGCATCCGCGTCTTGCAGCCGATTTCGCAACGCCTCAGCGGCGGCGGCGGCGGCAAGGCGGGCGGCTTCCTCGTCGCTCAGTTGCTGTTCAAGCGCCGTGATTTCCGCAGCACGCTCCTCACCACTTTGCTCCAGATCTGCGACCAAAGCTTCCAGCGCTTCGCGACGCGCAGCAGCCAGCCGGGCGGCTTCGGTCTGCGCATCAATTTCTTCACGGCTTTGGGTCAGAGCGAGGTTCAATGCCTCTTGCTCGGACAGCAATTGCTCGCGCTGTGTCTCAAGCGCCGCGATATCACCCAGCGCTTTTTCCTGTTCAGCCAGCAAAGCCGCAACCTGTGCTTCGAAATTGGTGATCCGAGTTTGAGCTTGATCTAGGGCCGCGGCCTGACGGTCGCGTTCGGTGGTCAGCGATGCGATCAGCGATTGCGCCTGGGCCAAATCGTCCTCGGCCTGCGATAAGGTTGTGTTGAGCGCCCCGAGGCGGGCCTGCAAACGGCTGTTCTCACGCTCTTCCAAACCCAGAGCACCAGCAAGCGCCGCAACTTCGTCCGCCAATGTGGTCAGTTCGTCTTCCTGACCCGAGATGGTTTCGCGCAGAACAAATTGGATCACCATGAAGATGGTCAGGACAAAGGTCAGCACCATCAACAGCCCCGTCATCGCATCCACGAATCCGGGCCAGACCGAACCCTGGAACCGTTGACCGGTGCGGCGGGACAGCGCCATGGATTATTCTCCTTCCGGCGTGGTGCGTACTGCGCCGCGCGGCAGAGTCAGGGCCTTCACAAGAAGTTCGATGTCCTTGCGGAATTCGTTCATGCTTTCCTGTCGACCCGCTGAAATCTCTTCGAGAATCCGCAGCAATTGCACATCCATCGAACGCAGGCGCATCCGGCTTTCGGCATCGATGCCTTCACCAGCGCCGTGATCGCGCATGTGATCCAGCAAAGCATCTTGCCCAAGGGCCACACGTTCCAAAGCCGAGGTGACGCTTTCGCTGTTGGCTTGGCGATTGTTCATCTCACCAATCACATCGACCAGTTGCCCAAGCTTGGCGGAAACCTCCGCCCTCTCGCTTTCCTGAGCGGAAAACAGATCCTGCAACGCGTCCATCTGCTCGGACATGGCATCCAGAACAGGTGTCAGCACGGCGATCTCAGCCCCACCTTCTTCGCCACCGGCAAATCCAACGCGGGTGATCGATGACAACCATTCCTCAAGCTCGCGGTAAAATCGGTTTTGCCCGTGGCCCGCGAAGACCTCCAACAGACCAACGATCAGAGATCCGGCCAGACCAAGCAGAGATGATCCGAACGCCACGCCCATGCCCTGTAACTGTGCCTCAAGTCCGGTCATCAGTCGGTTGAAGACGGCCAGACCTTCTTCGCCCTCCTGCGGGTTCAGACTGCGTATGGTGTCGACAATGGCGGGAACGGTTGTCGCCAAACCAAAGAATGTGCCCAAAAGACCCAAATAGATCAGGACGTTGGTGATATAACGGGTGATCTCCCTCTCTTCCTCGACCCGCTCAGCCACGGAATCCAAAATCGAACGGGTTGAGGTAGAACTGATCTGCGACCGGGCACCCCTCTCGCGCAGAAGTGACGCCAAGGGGGCCAGCAGTTGCGGCGTGCGGGCGTCTTCACGAACAACACCACCGACAAAAGCTTCGATCCAGCGCACCGACCCGATCAACTGTGTCACCTGATAAAAACAGGCCAAGACGCCAATCATGAACACCAGTAAGATGAACCCGTTCAGATACGGGTTGGCGAAGAAAACCGGTAAAACGTAAGGCAGCGCCAGAAACACACCCAGCCCGGACAGGCCGATTGCCATCAACATCAACAAGATTTGTCGTGTTGGATGCGAGAAATGGGGTCTCGCGCCCTGATGTGCCTGCGCCATGCGCGTGGTTCCCGGTCTTTGCCTGCTCTGCGACGAATCTAGCGAAAATCCGCGGGTGACGCCAAGAGTTTATGCGGTGATGCTGCGCACCCGTTGCGCCAACCACTCAAGATCGGGGTCGCGCAGACCGATCTCGGCCAGGTGCTCGGCGGTATTGTACAGGTATTCATCGTTGGGACCGCGCCCACCGATAGCATGTGCGATGATCTGTGCCTGATCCTCTAGCTGCATCCCACCGCAATATTGTACATGATCAGCATCAATCACGTAGGTCACGGCGTTTACGATATCGCCGGTTTCCAGGTGCACATCCAGCATCCGCTCGACATAGGCTGAAGAAATCAACTCTCTTTCGCGCAGCTCGTGCAGGGTGCGATCTTCGTGGCCAGCCTCAACCGCCAGGGCCAGACCGGTGCAATTTGCGTTTGCCTGCTCGTCCAACGCCAACACCAGACCCGGTTTTTCCTCGGTCCCGCGATGGTGGATCGAACTCATGCAGAAGGATCGTGCAAACCCATGCAACGTCGCGCGTTCGCTGCGTGCCACTGGAAAGCCCGGATTCCACAGCAGCGATCCATATCCGAATACCCACATCGTCATTGCACTGGTCCTTGCCTGTTTCGGCCTATAAACATCAAATCCAAGGCAGGAAAAAGGGCCAATGCTCATGCGCCGTCTATTACGAGTGTTCATCTTTATCACCGTTCTGTGGAGCGCCTATTGGTTCATTGCCGGATATGGGCTGCGCAATGCCATCACCGGTTGGTTTGATCAGCAGCAAGAGCTGGGCTGGCAAGCGGACTTCTCGGACGTTGCCACGGCGGGCTATCCGACCCACCACATGACACAGTTGAACAATCCCGCCCTTGCAGATCCGGAAACGGGCACCGCCTGGAGCGCAGATTGGATTGAATTCGAAAGCCCTGCGATCTGGCCCGGACGTCAGATCCTGCGCTTTGCCGATACACCACAACGCCTGTCTTACTTTGACCAGACCTCAACGATCGAGGCAGATGCTCTGCAGGCGCACTTGCAATTGCGGCCAGGTGTAGCGCTGGTTTTGGAAAAAATGGCGCTGACCGCAGGACCTTGGTCTATCACCGAGAACGCGCAGGCGTTGGCCGCAGGTGGAACGCTAGAGCTGTTGATGGAACAAACTGCCGCGCCCGAGGCTTATAATATGGCTGTTCGCGTGGACGGCTTTACGCCCGGTGATGACCTGCGCAGCCTTATGGAATCCGCCACTTCGTTGCCGCAGTCCTTCGACACGCTGGAACTGGATATGGTGGCAACATTCGACAAACCCTGGGACCGGTCCGCGCTGGAACAGGGTCGTCCTCAGCCGGTCAGGATCGACCTTAAGCTCGCTGAGGCCAAGTGGGGTGGGCTCAGGTTGTTTGCGACCGGTGCGCTGGATGTGGATGCGCAAGGAATTCCAACCGGAGAGATCGCAGTCAAGGCGGAAAACTGGCGGGACATGATCGCCATGGCAAATGCGGCGGGTGCCCTGCCCGATCAGGCCGTCGATCCGGTTACGCGCGCGCTCAACTTTATGGCTGGGCTGGGTGGGAACCCGAATGCATTGGACTTGCGGCTAAACTTCCGCGACGGGTTTGTGGCGCTTGGGCCTTTGCCCTTGGGACCTGCCCCTCGCCTGATCCTGCGTTAGCGACAATAAGGTCCGCTTCGATAGCGGGCCGTGTCCAGATGGAAATGATCCCGGTGATAGCGATCTGAATTTGGGCCCAGAACGGTTCCAAATGGCCCGCACGCGCCACGCCAGATTTTCTTGAGTTGTTTCTGCGAGGGGTTCTTGCGCCAACCGTTCAGAACAGTCACCACCTCTCCATCTGCCATTTTGAACCCAGATATATCGATCGCGCGTCCCTTGCCATGTTCAGAGATCCGCGCGCCTTTTCGATTGTTACGCGTCCGACAGGCGTAGTGGGCAGCCACTTGCAGTTCGACCACAGGGCCACGACGCTTGAAGGTAGGTTTGACCGTTTTTTCGACCCATTTGTTCAGCGCAATCGCGGTGCCGCAGTCCATTGTCGATGGACGGCTGAGCACGACGCCCGAGACCGAGGTGATCTGTACCGCATCCTTGACGCCACAAGCTGAATTCTTACTGCCAACGCGACCCACGGGCTTGCCCTGAATGGCGATGTCACCGCAAACCGAGCTTTTGCGCAGTTTGCGCTTTTTGAACAGCACCTCTTGCTCCAGCCATTTGGGACGCATCAAGGGTCTGAGCGGCACGTCCGACGGGCGTATTGCGGCAGCTGTGACCTGCGGCGCGATCGGGCGAGGCACCGGCCGCACAGTGGGTTGCAAAGCGGCTGGCACAGCCGCCTGGTCCAACGCCGGACGCGTCAAAGGTACAAGGGATTGTTCCAGAGGCGCAGCCTGTGACGTCATAGCCGCAGCGGCCATAACCCCGATCAGAACGTGCCTCCAGCGCAATTTCATGAACCCGCTTTTCCTCGTCCGAAGTCCGGAGCATCCGTGTCCTGCCCCGCATCGATAATGCCGCGACGAATAGCACGGGTTCGGGTGAAGTAGTCAAACAAATGCTCTCCGTCGCCGGTCCGGATGGCCCGTTGCAGCGCGAACAGTTCTTCGGTGAAGCGGCCCAGGATTTCCAGCGTCGCATCCTTGTTGGACAGGAAAACATCCCGCCACATGGTCGGGTCGGATGCTGCAATGCGGGTGAAGTCCCGGAAACCGGCGGCCGAATACTTGATGACTTCACTGTCGGTTACGCGTCGCAGGTCGTCTGCCACGCCAACCATTGTATAGGCAATCAGGTGCGGCGCATGAGAGGTCACGGCCAGCACAAGATCATGGTGATCTGCGTCCATCTCATCGACATTTGACCCCATGCCTTCCCACAACGCACGCAGGCGGGCAATCGCCTCGGGATCCGAGTTCTCGACCGGGACCAGCAGACACCAGCGGTTGTCAAACAGTTCTGTAAAACCAGATTCCGGGCCGGAATGTTCGGTCCCTGCCAATGGGTGCGCCGGGATAAAATGCACGCCAGCGGGGATGTGCGGCTGCACAGCGTCGATCACATGGCGCTTGACCGAACCAACATCCGATACCGTTGCGCCGGGTTTCAATACAGGTGCTACTTCTTCTGCCACAGCCCCCATTGCGCCGACAGGAACACAGAGGACAACCAGATCGGCACCCTCAACGGCCTCTTGCGCGGTATCGCACACGCGGTCGCACAGCCCAATTTTACGTGCAGTGTCCCGCGTGGCCTCGGACCGGGCATAGCCCGTGACTTCACCGGCCAGCCCTGCCCGTTTGATCGCCCAGAACATGGACGAAGCAATCAGGCCCAGCCCGATCAGCGCAACGCGGTCGTAAATCTGGCTCATGCTGCGCCCTTCTTGAATGCAGTGATCGCCGCAACCACTCGGCGGCAGGCTTCTTCGTCGCCCACGGTGATCCGCAGGGCGTTCGGCAGGTTGTAGCCCGCAACCCGACGGACAATCAAACCTTGGGTTTTCAGGTAGTCGTCACAGGCTTCGGCCTCAGCCCTGTCAGCAAACCGTGCAAGGATGAAGTTTGTGCAGGACGGGTCCGAAGGCACACCGATCTTGGCGAGCTCCTCTGCCAACCACACACGCAGACGCGCGTTCTCTGACTGACAGAAGGACAGAAAGTCGACATCGTTCACTGCGGCTTCAGCCGCAGCCAACGCGGTGAGTGACAGGTTAAACGGCTGGCGCACGCGGTTCAGCACGTCGATGATCGATTGGTGCGCATAGCCCCAGCCAACCCGCATTCCGCCCAGCCCGTACACTTTTGAAAAAGTTCGGGTCATGATGACGTTTTCATGGGCATCGACCAGAGACACACCGCCGTCGAACCCATCCACAAACTCGGCATAGGCCCCGTCCAGAACCATCAGGCAAGTTTCAGGCAGACCCTTTGCAAGCCGTTCCAGATCGTCATTCGAGATCATGGTCGAGGTCGGATTACCCGGGTTGGTAACAAACACGAGCCGCGTCCGCCCTGTCACCGCCGACAGAATGGCATCCACATCCACCTTGCGGTCACGCTCGGCCACCATGACCGGCATCGCACCAGCCATACGGGCGATAATCGGGTACATCGAGAACCCGTGCTCGGTATAGACCACCTCATCCCCCGGCCCCGCATAGGCCTGAGCGATGAATTGCAGCACCTCGTCGCTGCCGACACCGCAGACGATACGCGCCGGATCCAGCCCATGGCGTGCACCGATGGCCGCGCGCAGGCTTGCATGATCCGTGCTTGGATAGCGATGCAAAGTTGCCGCGCTGTTGCGCACGGCCTCAATGGCCTTGGGGCTTGGCCCAAACGGGTTCTCGTTCGAGCTTAGCTTGATCACATGCTTCACCCCGGCCACATGCGACTGGCCGCCCTGATACAGCGCGATGTCCATAATACCGGGTTGTGGGGTGATCTTGGTCATGAGAGGCTCCGTTGAATGGGCCTCTCATACCTGTCTCAACGGGTTGAGAAAAGCGGCAATTCCATCATGCGGCTTTGAAGCGCGCGGTCGCCGGGTCGGCATCGTAGAAGGGCGCAAATTCCTCAGTCCGGTGGGACAGGTCATTAACGCTGTCGATGATGAACTGTACCGTTTCCTCGCTCATCAGATACGAGAAATTCAGCCGCACCCAGCCGGGTTTTTTCATCTCTTCCCCTGCAGACAGGGCCGCGTGCAATTCTTCCGAGGTCGCCCGATCAATGCCAAGCAAGCGATGCGCATAAGGTCCCGCGCAGGCGCAGCCACCACGGGCCTGAATACCATAAATGTCGCTGAGCATCCGGGTGAACAGCTGCTGATGCACCGGCTGTCCAGAGTTGTCACAGACAAGGAACGAGAAGATCGGCAAGCGATGCGGGTTCTCGATCCCAAGCAAAGTCAGGTGCGGGTTGTCCTGCCACCCCTCCAGAGCCATCTGGTTGAATTGAGCCTCGCGTCTCGCGATTTTTTCTGTGCCAACCACATCTTTGACGATGAAGGCCAATGCAGCGCGAATATCTCCGATTACGTTGGGTGTTCCCGCTTCCTCCCGAGTTGAAAGGTTCGCGCTGTAATCGTGACGCCAAGGCGAGACAAAACTGACGGTGCCGCCACCTGGCCAGCTTGGGCAGGTCCGCTGTACGGCAGTTTGGTTCACGACCAAAACACCTGACGCGCCCGGTCCTCCCGGGAATTTATGCGGTGAAACCACGATCGCATCTTTTCGTGCATCCGAAGGGCCCATGTCCATCGGCAGGTACGGCCCTCCACCAGCGTAATCCCAAACGGCCAGTGCACCATGCGCCTTGAGCAACCGGGTGACCGGATTAGGATCGGTTATGATGCCTGTCACGTTGGACGCCGCCGAGAATGACCCGATTAACAGATCGGCGTTTGCATGTGCCTTGAGAACAGATTCCAGCGCTTGCAGATCTACACCCCCGCCTTCGTCTTCGGGGATCTCGATCACCTGCGCCTTGCTCTCGCGCCAAGGCAGAATGTTTGAATGGTGTTCATACGGTCCGATTAAAACAACCGGTTGGTCAGCCTCTTCCACTCCCATCAAACTGACCAACCGGTTGAGCCCCGCCGTGGCACCGGACCCGGTGAAGATCACCGCGTCTTCTCCCCTCGCGCCAACAAGGCGGGCTATCTCATCGCGTGCCTCACGACGCAGACGTGTCATATAAGAACCGCAGTAGGAGGCCTCGGTATGGCTGTTCGCATAGAACGGCAACACGTGCTGCGCGACATAGTCTTCGACCTGCCGCAATGCACGGCCCGAAGCGACGTAATCCGCGTAAACAAGCGGTACGTCCCCATGCAGACCCGGGATCAGAACGTTTTCTCCGATCAGCCCATCGCGCAGGTTGGAATTGTGAGTGGTGGAACAAAGATCCGCACGAAATTTGGACAAGGTCATGGTATGGGCTCCTAACTGCCTAACCAATGTGATTTATCCGTACCGGGGAATCTTCACCTATCTTTGCGTAGATTTCGGAAATTTTGTGTCATATGATTAGATATGACTTCAAAATTAGATCAAATTGACACGCGCATTCTGAAAGAGCTGCAAAAGGACGCCACCCTGTCCCAACGGGAACTGGCGGATCGTGTTGGTCTTTCTCAAAACGCCTGCTGGCGGCGATTGAAGGCCCTGAATGAAAATGGCGTCCTGACTGGATCCACCGCCCGTATCGCACGCGAGAAACTAGGGCTGAGCCTTGTGGTCTTTGTCATGCTGCGCACGCGGCATCATTCGGCCGAATGGCTGCAGGCGTTTCGCAGCCATGTTCTGACCATCCCAGAAGTCGTGGATTTTCATCGCATCGGCGGAGATTACGATTACCAGTTGAAAGTCGTCACCGAAGATATGGCGTCTTATGACAAGGTCTACCAACGCCTGATCGAAAAGGTCGAACTGGACAGTGTGACCTCGTATTTCGCGATGGAAGCGATCGCCGAAGGGCGACCGCTGCCGATTTAAACCTCAGGCCAGCCCGAGCATTGTTTTCATTCCACCAATGAAGGTTGCATCGTCCAGCGCCTTGCGGTTGTCGAGATATTCGACCGCATCTTCGCCCGCGCGATACCGCAACGTGTCAGTCCCATCGGTCACCGCATCCCAGATCACGTTGGCCACGACGCTGGGCGGCGAGGTGCGCGATGCCATCTCTTCAGAACCCCAGGTGCCGAACAGAGCCTGAACTACGGGTTGATATTCCGTCATGCCTTCATCATTGACGAAATCAAACGAGCGACCACCGAAATCCGTTGCGATCAGCCCGGGCTCGACAATCTTGACCTTGATGCCCGCCGCAGCGAGTTCGTAGTGCAGCGACTCTGACAGACCTTCGACTGCGAACTTCGTGCCGTGATACAGCGCCCCAAGCGGGAAGGTAATCTGCCCGCCGATAGAAGAAATGTTCACAATGCAGCCAGACCTGTTGGCGCGCATATGCGGCAATACCGCTTTGGTTACGGCCAGCAGACCGATGACGTTGGTGTCGAACTGCCGGCGAATGCGATCCATCGGGAACGCCTCCAATGGCCCATAAGCTCCATACCCCGCATTGTTCAGCAGAACATCAATCTGGCCGAAGCGCGCAATCCCCTCTGCCACGGCCGTTGTGATCGAAGCTTCGTCGGTTACGTCCAGACGCGTGACCAGAACGTTTTCCAACTGCGACAACTCGGTTTCCTTTTCCGGGCTGCGCATTGTTGCAATGACGTTCCAACCTTGCTTCTGAAACAATTCTGCCGTGACTTTGCCGATACCCGACGACGCGCCGGTGATGAGGATGGTCTGTGCCATAGTCTTTCTCCGCAATGATAAGCCTGAGAGACAAATAGCTCTGCGCGCCGCGAAGTACCTGCCAGATCCTCCTCAAAATCTGCCTGTTTCTCCAAAGCTTCGGATTTTCCATGGTGCGAGCGCACCCCACGAACTATGCTGAGCATAACCAAAAGGCGCTACAGCATGACGTTTGATCTGATCACCGAAATTTGCAAAGCCGCAGACGGACAGCCAGAAAACGCACCGTTTTACGCGACCAATCTGGATGGGTTCGGCCTGCTACATGACGTCAGAACCAAACCCATTGAGGCGCAGGTGTACAATCCGATTGTTTGCCTAGTTCTACAAGGAAAGAAGGAAACACGCGTAGGACATCGTCTGGTCCAGTTCGGAGCAGGCGACTCGTTGATCGTCAGTCATTCCATCCCGGTATTGGCCGCTGTTACTGAAGCGAGCCGGCATAAACCATATGTCGGGCTTGTCTTCTCACTCGACTTATCGATCCTTCGCGGCTTGTACGATGAAGTCGGCTCTGCTCCTGTGGCACCCGAACCGGCACAAAGCCTTGCCGCATCCAAAGCCACGCCTGATCTTATCGATGCCATGACCCGCCTGTTTCGCGCCAGTCAGAATGCGATGGACACGCAGGTATTAGCGCCAATGATCAGCCGCGAAGTTCACTACCGACTACTGCAAGCTGATCATGGTGGAATGCTGCGGCAAATGTTGTGGCGCGACAGCGCCGCCAGCCGAATCGCACGTGTGATTGATGTTATTCGGGCAGGGTTTCGAACCCCACTGCCGGTATCTGACCTTGCGCAAACCGCAGGGATGAGCGTTTCAGCCTTCCACGCGCATTTCAAGTCGGTGACGGCCAAATCTCCGCTGCAATATCAAAAAGACCTCAAGTTGCTCGAAGCACGGCGGATTTTGTCGCACGGCGCGGCAAGCGTATCGCAAGCGGCCTTTGACGTGGGGTATGAAAGCCCGACCCAGTTCAGCCGAGAGTATTCCCGCAAATTCGGCGTTTCACCACGGCGGGATATCGGCACGCAGAACGCAGTATAAAAAAGGCCGCGCAGATTGCGCGGCCTTGTAAATCTGTTTTTCGGCAAAGATTAGTTCTTCGCGTAGAATTCGACGACCAGGTTTGGTTCCATCATCACCGGATAAGGCACATCGCTCAGGCCCGGTGCGCGCACGAAAGTCGCGGTCATCTTCGAGTGGTCGGCGTCGATGTAATCTGGAACATCACGCTCGGCCAGAGCAGCAGCTTCCAGAACGATGGCCAGTTGCTTGGACTTGTCGCGCACTTCGATCACGTCGCCTTCTTTGACGCGGTAGCTGGGGATGTTAACCCGCTTACCATTCACTTTGACGTGGCCGTGGTTCACGAACTGACGTGCGGCAAACACGGTCGGTACGAACTTGGCGCGGTAGACAACGGCGTCCAGGCGGCGTTCCAGCAGACCGATCAGGTTTTCACCGGTGTCGCCTTTGACACGCTCGGCTTCGGCATAAATGCGGCGGAATTGCTTCTCTGTCAGGTCGCCATAGTAGCCTTTCAGCTTCTGCTTGGCGCGCAGCTGCAGACCGAAGTCCGACAGTTTGCCCTTGCGGCGCTGACCGTGCTGACCGGGGCCGTATTCACGACGGTTGATCGGGGATTTCGGACGACCCCAGATGTTTTCGCCCATCCGGCGGTCGATTTTGTACTTGGCAGACGTGCGTTTGGTCACGGCTGATCTCCTTCGTTTAGGTCGAGGCCCTAACAGGCCACTATGAAGGGCGTTGTCCTCTTGAGGTTTCCCCCATGACAGGTATCCCCTTGCGGGGGCCACCAACACCAATGAAGCCGCGCTTATATCCGCAGAGGTCACAGAGTCAATAAGCGAAATCAGAAAGGGAAGTAGCTAAGGGCAAACGCATCGAAAAAGTGCGGCCAGTGACCCGGTCAGCGGAAAGCCGGATAGCGATTGGGCTTAGGTTTGCCGCGACGCGGCCTGATGCGGAAAGCTTACAACCGTCGAGTCATAAGTAGGCTGAGCAAATGCCGATGCAGCGAAGTCATTCACTTCACTGACCCAAAATGCCTGATCCCGTGGCGGACATCCGTCGGTAAAAACAAAGGTCGGGTCAATTTCGCCTTGTTGTACGACCAGATCCGCTCTGAAACGCTGTGCACCGTTGGTCAACACGACTGAGCCGCACACGTCTCCGGTAACATCACGAACAACGGCAAATCGATCCTTCGTCACTGATGTGATCGCACCTGCACTACCGGATCGCTCAATTGCCTGTTCGATGTCTTCGCTCAGAAACACGGCCTGACCGCGCCAGGACCAAGCCGCTCCAATGACCAAGAAAGCCCAAGGCGGCGACTCGAGCTCATCAAGCTCTGTCTGTTTCCATGAAATGGCTATTTGACCGTTTGTACCGGCTCTCATCTGCCCACTCGCACTTTTTACCACCCCAACACTTATTCCAACGCTTATCAGCACAAATTTCGGCGGAAAAGAGACGGAATTGCAGCATTCACGAGAATGTTGCATATGTGAATCACAACTCCGTGAGAAACATCCAAAGTTTTACTGCAGCTACAAAGGGTTCAAGACAATTCCCCTCCAAACACCGAGTTGCGAAAATGTTTCCTATAAATATCAGATTGATACTCTGAAGCTCGGCAAGTGTCCGAACCAAGCGCGAGCACGAAGTGACATCACAAAAACCGAAGCAGCCTACAAGACTGCGTTGGAATGGCTTAAGTCTTTTCTAACGATGATCGTTTTGGAGAAAGTGCATGCGGAGTTGGCTCAGGTGTGCAACCGTCGCCGCGCTGGCGCTGACTACGCAGGCATCGGTTGCGGCATCCGGACTTGCACTCGAATGGTCGGACCTTCCCGATCCTTCTGCGCAGGAATTTGACGACCCTTTTCGTGACCTCAGTGCCGAACAGCTGGATGATCTACAGTTTGCCGTGCGCCTACGGCTCAGGTTGCAACAAAATGCCGGCAGCGCCGAAGAACGAATTAAATGGCAAGAGTTGTTGAAAGAGACAGAAGCCGCACTGGCGCGTGATCAGATTGACGTCGACTGGATGCTGAACCAGCGCGAGACTGTTATCCAACGGCGTACGGTTGCAGGCACAGCCGGCAATCCATTGCATGATGGTCAAACCATCACTCTGGACGGTTTTGCGATTCCCGCGCCACCAGACGCGGATGGTCATCCTGTCGCTTATCTGGTGCCCGAGCCAGGAATGTGTAGCCACAGGCCCCCACCGCCGCCAAACCAGATGATCCGCGTGCTGCTGAACGGCGACTGGGCGCCGACTTTCTACCACGAACCGGTACGCCTGACCGGAATGCTGTCGATTGCACCCTCAGAAGAGCAGATGGTGGTCGTGGACGGCCTGATGCCGATGCACGCGACATTTCTGCTGGAGGTTGATCAGGCCAATCCATTGGCCTCACCAGAAGAAAATCTGGAATGGAATGAAATCCTGATGGATCGTATCCGCGCGGCAGATCATCGAAAGACCGGAGGCTTTGGGACAAGCGACTGATCAATCGGTACAAGCCTTAAGGAAACCCCTTTGCCCCGCTATTCTGTTTCGGAGCGAAATGCTTGCAAGTTAAATAAAGAGAAATCGACAGGGCCCCGGACGAACCCTGCCGACTCGTCACAGATTACTTCAAAGGTAAGCAGATTTCGGTCAGCAAATCCTCGGGCGCTGTTTCGCGCGGGTCGTTGAGGTAAATCTCGTAACAAGGTTGATCCGCGGGTTCTTCACCAGACTCCGGCAACCAATTGCCGAACAAGCTGTGATAGGCAGCGCCGATCCCTGAATATGGCCCTTTATAGGTCAGCACGGCCGTCTTACCGCCAGGAATCGAAAGCTCCTCCAGGCCTTCAGGTGTTTCATCACCCCGGAACTCAGCCCCTGCATAACTGCGTAGTTGATCTTCTGGCACGTCATCGGGGCTATCAAGGTACAACGCGAGTACTGGCCCAACCTGCGACCAAAGCTGGCGGGATTCGCACATAGCCCCAAATGCTTCAAAGCTTTTTCCGATCTCGGAATAGGCCCCTTTGTGCGGCAGCGCGACAACGCGGCGGGCGGGTTCAGTACGCGTGGTAACAGGATGCATCGGATATCCTCCGGTTTTGAAATCAGGATGAGCGGGCAGAAATTGGCCCGCCTTGCGAAAGGCAGCGGGACTGCTGCCATAAGCCTCGGAAAAGGCGCGCGCAAAAGAACTTGGATTAGGATAGCCCACGGACAACGCAATGTCCGAGATCGCCCGATCCGTACTCACCAGCCAAGTGGCCGCCCTGTGCAGGCGAACACGGCGCACCGCCTGCGCACAGGTCTCACCGGTCAGAGCGCGAAACACACGGTGCCAGTGAAACCGTGACATCGCCGCCACGTCAGCAAGCGCATCCAGCGACAGGTCCCCAGCGGGGTTGTCATGGATATACGCCAGTACGCGCAAAACGCGATCTTCATAGCTGGTGGGCATCCGTGTCGTTCCTTCTTGCTGCCAATCCGTAGTCGCATATCCCGAGCCCACAAATCTTGCTGAGTTGCATCCCGGCGAACGTCAGGTCATATAGCAAAGAACTTCCGCGTTGAGAGGCGTCATGACCCAGTATCTGGATTTCGAAAAACCGCTGGCCGAGATTGAAGGCAAAGCTGAAGAGCTGCGCGCGCTGGCCCGCGCAAACGAAGAAATGGACGTGGCCGAAGAAGCTGCCGCTCTGGACGCCAAAGCCTCCAAGCTGCTGGACGAGCTTTATGCCGATCTGACCCCCTGGCGGAAATGTCAGGTGGCGCGTCACCCGGAACGCCCGCATTGCAACGACTATGTGGATGCGCTGTTTACTGAATTCACCCCGTTGGCAGGTGATCGCAACTTCGCCGACGATCTGGCCGTGATTGGTGGTCTGGCGCGATTCAACGATCGGCCGGTGATGGTGATTGGGCACGAAAAAGGCTCGGACACCAAATCGCGGATTGAGCGTAATTTTGGCATGGCCCGGCCAGAAGGGTATCGCAAGGCCGTGCGCCTGATGGAAATGGCCGGGCGTTTTGGTCTGCCGGTCATTACTCTGATCGATACGGCTGGCGCCTACCCCGGCAAAGGGGCTGAGGAACGCGGCCAATCAGAAGCCATCGCACGTTCGACCGAGATGTGCCTGAAGATCGGCGTGCCTTTGGTCTCGGTCATCATTGGTGAAGGTGGGTCCGGCGGCGCTGTGGCATTTGCGACGGCAAACCGCGTCGCGATGTTGGAACACTCGGTCTATTCAGTGATCTCGCCCGAAGGCTGCGCATCGATCTTGTGGAAAGACGCTGAAAAGATGCGCGAAGCGGCCGAAGCGCTGCGTCTGACCGCGCAAGACCTTTATAAGCTGGGCGTGTGCGACCGGATCATCACTGAGCCTAAAGGCGGCGCGCATCGCGATCGCCCGGCAGCCGTTGAAGCCGTACGCTCGGCCATCACCGCCATGCTGCAAGAGCTGGACGGCAAAGATGCAGCGGCCCTGATTCAGGACCGCCGTCAGAAATTCCTGGATATCGGCTCAAAAGGGCTGGCGGCGTAACCTTCAGCCGCCCAATCGGCGCAGCAAACCAACCGAGGGTTCACCCGTGACAGGCAGGCCATTGGCGCTTTGATAGGCGCTGATGGCGGATGTGGTGTTCTTACCAATAACCCCATCTGCGCCTTTGGTGTCATACCCGGCGGATGTCAGACGGCGTTGCAGCTCTTTACGGTCCTCTAAAGTCAGACCATTTGCGTCCGGTCCGAACGAGGCCTGAAACGGCGCGCCACCTGCGATCCTGTCCGCCAGATGGCCCACACCAATCGCATAGCTGTCCGAGTTGTTATAGCGTTTGATCACCTGAAAATTGCGGAACACAGCAATGCGCGGCCCCGGCGTCTGAGGTTGCAATACGGCGACCGGCGCGCCGGACACTGTCCCGGCCTCTCCACCCCAAGGTTGGCCTCGCACCCAACCGGCCCGCGCCAGATACGACGCCGTAGAAGCCAGCGAATCCGTCGGATCTTCGGACCAGATATCGCGCCGACCGTCACCGGTGAAATCCACCGCGTAGGCAAGGTATGAGGTCGGAATGAACTGCGTATGTCCCATTGCCCCGGCCCAACTGCCGGTCATGTTGGCGGGTGTTGTGTCGCCCTCCTGCAGAATACGTAAGGCCGCCACCAATTGCTTTTCAAAAAACGCGCCGCGCCGCCCGTCATAAGCAAGGGTTGATGTCGCCGAAACGACAGGTACATCACCACGGCGCGCGCCATAGCGGCTTTCCAGCCCCCAGATGGCCACGACGATTTCCTTGTCCACGCCGTACTGCGCTTCGATCTGCGACAGGGTGCCGTTATACTGTCGAAGCATCTTTTGACCCGTTTCAATTCGCTCATCCGATGCAGCGATGGCTAGGTAATCCTCGAGCGAGCGCTTGAACTCGACCTGGTTGCGGTCACGTTCGATGACGTCGGGCAGATATCCAGCCCCACGGAATGCCTGATCAAGCGTGGTCTGTGAAATCCCTTGCGATGACGCTCGGGTCTTAAACCCGGCAACCCAGGAATCCCAGCCGGCGTTGGGAACCGCCCGCATTCGCGATGCAGGGGCGCTTGACGGAGCACTTCCGCCTGTACAGGCAGCCAATAGCGTTGATCCAAGGCAAATAGAAAAGGCACGGCGTGAAATCATGGTTGGGGTCTGCTCTTGTTTGTGATTTGGCACAAGCGTACCTCAGCAGAACCCTACAAGCCAGAAGTGTGACGCCCTGGATGAGCCGAGTTGTCATGTCGGCGGGAAGCCGCTCAGCTTACCAGCAAACGCAACCCTTGCGTCACGTCCGAGCGTACCGCCAGCCGCAAACCCGGCTCGTCCCCGGCTTTGAGCGCAGCAATGATCAGCTTGTGATAATGCGGGGGCTCGGTCCGCCGCAGACGCCCATACAGCGCCCGCATTGTTGGCCCCAATTGCAGCCAGACGGTTTCGGCAATGGCCAGCATCGCAGGCGCTTGTGCGCGAAGATATAAAGTGCGGTGAAACTCCAGATTCGACCGAATATAGCCAACCGCATCCCGCTTGGTCACCATTTCGGCAACGGTCATGTTGATGCTCTGCAACCTATCGATCAGTGCGATATGCGCGCGGGGCAAGGCCCGGCTGGCCAATTCGACCTCCAGCAAAGCGCGCAACGCCGCCAATTCTTCGATCCGGTCATTTGTCAGCTCAGGGGTCGACACACGACCCGAAGTTGACAGAAACAGCGCCCCTTCCGCGGCCAGACGGCGTACCGCCTCGCGCGCTGGCGTCATCGAGACGCCGAACTCCTTCCCAATGCCGCGCAAGGTCAGAGCCTGACCCGGTGCCATCTCGCCATGCATGATTCTGGACCGCAGAGCCCGGTACACCCGGTCATGTGTGGCAGTTTGGGTTTCGGAAGGGCGCGCGCTAATCATCCACTTATGTGATCACAAAATGGCGCAAGGTCAACTCGGCTCTGCATCGAACCTGTATCGATGCAACTCGGCCCCGTTGTCGCGCAACCAGCGACGAGGCTTCTGATACGGACCAAAGATCTTCTCGACCTGATCCCAAAACGCGCGCGAATGGTTCATTTCAGCCAGATGCGCCACTTCATGGGCCGCCACGTAATGCAACACCTCAGGCGGTGCCAGAATAAGGCGCCATGAGAACATCAACCCGCCGTGCGAGCTGCAGGATCCCCAGCGAGACCGCGTGTCGCGCAGGCTGAGCGTGGTATAAGAGCGCCCAAGCATCGCGGCATAGTCATCACATGCACCAGACAAACGGTCCCGCGCCAGTTCTTTGAGAAACCGGGCCAATCGCCGCGCCTCGGCACCTTCAGGAACCGCGATTTCACGTGCCTGAAGCAACACCCGACGACCAGTGGTTGGAACGATTCGCCGATCAACGCCTTCTATTGGGATTGTCTGCCCAAACTGAACCTGGGCGGCATCCGGCCGATCCTGCAAATGCTGCCGGATCCACTCTTCCTTGGTACGTGCAAAATTCAGGGCTTCGGTTTCTGGCACGCCAACCGGATACGTTAACGTAACCCGCCCATCCAGTTGGGAAATACGTAAACTGATACGCCGTGCCCGGGCCGATTTGCGCAGCCTCAATGGCACCGGCGGCGTCCCTGGCAATGCGTGCTCTCCCATATTGCGACCTCTCTTGCGCAAAGACTTTGACAGTGCCCTCTGCCTGTGGCAGGTGAGCTGAATCATTTAGACGACTCACCTGATATCAAGGGGATTTGACATGCCCAAGGAAGAATGGGGCGTAAAGCGCGTTTGCCCGACAACCGGTAAGCGGTTCTACGACCTGAACAAGGACCCGATCATCAGCCCCTACACTGGCGAGATCGTGGAGCTTGAAACATCCAAAAGCCGCATGATCGCGGCGGATGCAGAAGATGCAGCTTCGGTCAAAGCGCGCGAAAACGCGTCAGACACAGATCTGGTTCTGGACGATGACGATAATGTCGATGTCGAGCTGGATGACGATCTGCTGGACGACGATGATGACAATAACGATGACGTATCGTTGGACGACATCACCGACATGTCGTCGGACGAAGACAACTGATCAAGCAAAAGGCGACCCACGGGTCGCCTTTTCCATTTGACTTTATGCCTGAACGGAAAGTTGCCGTGATTTCCATTTTTGGACTTGCACTCGGCGCGTCTGTCTCATAAACGTCCGCTCACCGCGTCGACGGTACCATAATGGGGCCTTAGCTCAGTTGGGAGAGCGCTTGCATGGCATGCAAGAGGTCAGGGGTTCGACTCCCCTAGGCTCCACCACCTCACTTTTTGAGATTGATTTTCGTTAACACCTTTAATGTAAAAGTGGTTTTAGCGGTTTGGTAACCGTTTTCGTGGGAATAGCCAAGCGGCTCCGAAATCGCCAATCTACGCACTGTTAGCTTAACGGCTAATGCGCTGAAAGCAGTTTTTCCAAAGTCGTCCAGATCCGTAAATTCCGGCATCTTGCGTTGGCCACTATGCGACGCTTTTCATCAGTATCTGCTCAGAGAATCCAGTATCGCTTGCCGCGTTGTGTCATCGTTGTGGAAAATCCTGCCGGCGAGAAACTCAGATGGAAACTCCGGCCATGTCCTGCGCATTTCGATAACCAGTCGCCGTGCTTCCTTCGAATTTCCCAACTGGTCGTGCGCGACGGCTTGGAAAAGGAGAGAAGGAGCACTTACCGGCGCACCGGCGGCGGGCGCTCCTTGAAAAGCTTCGACAACCTTTTCGTAATTCCCGAGCATAAGCTGCGATACACCCCAGATATTTCGGGCACCAAAGCGGCCCGATCCTGACCTGAGTCTTGCTGGATTGCTAACCTCGGCAGCTAGTTCCGGCGCGTTGACCATGATGGCTGTGATGCCGACAAGATCCAGAATATGACCGTCCTGCGGGGCTAGTTCGACGGACATTCTTGCATATTTCAAAGCTTCGACCGGGTTGTTTCGTGTAGCCAATACCCAACCACTTGCACCGTTTGCCCAAGCATCTGACGGAGATAGATCAAGCGCCTTTCCCGACATCTCCGAAGCTTGGCTAAAAAGATCTTCTCTTTGTGCTTCGTCCGGGGACAGCATGGCCAAAGTCGCCAGGACCTGCGCTGATCCAGCGTAACCATCGGAGAGCGCCGGGTCGAGCTCGGTGGCATGCTGGAACATTCCCAGTGCTATTTGCTGACGCTTGACGTCAAAAACAGGAAAAAACATGCCTCTGGCCTGATCTGCAAGGTTAGCCGCCTGAAGTCTTGTCAAAGACTGCTCACCAAGTGCTGCTCTCTCAGCCCGTTCTATGGATTGAGTTTTGGGCAGTACCACCTCACTATCCTGAGCAAACCAAAAGCCAACTGCAGCAATCAATACAAGGCAACCCAATCCAGCTGTCAGCAGTTGCCGCAGACGCTGATTGGCTGCACGCGTATCGCTGCTTTGTACCCTTGAGTTGGCGCCCCCTGTCGCACTTTCCTGCGAAAACCGCGGCTTGTACCCACCCGGATCTACAAAAATCCGAACGCCCTCACCGTTCCATTGATCTTCGTAAAATTCCTGTAGCAGCCGACGCAACCGTCTGGCTTCAACGCGAACAAGATTTCGACCACCGGTGCCATCAATGCTGCGCCCGTAGACTTCAACCGCGATTGCTTTGCCACGGATCTGGGCGCCGCGACCCGCGAGAGTTTCTTCGACCACGTAAGTAAGAAACTGCTGGAGGCGAGGCGAAGCCTGAAATGAGACGCTGGAAATAACGCCCTGAAGTGCCTGTCGAACAAGCTCTGGCGATGGCTGTGCAACATCTTGATCTATCGGCAATTCATTAGCTTGGTTCAAAGCAAACTCACCCCCAACTCACGGTGACTCACTTGGCCTGTGCCGTCAACCACACTCATCTTGATGTGAGAATAGATAATGGGAATCGGTATTTATCCAGTGGCTTGGGAACTGTGCGACGAGCTTCCAGAACTTTCCGATGCGCTTTCAGGGCGTATCGAAACGGATGCGTTGCTCAGCGAGGCAATTGAAGACCTGAAGAAAGTGTCGGCGCTGTTGGATGACACATCGATCACAGCCTCTGAGCGCGCGGAATGGGCCCACATCAAATCTGAACTCGTGAATGAACTTCGCCGGATGGCGAAGCGCAACTTTTGAGACACTTTCAAATGAGGACTAATCCATGACCAAGGAAGATAATGGAAAAGACCTGGAGAACAAACAGGTTCAGGCGACAGACCAAATTGAAGACCCTTCGCGGCGAAGTGTTCTTAAGGGTTTAGCCACTGGAGCTGCAGCAACAGGGGCGGCTGGGTTTGCGGCAGGGAGTGCTGAGGCCCACGAAGGAGACGGCCCACTGGGGGACGCTCTGAAGAACCCGTACGGTGGGCGACCCGCAGGTGGTATCTCTTTGCCAGAGTATTTCCGCCCGACCAAATACATGACAGGCTCAAACGCGAATTATTTTCCACTGAGTGAGGAGTTGGGGCCAGATGAGATGCGCATCTCATTCTGTGGCTCGACACCCTATCCGCCGCGCGAAGATCAGGCGGGTACTTGTATCATGGTAGAGTTGGGAAATGGAAAACGGTTCTTCTTCGACTTTGGATCCGGTTGTGTTCGCAACATCATTGCCATGCAGGTGCCGGGGCAGCTGATCAACGACATCTTTATTTCTCACCTGCATGTCGACCACTATGCCGACATTCCTTACATATATCCTTTCCGGGCCTGGTCAGGAGGGTACACTCCACTTCGTATTCACGGCCCGTCCGGTCGGACACCCGAGCTTGGCACAGCTGGGATGGTCAAAGGCATGCAGCAGATGCTCAAATGGCACCTTGAAGCATTCGATGTGTTCCCAATTGGTGACGGCTACGAGATCGAGGTCAACGAGTTCGATTTCAGCCAAGAAGGCGGTATCGTTTATGACCAAGATGGTGTGACTGTTCGGTCCTGGCCGCGCAGCCACGCCAAGGACGGCGCAGTTGGGTATCGACTCGATTGGAATGGTCTAAGCTTTGTATGGACAGGCGATGGTCGACCAGACGAGCTTTCACGGAAATACGGTGAAGGCGTTGATGTGTTTGTAACCGAAATGTCGGGACAGGATATTGGTCAGTTGATGACCTACAAATACGGTATCCCACAGGATCTGTTCAATTACACAATCGATACGCATCACACCTCCCACTATGCCGTTGGGAAGCTCTTTGCTGACACAAGGCCGCGTTTGGGAATGGTGACGCATTATACTCAGGACGAGGATATCGACGCTGAAATGCTGGCTGGTATTCGCGCCCACTATGACGGTCTGTTCCAATGGGGTCTCGATGTAGCCGTTGTGAACGTGACCAAGGATGCGATCTGGTACAGGAAAGCTGCACTGCCCGGAAAATCCGGCACTGTCCCGCCATTTCGCGAACTGGCGGCGGCGGCCGAGGCCGGGCGTATTGAGCTTCCGGATGAAATCACATTGCCGAATCCGAGGCTCACTCGAGCAGATCAGCAAGACCAAAAGTACCGCGATATGGAGATCGATCCACGCGAATACTACCCAACTGACGTTTTCCGAGCACCCGGCGGGGACTGGCCGCAGGACTTTACCATCAAAGTTTCGGATGTAATCGGCCCGCGTGATGAAGACTGAGAGGAGATCGAACAATGATTGAATTCGGTTCGACCTCTGCGATCCCCGTAACGATCCTTACCGGCTTTCTAGGAGCCGGTAAGACAACACTTTTGAACCGCATCCTGACAGGCAATCACGGGTTGCGGGTTGCAGTTCTGGTGAATGACTTTGGATCAATAAACGTTGACGCTGACTTGGTGGTTGGCCTCGAAGAGGACGTGATGAGTTTGGCAAATGGCTGCGTGTGCTGCTCGATCCGAGATGACCTGATCGAAACAGTAGAGGCCGTTCTCGCCCGGCCTGAGAAACCGGAATACATCGTCCTAGAAGCAAGCGGCGTGTCGGACCCATCGTCAATCGCGATGACGTTTACGGATCAACGGTTCCGCGACATGATCCGCTTGGACAGCCTCATGTGTCTTGTCGACGCGGAACAACTATTCGCTGCGCCAGAACAAATGGAACTGAAGCTCCGTCAAATTGCGTTTTCGGACATGGTAATTCTGAACAAGGTTGATCTTGTCGACAGGGCCACAGTTCAGAAGGTGCACGATTGGCTGGGGTCTCGATTCCGCCGATATCGATTGGTCGAAGCTGTCAACGCGGACGTCCCGCTGAACATTCTACTCTCCGTTGGTCGCTTTGACGCAGAGCAACTTGAAACAGAAATACCCGATCATCATGAGCATGGCCCCGACTGCGGTTGCCACGACGCCAGTCATTCAGACAGCTTTTCTACAACCATGATGAAAGCTGAACGCCCGATAAGCTTATCTTCTCTCCGCAGCGCTATTCGAAATCTTCCTGGTGAGGTCTATCGTCTCAAGGGTTTTGTTTTCAGTGAAGAAGACCCCGACCATCGCATTCTTGTTCAGGTCGTCGGAAAGCGCATGGACATCGCACGGGATGAAGTTTGGGGAGACCGCAAACCAGAAACCAGGCTTGTAGCAATTGGTGCACCGGGCGCCCTTTCCGAGCGCACTCTTTCAGATATGCTATTGGAGATGGCATAGCGGCACGGACAGCCAAACTTGTTTGCATGTGTCCCCAAAATTCTAACGGGTAACAGCCCGCAAATCTGCGGCCCCCAAAACCAAGTAAGGAGAAACACCTTATTGCTGAGACGTTTTAGGAGATTGATTCAAGCAAGCGTATTACGCGCACCGGCCACTGCGATTGCAATATCGGGCACGGCGGCATATGCGCAGGACGTATCAAGCCGAGATCTTTTGGATACAACCCCAGAACTCGGATTGCCGAATTCAGCCGGAGGACAAGATGCCGAGTTGCTTTCTGCTTTCCACGGGCTCGAGGCGTTACCTCGAGTAGCCAATCTCATTTGCAGGGGTTCTAGGGGCAAAGACGGGATGCCTGTCATTCTTTCGACCGAGATAGATCTGGAAACTTTGCAGGCAGGTGACTTCAGAGTTGTAACAAAGTCAGGCCAGATCGGAACAATGCACTGCGCTTCAGTGTTGCCCGCGACCGATCCTGGTGAATTGCGCACCGTGCTTCTCATCGGGGATTTTGGGACCCTTCCCGAAGATCCTCCTGTCGAAGTCGAGGTTATTGGACACCTTCATTCCATCGACGGGACACTTGATTTTCGAGGTGCCACTGTAGCCGTGACTCCGTTGGAAGACGGGCCCTCAATGATCTTTGCCGAGGTTGTTGAGGATTGGACTTTGGTCGGAAACTTGGGACCACGTCGAACCAGAGGAAGCCTTTGTCCAAGTGACAACACCTTACAGGCCGTTCGGGTAACCTGGGCGGGTGGCGTTACGCTGGCCAACGGCAAGGATCCTGGCGATGTGGAACGTGATTTGTACAGTATAACCGTAGAGGCCGAAAATGGATCTCAGCGCATTGTGACACCCGCAGCGCTTGCAGATCTGGGCGACGGAGACAATAACCACATGCTCTGCCTCGATACAAAGGATCGACCTATATCAGTGTCTTTCCCGGCTGGTATTCTGACGGATCCAAATGACGATCTGAACCCTGCAACCAGCCTTTTTGTCGCAAATCCCAAGTAAGAAACTGCTTTGAACTTGCTGCGATGTGCTCTTAGCCGAAAACACTCGATCGGACCGACTGTAGGCATTTTATTGATGAACGCTAACAAATGGACCTAATCGCAGCCTTCCGATGCATGCACAGCCAAACGATCCTGTGAATAGGCGTGCTGTGGTACAATTCGCGATAAGCATCAACAGACTAACCCTTTTGCAATCCCGCGCGACTGCCTGACACAATCAGCAACCATCGATGGATCTGTTAACGGGCAAAGATAAGGCCATTTGAGGCGCTGCTCGGCGTCGATAGCATCTCGCTCAAAGTCGCCGTAACGATGACGATTATGCACCTATGACTGCTGTGCGCTGCAAAAGAGCCCGGCATGAACCAATGCTTGCCACATAAAGACCATCTTGCAACGACGACACTTGCTTTTCTTTCAAAGGTTTTCTGCATTCGAAAGCACATCAAGGCAAAATCTTAAGGGGGTGTTTTTTGGCAGCGAGCAATAACCTTTTGACCGCAAGATGTCCGATGGAGGGTTACCTCCACCGATCAGAATGAGCAGGAACTCTTCCAGTGGCGGTAGAAGCTCTTTCGAGTTTGCCGCCGATTCTTCCAACGAAAGAGTTTGAAACGCGCTGAATAGCGGTATTTCGATAGTGCCGTCAGTACCTTGGGGATATTCATGAAGGTATTGCCGCGTTCCCCATACAGGCTCTGTGAAAAAGTCGTGATAGTAAGCCCGGTCCAACTTACCGAACTGAATTTCCAAACCTTGTTGTTCTACCTTCCCGTTGCGAACACTCTGGTAAATCTCACTAATTTTCCCATAGACTTCGGGCCACTTCACCGCTTCAACCGTAGCGCTTAATGAGATAATCGCCTTTTTCTTTCCAATGACAACGAAGTCAGAGCGTGGATCGTAAGCCGCGCGCATTTCCTGTCGGATCATCCGAAACATCTCGGATCCTTGATTGGCCCCGATGTAGTCCACCAAAACATTTGTCCCAACCTGGTCAGCCACATTTGCAAATTCTTCAGCCTTAACAAAAAGGATCAACATCTCGGTAGAGTCGGGATCGGCGAAGTGAATGACACCTGTTGGAAGTGTGAACGCTTCTTTGTCTGTGCCAACTAATGCTTCAGCCCATTTTGCAATAGGCAATTCCCATTTTCCTTCCGGTTGACGAAGCTTTCTGATCAGTTGAAGGGTACGGCGCTCTACTTCTTGATCGCCAGATCTTAGGATTGCCTGAGCGGGTCGGCCAAAACGAAACTCGCCATTCCCAACCTCAGAGTCTTCTTTACCGGGTTCGTACTGCATAAAAGCCGCTACTTCGTTCAGAACATCGTCAGGTCTTCTGGTCCTCGTAGACTTGATAAGGCCGGAGTATTGCAGCTCTCTTGCATACCAGTCGTCCGAGTATTCCGGCTCAAGCAAAAGATTTTCGAGGTGGACGATGGTCTCTGGAAAGACTTCGTTCGGCGCAGAGACAGTTAGCATCAGGTTATTGCGACTTGTTTCGACGTAATGCCGGATCCCTTTCAACCGCTTGTACTCAGCAATTTTGTACGACGAACGGCTTGATGTTCCTCCCGACACGACACTCGAAAGACCAGCACGCAAGGCGGCCACACGGTCTATTTCCGGTCGATCAATCGGCCAAACCAGGGTGAGTTCTGAAATTCCGTTGGTCAGAGGCTGCAGATAAACGATCTTCGCCTCACCAGTCGTTGCAATCAGCTCTGCTTTGACCTGCTGAGCAGAAAGCAGGCCAAGAACCATCAAGACTGCTGAAATGAATCGGCCTTTAAATGTTCGCATGTTAATCTGCTTTCTCGGCCAAAACGACGGATGTGGCCGATGGCTTGATGACCTTTTCGGCAAATTCAATAACGTCCTGATCTGTTGTGTCGTTCAAAATGTCGACAAACACCGACGGTGTGACGGGTGGAAAACCATCCGAAGCCACATTCTTTAGAAAGGACAGAAACGCGATTGGTCGGCGGGCAGCATTCTGGGCTGCGACGATCTGTGTCTGGCGCGCTCGATTGATTTCATCTTTGGTGATCGGTTCGTTCAACAAATTTGCCAGAGTCTCTGTCAAATGGCTGTGCGCCTCATCCACGCTGAAGCCGGGCATCAGGTGCAAATCGATGGTAAGCTCCAAATCAGCATTCTTGGCAAAATACCAGTCTGCATCAATATCGAAAACGCGCTCGTCCTGATAGTACAGGGCCTTGTAAAGCCTTTCGTTCAAAATATCGCTGGTGATAAAAAATGCGCCCTGCATATCTATGCTGGTTGACCGATCCTCGAAGTCAACGAATTTTGCAAACTGGATTGCGTCGCGCGCCAGGTTGTCAGACCTAACGCGTTCTACAAATCTGAGCCCGGGATCCGGTTTGTGGTCTAACCAGGATTTCTGAGGAACCTCGGAGAGTTCCGTGTCTTCAAATATACGAGCAACGTGTTTCTCGGCGATTTCAGGTTCAATTTTCCCCGAAACGATTAACATTACATTGGACGGCACATAGTGTGTTTTGTGAAATTGATAGGCTTTCTCAAGGTTCAATTTTGGAAGGTCTTCAATGGTGTTATCCGCTCGGCCGCGCAGAGTGCCATAGAGGTTTTGAAGCGCGATTCTCCTGAGCCAGCGGAGCGGAGACTGTCTTTCGCGCAGCAGTGTTTCACGCTGAACGATATCAATTTCGCTTTCCGCAAACCCTTCCGGCAATGACGGCGTGTCCAGAACGGCACGAGACAGCCGCAACAACATTTCTATGTCAGAAGGAACGCCAGAGTTCGTATACACCGTCGCTACGTTATGCGTTGTCGCGTAAACGTCGCGCTCTCGTGGCTTCCTAAGTATTGTGGCGTCCGCTGAAAACGCGCTCAAATGCTCAGTTAGATGAGCTGTACCTGATGGCTCCGGGTCATCGTACACGCCAGACAAAACAATCAACTGAACGTCCACGCGATTGAAATCATCCCTCGGAACCACGTAGGCTGCGAACAACCCACCCTTCTCTGAAAGAGGGATGACGTTTTGCGCTTGAGCAGTTCCAGTAAATCCCAAGAAAATAAGCGAAAAAATCAGTAAGACCGCGCGCATCATAATCCTTTGAACTAAATCACTTAAGACAAAACGCGTCCCTTACCAGGTGCTCCCCGAACGAGACGATGATTTCCCGAATGCTTGCGGGATACCAACTGTTATTTCAAGCCGCCAATCGAAAACTCGTCGAATTACGTTCGGTTCGAGATCAAATATGCCCGGAACTAGTGCCTCGAATCTATTTGACCGACGGACCAACCAGTTGGCCGTGCTGTCATGGCATCATCGTCTAAGTGCGACACACAAGACAAAGTTCAAAGCTCTTGCATAGATCATGCTGGAAGGCACTGCATCAGTTGATCTTTTCTGACCCGTTGATCGCATACCCCAATGCCACAACTGTTGCGCAGGTACGTCGAAGATCCATAAATAACTGAAATATATATGGTTTTTCAAGACAAACCGATCAGATAGATCACACTGCACTACAGATCAATCGATCAAGCATTTCGAACTTCAGTTTGATAAACTCCAGTACTCGGTTTGACGAAGCCGACATTTTTCGGGCGCTAAGCGTAACGCATCCCAAGTGTCGGTCAGGATCACCAATTTTTATCGGCAGTGCTGTCAGAGTTTTTTGCCGTTGCATCATGAAGACCACCGAAAACGGCAGAACCGTCAGGGAATCCGAACCCGTTAGAACGTTCACAACTGCACTCAGCGAGCCTCCGGTGAAACTGATTTTGAGGTCTCGCACCCCAATGCCGTCCAGCGTGTTGCGCAAGTCACGAAACAGCGGGCTGTTTGCAGGTGGCGCAATCCAGGAATACTCGGTTATGTCCTCCAGCTTCACCTCTTTCTTGCGCGCCAACGGGTGCCCCGCGCGACAAGCTATGACGTTTCGCCCCGGCAAAATCTGGCGGAACTCATAGTCTTCGGATACGTCCGCGGGTCGCATGGGAAGGATAGCTACGTCCAAAGTCTCGGCTGACAACTTTGACAAAAGCTCGGTGGGGTACCCATAGGATTGGTCGATCCGAATATTGGGGTACTGGGCCTGAAACTCTGCAATCACGTTTGAGATAACGCCGTCCATGAAGATCGGTGTGCCCGCAACCCGAACCGCACCAGCAAGACCTTGACGGTGCTCGTCCACCAGTCGGCTCGCATGACGACCCGCGTTCAGAATTCTCTGTCCCTCCTGAGCCAAAGCGAGACCAAGCTCAGTGGGTTGCAATGGCCTTCGGGTGGGCAGGAACAATGGCTCCCCCACCCGGTCTTCTAACAACGAGACACTTCTGGACACGCTGGGCTGCGATTTCCCAAGTAAAGCAGCGCCTTCGGTTAAGCCTCCGGCCTCGACAATAGCCGCAAGAATTTCGAGATGTCTCGGATCAAGCTTCATAACGCAAAGTTATATTGAGTGTCGAAAATTCGATCAAGAGTGCAGTTTTGACCTGCTAGCGTTTGCCTCAGAACCGCAATCCAGCGCTTGTCAGGAACTCGTCCCATGGCTCTCAACACCACCAGCATCAATGGCCAGAAGGTCCGGTTCGGAGCAGGTTTGCGTGACGACATCTGCACAGAGCTATCGGTGCTGGGATCAAGCAAAGCACTGTTGCTGTCGACACCTCAGCAAGTCGATATGGCTATGGAACTTGCGACAACTGTCGGGGATCGTGCGGCGGGTGTCTTCACTCGGGCAACGATGCACACCCCGGTCGACGTAACTGAAGAAGCGATTGAACATGCGTTGTCTGTCAAAGCCGATAGCATTGTCTCTATCGGTGGAGGGTCGACGATTGGCTTAGGCAAGGCGATTGCCCTACGGACCGGCTTGCCACAGATTGCTATCCCGACCACATATGCCGGCAGCGAGGCTACTCCGATCCTGGGTCAGACTGAGGACGGTATCAAAACCACCCTGACAGACCCAAAGGTTTTGCCGCGGGTCATTCTGTACGATCCTGAACTGGTGGCATCACTACCACCCGCAATGACCGTAACCAGTGCTTTGAATGCGATGGCTCATGCCGCCGAGGCGCTCTATGCCAAAGACCGAACAGAGCAGACTACGGATTTGGCTATCGACGGCCTAAAGGCGTTTGCGGAAGGTCTGCCGACTGTTGTCGAAAACCCTGACGACCTCAAAGCCAGAGAAGAAACACAGCGCGGCGCTTGGGCCTGCGGTACGGTACTTGGTTTGGTCGGAATGGCGCTGCATCACAAGCTTTGCCATACGTTGGGCGGGTCCTTCAATTTGCCACATGCGGAAACCCACGCGATCGTTCTGCCGCATGCCATCGCCTACAATGCGGTGGGTGTGCCGGATTTGCTGGCACCCGTGACAGACGTTCTTGGCGGTTCTGAACCGGGCCAGGCGCTTTGGGATTTTGCCACGAGAATGGGCGCTCCAATGGCTTTGAAAGACCTTGGTCTTTCAGAAAGCGATCTGGATCGTGCCACCGAAATCGCACTCAAAAATCCGTATTGGAACCCGCAACCTGTCACTTCTGATGGGCTGCGGGCGCTGCTTCAAAATGCTTGGGCGGGAAATGCCCCAAGCGTTTGAGTTCACGGTGTCAAGGGAGGGACACATGATCACACGACGCAAATTGCTGCAATCCAGCGCCGCAACTGGCCTCGGGCTGGCCGCCGGTGCGCTCGCTGCACCTGCTATCGCGCAGGGCGCAAAAATCAAACTGGGCTATGTCAGCCCGCAATCAGGGCCTTTGGCTGCGTTTTCCGAGGCGGACAAGTACATTTTGGACAATTTCGCCGCGTCCGAGGCGGGAGCGAATTTTGAGGTCATCGTCAAAGACAGCCAATCGAACCCGAACCGTGCAGCAGATGTGGCAGGCGAATTGATTGTGGATGATGAGATCGACCTGATGTTGGTTGCCTCGACACCCGAAACCACCAACCCGGTTGCCTCGACCTGTGAGGCCGAGGAAGTGCCGTGTATTTCCACTGTTGCCCCGTGGCAGCCATGGTTCATCGGCCAGCAGGGCAATCCCGGTGATCCAGCCAGTTGGGAGCCGTTCTATTACGCTTATCACTTCTTCTGGGGCCTTGAGGACGTGATCTCGGTCTTCACGGCTATGTGGAGCCAGTTGGAGACCAACAAACAGGTCGGTGCTCTGTTCCCAAATGACGGTGATGGCAATGCCTGGGGCGACCCGAATGTAGGTTTCCCACCTGTTCTCTCAGAGTTGGGCTACTCACTGACGGATCCCGGGCGATACCAGAACCTGACTGATGATTTCTCAGCCCAGATCAACGCGTTCCGGCAGGCCAATGTTGAAATCGTGACCGGAGTTCCGATCCCGCCTGACTTCACGACGTTCTGGAGCCAGGCCAAGCAACAAGGCTTCACCCCGAAAGCCGCGAGTATTGGTAAAGCCATTCTATTCCCGCAAGCGGTCGAGGCATTGGGCGACGCGGGCAACAACCTGAGTTCCGAAGTCTGGTGGTCCCCCACCCATCCGTTCTCGTCATCGCTCACCGGCGCAAGCTCGGCTGAACTGGCGCAAGGGTACATGGCCGCCACCAGCCGTCAGTGGACCCAGCCCATCGGCTTTGTGCACGCATTGTTCGAAATGGCAGCCAACGTCATGGGCCGCGTTGATGACGCGGGTGATGGCGATGCGGTCGCCGAGGCTATCGCTGCCACGCAGTTGGATTCAATTGTTGGCCGGATCGCCTTTGATGGCGCGGGCCTGCCCCCCTTCGCCGCTCAGAACGTTGCGAAAACGCCGTTGGTAGGTGGGCAATGGAGGCTGCTCGACAATGGCAGCTATGACCTCGTGATCGTTGACAATTCCTCGGCACCCGAAATCCCGACCGCAGGTGTGATGGAAGAAATCTCTTGATTGCAACGCAACAAACACCCCGGATCATCTCCGGGGCAGGAACACTGGTATGACCATTCTTTCGCTCAAAAACGTCTCCAAAAGCTTTGGTGCGCTCACCGTTACTGACGATGTCAGTTTTGATGTCTCGCAGGGGCAGGCCCTCGGGATCATTGGCCCGAATGGGGCGGGCAAGTCGACGCTGTTCAACCTGATAACGGGCAATCTGACCTCTGATACGGGATCAATCCATTTTGACGGGACGGACGTGACCCGCGTGCCGCCCATGCAACGCTGCCTGTCAGGTATAGGGCGCTCGTTCCAGATCCCTCAGCCGTTTGATCATCTGACAGTGTTCGAAAACCTGTTGGTGGCCGCGACCCATGGGCAGAGCAAGTCAGAACATGAGGTCGAACAGGCCTGCGCCCGTATTCTTGAGCAAACGGAATTGCTGGATGTGGCCAATGACCCCGCCGGTGGTTTGCGTCTGCTGCAACGCAAGCGACTGGAATTGGCCCGCGCAATGGCAACAAACCCCAAGCTTTTGTTGCTGGATGAAATCGCCGGGGGGCTGACCGACGCGGAATGCACCGCGCTGATCAACACCATCAAGGGACTGCACAACAGCGGAGTGACGATCATCTGGATCGAACATGTCCTGCATGCGCTCACCTCGGTCGTCGAACGGCTGCTGGTTCTGGATTTCGGCAAGGTGATCGGTCTGGGCGACCCAGACGAGATCATGAACAGCCGGGAAGTCAAAGAAATCTATCTGGGGATCGAAGTCTGATGAGCCTGTTGGAGACCCACGCGTTGACCGCCCATTACGGCGACTTCCAAGCCCTGTTCGGTGTGGACGTCCACCTGAACGAAGGTGAAACCGTTGCCATCATCGGCGCAAACGGGGCCGGGAAATCGACCCTCATGCGCTCGATTTCGGGGGTTCTGACCAACGGGTCTGATCAGGTGCGTTTTGATGGCCAACCCATCGGCGATCTGACCTCAGATGAGATCATGGCACGCGGGGTGGCAATGGTGCCCGAGGGGCGCCGGCTGTTTCCTTCCCTAAGTGTCGAGGAAAACCTGCTGATAGGCACCTATGGCCGAAAGGTATCGGGCCATTGGTCCCTGCAAACAATCTACGACCTGTTCCCGATCCTGAAAGAGCGCCGGAACCATCCCGGTACTGCCCTGTCTGGCGGACAACAGCAGATGGTGGCCATAGGCCGCGCCCTGATGAGCAACCCACGCGTTCTGCTGTGTGACGAGATCAGTCTCGGCCTGGCACCCGTGGTCATCAAAGACATCTATGACGCCGTGCCTCGCATTCAGGAGGCCGGAGCCAGCCTGATCGTGGTGGAGCAGGACATAGGACAAGCGATGAAAGTTGCCGACCGCGTCTATTGCATGATGGAGGGTCGCGTCACGTTGGAAGGCACCGCAGACACGCTCAGCCGCGAGGCCATACACGACGCCTATTTCGGAGGAGCTGCCGCATGATCTGGATCGATACCATCATTCAGGGCGTTCTGTTGGGCGGGCTCTACGCGCTGTTCGCCGCAGGGCTGAGCCTCGTGTTCGGGATCATGCGTCTGGTCAATCTGGCCCATGGCGATCTGATCGTCTTTGCCGCCTATCTGATACTTCTGCTGGTCTCGTTGCTTGGGCTGCCTCCGTTTCTGGCAGCAATCATTGCCGCGCCGATCATGTTTGGCGTGGGTTGGGCTTTGCAGAAACATGTGCTGAACCGCGTGCTGGGGCCTGATATCCTGCCGCCTTTGCTCGTAACGTTCGGTCTGTCGGTCGTTTTGCAGAACGCTCTGCTCGAAGGCTTCTCGGCGGATAGCCAGCGTCTGCCTGCGGGCGAAATCGCAACGGCATCCGTTCAGATGGGCGGGCTGAACCTCGGCGTTCTACCGCTGCTGACCTTTGCCTCTGCGATCCTTGTGATTGTCGGTCTGAACCAGCTTTTCTATCGGACGGAACTGGGCCGTGCTTTCCGCGCGACCTCGGATGATGCGGTGACAGCGGGTCTGATGGGTATCCGGCCAGAACGTATCTTCGCCACAGCAACTGCCATCGCAATGCTCGTTGTGACCTTGGCCGCGCTGTATCTGGGAATGCGGGCGAACTTTGACCCCAATATCGGCCCCGCGCGCCTAATCTATGCCTTCGAGGCCGTGATCATTGGTGGCCTCGGCAGCCTTTGGGGCACGCTGATCGGAGGCATCATTATCGGTGTCGCGCAGACCGTTGGCGCGGCGATCAATCCCGAATGGCAAATCCTGGCCGGTCATCTGGCCTTTCTCATCGTGCTTCTGATCAAACCCAGAGGCCTGTTTCCAAGGGCGGTGGACTGATGACTGATACTGCAATGTACCGCGTCCAGACACAGACCCGCGCGTCTTACAGCGCCGGAGCCGTCTGTATCGCCCTGATCATCCTGTTCATCCTGCTGCCAACTTTTGCCAGCCGGGGATTGATCCAGGACCTATTCTTTATCTTCACCATGTTGGTTCTGGCGCAATTCTGGAACCTGCTCGCAGGATATGGCGGGCTGGTGTCCGTCGGGCAGCAAGCGTTCGTAGGCATGGGAGCCTATGCCATGTTCGGCGGTGTCATCCTGTGGGGCATGGACCCGGTTCCGGCCATCCTTTTGGGAGGTATAGCAGCCCTGATTGTCGCCATCCCCACGGCCTTTTTCGCCTTCCGGCTGCAAGGGGCTTACTTCGCCATCGGCACATGGGTCATCGCCGAGGTCATGCGCCTGCTGGTGGCCCAGTGGAAGGTTCTGGGCGGCGGCACCGGAACCTCTCTGCCCCGCACAGCAACGCGTGAGATGTGGGCGACCGAGTGGATCCAGACCACATTTGACGTTCGAGGCGCGGCAGCGCGGGACATCCTGACCTATTGGCTGGCCTTGGCACTGGTGATCGCAACGATCGCAGGCATCTACTGGCTGCTCAGAACCAAACGCGGGCTGGCGCTGGCCGCGGTACGGGACAATGTCGAAGCGGCTAAGTCTGTTGGCGTTGATGCGGTGCGGATGAAATGGCTGGTCTATCTGGTCTCAGCCGCTGGAACCGGGCTGACCGGCGCGTTGATCTATGTGCAAAAGCTGCGGATTTCACCGGATGCTGCGTTCTCGGTCACCGACTGGACGGCTTACGTGATCTTTATTGTCGTGATCGGAGGCATCGGCACCATCGAAGGCCCGATCCTGGGTGTGCTGATCTTCTTCATCCTACAAAGCCTGCTGGCTGACTACGGCTCCTGGTACCTCATGGTGCTTGGGTTGATCGGGATCGCCGTCATGCTCTTCGCTCCGCGCGGTCTGTGGGGGCTGATCTCAGAAAAGACTGGGCTGCAGATTTTCCCTGTGCGCCGTCGCCTTGTGCTGACGAACCCAAAGGACGGCCTCAACTCAATTCAATCTGACAAACAGAGGGAGGCGTAACATGGCCACCATAACAACGGATGTCCTCATCATCGGGACCGGACCTGCGGGGTCTGCAACGGCGGCTTTGCTGTCGAGCTATGGCGTCGAGAACATGGTCATCAACCGCTATCGCTGGCTGGCCAATACGCCACGCGCGCATATCACCAACCAACGCACGATGGAGGTGCTGCGCGACCTTGGTCACGAGGTCGAGGCCGAAGCCTATATGCACGCTGCGCATCAGGACTTGATGGGTGAAAATGTGTTCTGCGAAAGCCTCGCAGGCGAGGAAATCGGGCGCATGAAAAGCTGGGGCAATCACCCGCTTTCCAAGGCAGAACACCTGCTGTCCAGCCCGACCGTGATGAACGATCTGCCACAGACGTTCATGGAACCCATTCTGTTCGGCACGGCCTGCCGCCGTGGGACTCAAGCGCGCATGAGCACTGAATATTTGCACCATGAACAGGATGCAGACGGTGTAACGACAACTTGCCTGGATCGTCTGTCGGGCGAAGAAATCACGATCCGGTCAAAATATCTGGTCGGCGCAGACGGGGGCAATTCACTGGTCGCCGAACATGCAGGTCTACCGTTCGAAGGTCAGATGGGTGTCGGCGGGTCCATGAACATCCTGTTCCGCGCAGATCTCAGCAAATACGTCGCGCATCGGCCGTCGGTCCTCTATTGGGTGATGCAGCCGGGTGCGAATGTCGGTGGCATAGGCATGGGTCTGGTCCGCATGGTTCGCCCATGGAACGAATGGCTCATTGTCTGGGGCTATGACATCAACCAACCAGCGCCCGAAGTTGACGAGGCCATGGCCACGCAGGTAGCGCGCCAGCTTGTTGGCGACCCCGAGCTTGAGATCGAACTGATCAGCGCCAACACCTGGACCGTCAACAACATGTACGCGACCCATATGCAGAAGGACCGCGTGTTCATCATGGGTGACGCGGCGCACCGTCATCCGCCGTCAAATGGTTTGGGATCGAATACCTCGATACAGGACAGCTTCAACCTCGCCTGGAAACTGGCGGCTGTCCTGAAAGGCCATGCCGGAGAGAGTTTGCTCGACAGCTACAGCGAAGAACGCGCACCGGTTGCAAAGCAGATTGTTACGCGAGCCAATCAATCCATTGGCGAATTCGGACCGATCTTTGAGTCACTCGGAATGGCCGAAGGTGTCGACCCTGAGGTCATGCAAAGCAACCTTGAGGCACGCTCGGGATCAACGCCTGAAGCTGCGGCACAAAGACAGGCCATTCGCGAGTCGATTGCTTTCAAGAAATATGAGTTTGATGCGCATGGTGTGGAAATGAACCAGCGCTACGACTCCTGTGCGATTGAAACGGATGGTCAACCCAATCCCGGTTTTGATCAGGATGCTGAGCTGCACTACCAGCCGACGACATGGCCCGGTGCGCGCATTCCGCATGTCTGGGTGTTCGATCATGATACAGGAAACAAGCATTCAACGCTGGATCTGTGCGGTCGTGGAGAATTCACCGTGTTGACCGGAATTGGTGGCGAGGCTTGGGTAACTGCGGCCGAGGCCGTTTCGAAAGAGCTGGGCATGCCCATTCGATGTCACATCATCGGCCCGCGCCAGACCTATGTTGACCACACCGGGGATTGGGCGCGCGCATCCGAGATTTCAGATACGGGCTGTTTGTTGGTCCGTCCTGATCAACATGTGGCATGGCGCTCAGCCAATATGGCTTCGGATGCCGAAGCCGAACTGCACCGCGCTTTGACCACGGTGCTTTCGCGATGAGCCAATCTGGAGCAAACTTACACAAGTCAGGAGGCCAAAATGGACTCGCATGAGATGGGATACTTCACCGAGGAAAACTCGGCCGAGGTCGTCACGGCACGGAACAAAAACGCAGAAAGCGAACGGCTGAAGCAGGTGATGGAGGTCATCACCCGTAAGCTTCATGAAGCGGTAAAGGAAATCGAACCAACGCAGCAGGAATGGTTCGAGGCGATCATGTTCCTGACCAAGGTTGGGCACATGTGCGACGACTGGCGGCAGGAGTATATTCTGTTGTCCGACGTTCTAGGCGTTTCGATGCTGGTCGACGCCGTGAATTCTCGTCGCCCAACCGGGGCCTCTGAGAACACCGTGCTGGGTCCGTTCCATGTAGGGGGCGCCCCGGAATACGAGATGGGACACAACATTTGTCTCGACCAAAAGGGTGAGGACATGGTGGTGCGGGGCCGTGTCACTGATGTGGACGGCAACCCGCTGGACAGTGTCAAAATTGACGTCTGGCAAGCCAATGATGACGGCTTTTACGACGTACAGCAGAAAGGCATTCAACCGGATTTCAACCTGCGCGGCGTCTTCACAACCGGTGCCGATGGGACCTATTGGTTCCGTGCTGTACGACCAAAGAATTATCCAATCCCGGATGACGGGCCGGTCGGCGATCTGTTGAAGCGTCTTGGTCGGCACCCGTACCGCCCGGCGCACCTACACTACATCGTTTCCAAAGACGGCTACGACGATCTGACCACTCATATCTTCGATCCCGATGACCAATATATCAATTCGGATGCGGTATTTGGGGTCAAAGAAAGCCTAATCGCCGAATTCAACCGCGTCGATGATCCGGCACGATCTGCGGAAGTTGGCTTTGAGGGTCCTTACTGGGACGTTGAATTCGATTTCGTTCTTGCCCCCAAAGAGGCGTGACATGGCAGAGCCTTGCATCATTTGCGTTGCGATCACCGGATCATTGCCGACCAAGGCCAACAACCCGGCGGTGCCGATAACGGTCGAGGAGCAAATCGAAAGCACACACGCGGCATTCGAGGCAGGAGCGACGATCTGCCATGCACATGTTCGCAACGATGATCAAACCCCGTCGAGCGATCCTGAAAAATTCGCGAGATTGAAAGAAGGGTTAGAGAAACACTGCCCCGGCATGATCATACAGTTTTCGACGGGCGGGCGGTCCGGCGCGGGCAAGACGCGCGGCGGCATGTTGCCGCTGCGGCCTGATATGGCCTCATTGTCCGTAGGTTCGAACAACTTCCCGACCCGCGTTTACGAGAACCCACCTGATCTGGTCGACTGGTTGGCGGCTGAGATGGTTACCTATGATGTCAAACCAGAGATCGAAGCCTTCGACTTAAGCCACATCTTGAAGGCGGCCGAGATGCACAAGAAAGGGCAAATCAAGGATACGCCCTATGTGCAATTTGTGATGGGTGTGAAAAATGCAATGCCTGCTGATCGCGAAGTCTTTGACTTTTATGTGAAAACAGTCAATCGGATATTTCCAGGTGCGCCGTGGTGCGCAGCTGGCATTGGTGCCCAGCAGGAAGTTCTGAACCACTGGGCAATTTCGTCTGGCGGCCATGCACGAACCGGCCTCGAAGATAACGTACGCCTAGATCGCAATACGCTGGCACCATCAAATGCAGCGCTTGTAACGCGCACTGCAGAGATCTGTGACCAATACAATCGCCCGGTTGCGACAGCCGACCAGGCACGAAATATTCTGGGCCTCTAGACCGAGTTTCGCGCACTTTGGAAATCCTACAACCCGGTCTAACAGTCAGGTCGACGGCTAGTCTTTTCCATTGGGCAAGGTTTGCTCAAGTTCTGGTGTGATCGGGATATGCTCGGCATCATCACCCGGCGGCAGCTTAAAGGGGCCATTGGCCCAATCCGCCGCCTTCCAGGACTCTTTGGCCTCTTCAATCCTGTCTCGAGACGATGAAACAAAATTCCACCAAATGTAACGCTCCTCGCTCAGGGTTGCCCCGCCCAGCGCCATAAGACGCGCACCCTTTTCACCAGCCCGAGCGCTGATCTTGTCACCGGGTCGAAAGACCATCATTTGCCCGGCTTCGAAGACGTCACCAGCAACCTCAACCGACCCTTCGGTGATATACACACCGCGATCTTCCTGATCGTCGGGCAAGGGGAAATGCGCACCCGGCGAAAGAATGACGTCGACGTAAAACGTCTCGGACTGCATCGTAACGGGGCTGGTTTTTCCATAGGCAGATCCGAGTATGAGTTTTGCTTGGATGCCCGTATCCTGAAGCTCTGGAAGAGCCGCGTTCTTGTGGTGTTCAAAATCTGGCGCCATCTCTTCGCGGTCTTTTGGCAACGCGATCCAGGTTTGAATACCAAATAATCTGTTGCGCTTGGCCCGCGTTTCCGCGCTGGTGCGTTCGGAATGCGTGACGCCCTTGCCTGCAACCATCCAGTTCACTTCTCCCGGATAGATCATCTGATGAGTGCCGAGGCTGTCGCGATGCTCAAATTCGCCATCATACAAATAGGTGACGGTCCCAAGGCCGATATGCGGATGTGGGCGAACGTCTATGCCGCCTTCCGTGATGAACTCTGCTGGACCCATCTGATCGAAAAAGATGAATGGCCCGACCATCTGGCGTTCAGGCGCAGGCAACGCGCGCCTGACTTCAAAGCCACCGAGATCACGGGCGCGCGGAATGATCAGAGTTTCAACACTGTCTGCCGAGGCATTTGGGCACTCAGGGTTATGCGTGGGGTTCCAGCTCATACAGTGGGTCCTTCGTCTGTAGTCGGGTCTTGGCAAAAGCGCCGCCGGTCAAGGGAAATGACCGGCAGCATCCTTAGGCCCCTACGTTTCCAGCGTGGCGGTGACGCGATCCGGCGTAAATGGCATGTGGCGCAGACGCTTGCCTTGCGCGGCATAGAACGCGTTGGCAATGGCCGCAGGCACCATCGGAGTGCCAACCTCGCCGACACCAACAGGCGGCGCGTCGACCTCTGCGACGTAGATCTCGATTTCCGGCATCTGCCTCGCGCGTGTGATCTCGTAGTCCCAGAAGTTGCTCTGCACCACCTCGCCATTTTCGATGTCGATCTTTTCGGAAAGAGCCATCGAGATACCAAATACAATGCCACCTTCGATCTGATTGAGCGCGTTGTCCGGCGTGACGATCAGGCCCGCATCGATGGCCGCCCAGAAGTTGGTGATCTGTATCTCTCCGCTGTCCGCGTCGACTTCAACTTCCGCCACACCTGCCGCCATTGATGAACTGTAGCCAGCGAAGGAAAGACCTAAGTTTCGATCACCCCGATTGTACCAATCGGACATTTCGGCCACCTTCTCAAGCAGGTGCTGCCCGCGCGGGTTTTCTGAAACTAGATCCAGCCGGAACTCCAACGGATCCCGCCCGGCCTGTTCCGCCAGTTCGTCCATAAAGCACTCTGCCGCAAAGGCCGTGTAGGACGCGCCAATACCGCGATAAGGGGCAAGGCGCGCGTGCCGGTCCATGATCAGGTGATCGGCGCGGAAATCCTTGATCCCATAAAACTTGCTCTCTGCACCTCGCATTGAAATCACATCGTTGGGGTTCACCGCATCCCAACGCAGCGGGTTGAAAAACCCAATAACCGTTGGCGTAGCAACCTTGTGATACCACCCGTCCAATTTACCATCCGCAGTCAGACCTGCCTCAAGCTTTTGGGCCGCAGCGGGGCGGAAGGTTCCCTGCTTGACGTCGTCTTCACGCGGCCAGATCACTTTGACAGGTCGCCCGACAGCCTGAGAGCACAGTACCGCATCGCGCACATAGTTCTGCATCAGGGCCGTGCGTCGACCAAAACCTCCACCCATGGTCATCATGTTCAGACGAACGTTTTCGACGGGGATGCCCAGCACCTCGGACACAGTGCGCGCAGTCCAGGACTGCGTCTGCGTACCAGCCCAAACCTCGGCCCCCTGCCCGTCCGCGTCCACGTCGGCAACGGCCCCCATCGGCTCAATCTGAGCGTGGTAGGCATAGTCCGACAGATAAAGCTGCGAGAACTGCCGGTCAGCGTTGCCAATAGCAGAAGGGGCGTCGCCTTTCTCGGCCCAGGTTGCCCCCGACGCTTCAGGATCACTGACAGCGGCGGCGTATTCTGCCAGCGTGTCTTCGCTGTTTGAGGCCCGGAACGGTGAGGTGGTGGACCATTCAACCTCAAGCAAGCCCCGCGCACCCAAGGCAGACCACAGGCTTTCCGCGACCACGGCGACTCCGTCCGGCACCGTCACGATGTCTATGACGCCCGGTACTGCGCGTGCGGCAGAGTCGTTGGTGGAAAGCGGTACCTCGTCCTCAACAGGCGCGCGCAGAACAGCTGCATAGGCCATGTTGGGCACATCCACATCAATCGCGTATTCAGCCCGACCAGTACTTTTGGCCGGGACGTCGCGACGCGGCAGGTCTTGCCCGATGATCCGAAACGCGGATGGGTCTTTCAATGTCACGGTTTCAGCATCTGGAACGACCACACCTGTCGAACCGAGAACCGCCAGCTCGCCATAGCTAGCCTGTTGATCGTCAGGGCCCAGAACGACGCTCGGTTCAGTTCTGAGGCTGGCTTTGTCCACACCCCATTCACGCGCTGCGATTTGCAGCAACACGTCGCGGGCCTGCGCGCCTGCCTTGCGCATCGGGTCAAAGTAGAACTGCGTTCCGGTGCTGCCCGCAGTATACAAAACGCCGCCAAAAAGCTGATTTCCAAAGCGCCGATCATCAGCGTTCAACTGTTCGATCTCAACGTCTTCCCATGCTGCATCCAGTTCCTCAGCAAGGATTTGTGGCAGTGTGGAATAGCTGCTTTGTCCCATTTCAGTCGAAGGGAAAATGATACGGATGCTTCCGTCGGCCCGGATCGTTAACCAGTGATTGACATCCAATGATCCAACTGCCGCCTCAGAGCGAACAGAAGACAGCCCGCCCGCTCCTATTAAGAACGTCAGGCCAGCAGCACCTTGCAGAAATCCTCGGCGGTTCATGTTCATAGTCATCTCAAACCTCCTTGGATGCGCGTTCGATGGCTTTGAAGATGCGGTTGTAGGTTCCGCAGCGGCACAGGTTCGCGCTCATCTCATCGACAATCTCTTCGCGTGTCGGGGACGGGTTATCCGCCAAAAGCGCCGCCGCGCGCATGATCTGACCGGACTGGCAATATCCGCATTGTGCGACTTGTTCTTCGATCCAGGCCTTCTGAACAGGATGCGAACCGTCTTCGGACAACCCTTCGATCGTCGTGACCTGCGCATCTTCCACATCGCTGACCGACATCTGACACGCGAATGACGCCACACCATCCACATGCACCGTGCAGGCCCCACACATGGCAGCACCGCATCCGTATTTCGTGCCCTTCAGTTTGAGTGTGTCCCGAAGGACCAGCAGCAGCATTTCGTCGGGGGGGTTATCAACCTCTACGGGTCGGCCGTTCAATTCGAATTTGATCATTTGGAACCGTCCTTGTGATGCCTGATGTTGAAGGAGTCTTGGGGAGAGGGTTTCGTCATGGCCTGACCATGGAGTGGTCCTGCTGGACGCCGGTGCTCAAAGGGGTCACGGGCATGACACGAACTTTCAATCCCGGAAGCAAAGCCGGATCTGGGTTCTCCAAATCCGCCCACACCCGGATTTTGCCGTTTTTGTCGTCCACCCAGACCGCCGAACCCAGTAACGTGAATGGCTTTTGCAATACCGCGCCAGTTTCCGACACGATGCGAAACTGGGCTAAATCCGAAAATGTTTCTGGACGCGCTTCATTCCCGCTCATCTCCGCGACCCAGTGGGCGTATGGGATCTCGAAAACAACGCGCATGCGGTCAAGGTTCACGATCTGAAACAAGGGCGGGTCACCAGAACTGAACTCGACCAGTGACCCCGGCCCGACCTGTGGATCTTCAACATGGCCCGAGATCGGCGCGCGGATGAGCGTGTCGTCATAGTTCGTTTGCGCGATCTTCAACTCTGTTTCGGCCAACGCGCTTTCCGCCTTAGCCAACTTCAGGTTGGTTTCCGCTTCGAGCAAGGCGACCTCTGTTGCGGTCCCTCGCGTGGACAGCTGAGTGGCACGTTCCATTCTATCGCGTGCTTGATCCAGCAAAGCCTCGGCCTTGGCCAGCTCTGCAATCGCGGCATCAACCGCCAGTTTTTCTAGATCATTTCGCAGCCGCAGCAGTGGAGTGCCCGCGTCTACATAGTCGCCCTGTGCGACAAGTACTTCTTCGACAATGCCTTCTGCACGGCTGTAGACGTCCGACCGATCAACTGCCTCGATACGGCCTTCAAACCCTAGGTCTCCAGCAGACGCGCAGTCAGGCCCGTGAAATCCGAACAACGCTGCAATGAGCATAACCGGCAGACCGTGCCCTCTTGGGGCAGGTGTGGGCAGCATTTCAAACACTCTCATCATGGCGCAATCAGATGGCGGACGACGGGTCCGCTTTCTCTGGTATCGAAAGCAGCGACGGTCTTTTGAACATCCTGATCCTGCCGCGACACCCGAGCGTGCTGAGCCAGATGTTCTTCCCAGGACGAGACCATGAAAGCTTCGACCCATAGCTCGGGGTCTTCCGCACTCTGGAAGACGCGCCAATCATAAGCGCCATCGCGCCAGCGCTCGCCCGACCATTCCTGGATCGCGGAAAGAAACGCAGCTTCGTCCTCGGGTCGGATGCGATACTCGACTTCGACCATGACCGGTCCGCGGGATGCCAAACCGTCTTCGTCCAAAGCAACTTGTGGCGCGGGCCAATGCATCGAGGGTGTCAGGTCCAGATCTTCCCCTTGTCCCAGCTGGCATTTGCGCGTTGCTATTAAGCCAGCGATCAGACCGCCTGCCGCGATCAGCAGCGTTGCTGACACAGAGGTCGCGGTGGCAACCTGCCCCCACAATGCCGATCCGAACGCCATAGACCCGAAGAATACCATCAGGTTTACGGCCAACCCGCGCGCCCTGACCCAATTGGGCAGCGCGGTTTGTGCCGACACATTGAATGTGGTGAGAACGGCGATCCAGCTAAAGCCACCCAAAAGCGCGGCGACATAGGCCATCGGCGGCGTTGATGCCGTTGCCAAAACTGCCATTGCGACCGCCGTACCGACAGTGCCCGATGCTGCAGTGGTGCTTGCGTCAAGCTGCGCCCGAAACTTTGGTAGGGTCAAAGCACCCGCAACCGCCCCGGTGCCGATCAAGGTCAGCAACAGGCCATAAAGCGTGGCTCCACCACCTTCGATAGTCCGCACGACCAGTGGCAGCAACGCCCAATAGGCCGAAGCAAAGATGAAGAAGGCGAAGGACCGGATCAGCGTCGCTTTCAGCGCTGCATTGTGCGCGACATGCCTCATGCCGGTCATCATCGCGTTGAAAACGGGCTGAGATGTCTTTGTAACACCCCCGTCATTCTTCCACATCAACAAGGCACCAATGATGACGATGTAGCTAACAGCGTTGACGGCAAACGGGGCCGCCAAACTGACCGACGCAATCAAAACGCCTGCAAATGCAGGGCCAATAGCGCGGCTGATGTTGATGCCCATTGAATTCAGCGCAATGGCTGGCTGCAGCGCGTCGCGCGGCACCAGAGTCGGCACGATTGCTTGCCAGGCCGGAGCCATGAAGGCGGTGCCAGTTCCGATTGCCAATGTGAACAGGATCAGTAGCGTAGGTGTGACCAGTTCAAGCTGAACCAGTACGGTCAGAATCGAAACCAGCACCAGCAACACCACATTCACCGTGATCAGCAATTTGCGTTTATCAAGCCGATCCGCCAGCGTTCCGGCGTATAAGGCAAAAACAAAGACCGGCAGGGTTGTTGCGGCCTGCACCAGTGAAACCACCGCAGGGGATGAGTTGAGCGTTGTCATCAGCCAACCCGCACCGACATCGTGCATCCAGGTGCCAACGTTAGAGATGAGTGTCGCAACCCAAAGAAGCGCAAACGCGCGGTATCCGAATGGTGCCCAAGCCGAGCCTGACACGGCGGGTGCAGACTTTGCTACACTACCACTGGATGACATCAGCCAAATCCTCGCGATTTCTTTCTGCGTAGGACCGCAGGAATGGGCACAGCGGGACGATGCGCTGACCCTTTTCGCGGGCATCCGCCACAAGCTGCGCTGCCAGTAAACGGGCCAAGCCACGGCCACGCAGCTCATCCGGGACAAACGTATGATCCGCGATGACAAGGCTGGGCGTGACTTTGGATAGTGTCAGTTCCGCCTCACTCACGATCCCGGACACAGACGCGCCATAACGTCCTTTCGTGTCGCTTTCGCTGTAGGTGATCTTTAGTTTTTGGTCGTCCAACATGGGAAGTCTCCTTTGGTCCGGGATACCTGTCGCTATTCGGCCGCCAGGCTGCCCGGACCGCGTGCTGATGCACCGGGCGCACCAAAGATCGGCACGGGCGACCAATCTGGCAGTTCGGGCAAGGGGGCTGGCGCATGAGCAGCGAAACGAGCCTTGGCGTGCACGATCTTGCCGCCAGTTAGCGTCAGATCGGCCTCGATCTCGGTGATTTCATCCTCGGCGATTGCGAAATAATCCCGGTCGAGCACGGCGATATCTGCCCATTGACCTGCTTTGATCTGACCCTTCTTGCCGTTTTCCCGGCTGAACCAAGCCCCTGCAGCTGTCCAATGACGCAGCGCGTCGTGCCGATCCAAGCGGTTCGCGGCGCTCCAGATGATGTCTCCACCGCGGCCCTTGCCCGATACGGCCCAATGAATGGCCAGCCACGGGTTATAAGAAGACACGCGCGTCGCATCCGTACCAGCAGCCAGCGGTACACCGGACGCCATCATCTTCTTGACCGGCATAACCTCGCGTAGGGCGTCTTCGCCATAGCGGTCACGATACGCCGTGGTCTGAAAAGCGATGCGGTTTTGGTAGCTGATGCCGCCGCCCAGACGGGCAACCCATTCCATGGTGGATTCCGAGATCGTCTCACCGTGGTCGAATATCCAATTCAGCTCTTCCAACCCTTTGTCACGACCGACCTCTTCAATAAGCCTCAACAACCGGTGAGCGCTTTCCTCGTAGGTGCAGTGGAAACGGATCGGCCAGCGGTTTTCGAACAAGAATTCAAGAACGGGCCGCAAATCGCCTTCCATCCGCTTGGGCAGATCGGGGCGCGGGTAGCTGAAGTCTTCGAAATCATAGGCCGAGGCCACCAGCATCTCGCCCGCACCAACACATTTCAAGAACGCGTTGCCTTCATCGGGTTTGACGATGTCATTCCACCGTTTGAAATCGTCCAGTTCGAACATCGGACGCTGAGCAAAAAGCTGATAGCCGATGCGCACGGTCTGCTCGCCGCGTATGTTCAACTCGGTGATAACACCATAATCGTCGGGATAGTTCAGGAACCCACCCGCGCAATCCAAAGCCGAGGTCAACCCAAGGCCATTCAACGCTTTGAAGTAGTGTTTGGTCGAGGTGACCTGCTGCTCGAAATCCAGCTTGGGGGCCATGTCCAACAGCGCATACAGCGGCTGCGCATTCGGGCGCGCAATCGCAAGACCTGTCGGGTTACCTTGGTTGTCCCGCTCAAGACGGCCCGAGACAAAGGGTTCGTAGAAATGCTTGTCGATGCCAATCGCGCGAAGGGCGGCTTTGTTCAGCCAAGCGCGATCATACAGATGCAAAACGTAAACAGGCACATCCGGTGCCACCGCATTGATCTCATCAATGGTTGGTAGCCGCTTTTCGGCGAATTGATCGATGGACCAGCCGCCTACGACACGGATCCACTGCCCTGCCGGAGTACGCTCCGCCTGAGCCTTCAGCATACGCAGACCGTCGGCAAGCGACGGAACGTGGTCCCAGCGCAGCTCCATCGCGAAGTTATTGCCTTGCCGAATGATATGCGTGTGGCTGTCGATCAGCCCGGGGATCACGCGTTGGCCGCCCAGATCGATTGTCTCGGTCTTAGGACCCGCAAGCCCGAGTGTCTCCTTGTCTGTACCAACAGCCGTGATCTGATCCCCCGATATGGCCACAGCTGTAGCTTCGGGCATGTCGGGATCCATTGTCGTGATCTTGCCGTTGAAGAGTATCTTGTCTGGAGCGGCCATGATTTGCATCCTTTGGCAAAGCGGAACTGGTCTGTGCCCATCGGACGGGCACAGAAGAGAAAGGTCTGAAAAATCGCCCGCTCGGTTTCACGGGGAGGGATGAAGCGACCGAGCGGACGTGGCGCGGCAGATTATTCTGCGGCGACCTTGCCGGCGGGCACTGCTTCTAACGTCGGGCCGGCGTGGCGGGTGCGCGATGGGGCCTTGTGGACCATCGTATAGGCGTAATCCACGCCCATGCCGTAAGCACCGGAGTGTTCGCGCACCAGGTCCATGACAGCATCATAGGTGTCTCGGCGCGCCCAATCTCGCTGCCATTCCAGCAGAACCTGCTGCCAGGTCACAGGGACGACTCCGGCCTGAACCATCCGGTCCATTGCGTATTTGTGGGCATCAACCGACGTACCCCCCGACGCGTCCGCAACCATGTAGATTTCATAATCCGTATCGGCCATGCAGCTCAGCGCGAAGGTGATATTGCAAACCTCGGTCCAAAGGCCTGAGACCACGATTTTCTTGCGGCCTTCCGCAGCCCCTCGTGCCAGAGCATCGCGGACTTTCTGGTCGTCCCAAGAGTTCATGGACGTGCGCTCAAGCAAAGGTGCCTGCGGATCAACGTCCAGAAGTTCAGGATAAGTATGTCCTGAAAAGCTGTCTGTTTCGACCGTGGTGATGGTTGTGGGTACGTCGAAAATCTTGGCTGCTTTGGCCAATGCAACGGTGTTGTTCTTCAGCGTCTGACGATCGATCGATTGCACACCAAACGCCATCTGCGGCTGATGGTCGATGAAGATGATTTGGCTGTTCTCTGGGGTCAGGACATCAAGTTTGGACATTGTTCATTCCTTGGTTAAGGTTGGATGGGGTCAAAGGGTTTCGGTTTTGCTGGGTTCTGTGACTTGCTCCGTCTTTGTCACCTCAAAGGATTTCAGATGCAGGGCCTGTGACACGGCGTCGGAATGGCCCCTGATCCATTGCACGGCGGCTTCTCCGGCAAGCATTCCAAGAAGACCTAAAAGGGCGATGATTGGCGGGGCCGGGCTGCGGACTGCGATTAGGCCATAGATGACCCCAATCCCGAGGCCCGCTGCGAGCGATATGAGGTAGGGTTGCCAAGTCACTTCGGGCTTCCTTGAATTTTAGGTGTGATTGCTTGGATGGTGTAGTTTTCTGGACGTGCGGGCCGCGTGAAGACTCTGAGGTGAAACCAACGGCACAAAGCCGTTTGAGGGATGTTCAGCCATCCGTCGAGCGCACGCCCCTGCAAGGCCATTTGGTAAATCTTGATCATTTCACTCAGTTCCAGGTGCTGTTGTTCATCGATGTGGGGCGTAAATTGAACTCGACAAAGCAGAAGTTCTGCGGGTATGCATTAGCTGGGCTAAACTATAAGCTTGAGCTGCCATGCCACTGACCCGATTGCCATCCTTGCTGAGTTTGCGCGCCTTTGAGGCGGCGGCCCGGCGCGGATCGATCAAGGAAGCAGCCTATGAACTTTCGGTCACGCCGGGCGCGGTCAGCCAGCAGATAAAGGCGCTGGAAGCTGACCTTGGAGTGCCTTTGTTTGTGCGAAAGACCCGCGCGATCCATCTGACACCCGAAGGACAGCGCTTGCAGCCAACGATCAGCGAGGCGTTTCTGCAAATCCGCCAAGTGGTAGATGAGGTCCGACCCAAGAAAGCGCCCAAACTTCGTATAAGCTCCAGCAATGCGCTGATCAGTAAGTGGCTTTTGCCAAGGCTGCACAAGTTTACCAAGGACCACCCTGACGTTCAGGTTCACATCGAGTCCGAAAACCCCTCGGACCACAAAACCCACGCCACGGCCGATATCGAGATCCGATATGCAAGCGAGCCGCCGTCGGACCGGTATGCGCAGTTGCTTCATCGTGAGCTGATGCTGGTGGTCGCCAGCCCGGCCGTGCTGAACACATTTAGTATACGGTCTCCGGCCGACATTAACGCCGCACAGGTTTTGTACGACACAACGCCGATGCTGGCCGGTTCGGTTCCCAGCTGGGTTCTTTGGAGCCAACACGCTGGCCTCCCGAATGCGGTAGACCCTTCCAAAGCCATGCGGTTCGAAAGACCGCCGGGCGGTCAGATTGTCGACGCCGCTATCGCAGGCGCGGGTGTCGCGCTGTGTGGATCTCTGTTGGTCTACTCGGCGCTTTCGGACGGTCGGCTGATCTGCCCATTCGGTCCTGTGGTCGAGACCGGGTTCAACTATTTCATTTGTTGCCACCCGGGGCGCGAGCGTGAAGAGCATATCCATGAGTTCATGTCCTGGGCGCGCAAAGAAGCCGCCGTGTTGTCTACGTTGAATGCGCTGCTAGATCATTCAGCCGAGGCTGACGTCCCCGTTGAAGTGGGCCGCTAGGGCCGTCAGCTCGGAGTTGCGCAACTCGTGCCCGCCTTCGTGAATGTCTGATGTGACCTCAGCGCCATTCTCGGACAACCATTTGATCAGGCGTTCCGACATCGGCAGCGGCGTGATCGGATCGCGCCGGCCCGCCGTCACCAGAACTTTCCGCCCTTTTAGCTGCGGATTTACTTCGGGTTCCCACGTCACCATCGGATGCAAGAGCCCGACCGCTTCGAAAAGGTCCGGACGTTTTAGAAAGACGGACACCAGTATATTCGCCCCGTTGGAATAGCCAAAACCATAGACGGGGTGGCCGGGATACTCTGAGCGATGGGCTTCGATGAACGCAATCATCTTTTCAGTCGCGCGCGCAAGGTCCTCCATGTCATAAACCCCTTCTGCGGCGCGACGGAAGAACCGCGCCGCGCCCATCTCAGAGACATCACCGCGCGGCGAGACCACTCCGCCTTCAGCAACAAGCTCACCAGCCAGTTCGAAAAGCTGATGCTCATCCCCTCCGGTGCCGTGAAAGGCAAAAACCAGTGGACGGGCAGCTTGCGGTGCCCGCACCAGCGCTTGATAGAGATCTTTAGACATCTCAACCTCCGTCATCATGGTTCAAGTGAGGGCAGAAGACTTTCTATCTTGCTGCGATGTGGCTCGTAACGGGTGGGCAGCTTGAGCGCCTCGCCCAGATGGGCCGTGTCTTCGTCACGGTCAAAACCGGGCTCGTTCGTGGCAATCTCAAACAGCACACCACCGGGCGTGCGGAAGTAGATCGCCCAGAAATAGTCGCGGTCGATGACCGGCGTGACCTGATAGCCTGTGTCTACCAAGGCTTGCCGAACGCGTAGTTGAGCGGCACGGTCCTCGACGGCAAAAGCGATATGATGAACGGACCCAGCGCCCTGACCAGCAGTTGGGGTACTTGACGGTAGCTGCTGCAGATCAATCGTGTCTGCAGCGTTGCCCCCTTCGATCACATAGCGAGTGACGTCACCTTCGGTTTCCGCCCGCTGGTATCCCATAAAGTTGAGCAGTTCACCCGTCGCATCGACATCCTTCAGCGCGAACCGAGCACCTCGAAACCCAAGGATTCCGGCCTCATCGGGAACACTGCCCTGGGACCAGGGTGTTCTGCCTCGCGCATCAGACTCGACCAATGCAAAGCTGTCGCCGTCAGGCCCGTCAAAGGACAGACGCTTTTCCCCGAACGCAGTGTCTTTGGTCAGCCCGGTCACACCTTTGGACGCAAGATGTTCGTGCCAGAACGCAAGAGCACCCTTGGGCGTCGCAAATTCGGTGACGCCGACCTCTCCGGCACCTCTACTTCCTTTGGGCATCTGGCCAAAAGGAAAGTAGGTCATGACGGAACCCGGCGTACCAACCTCATCCCCGTAGTACAGGTGGTAAACTTCGGGCGCATCGAAATTGACCGTTTTCTTTACCCGACGCAGGCCGAGAGTGTTGGTGAAGAAAGCGTTATTGGTGATGGCGTTAGCAGCCATCGACGTGACGTGGTGCAACCCTTTTATATCTTTGATCATGTTGCTCTCCTTGGCGAGTGTTCAACTTGCTTCAAAGATGGCGCGGATATTGTTTAAGTTAATAGACTTGTTTGTGGGTTTATTATTGACGAAAACAAAATTATTAATTGGGGATGATCGAGCTCAAACCCATCCGCGTTTTGCGCGCTGTATCCGACTTGAAAAGCTTTTCGCTGGCGGCCCGGGAACTGAACATCGCACCGGCGTCAGTGACGCGGATCATCGCACAGCTTGAGAAAGACTTGGGCACACAGCTTCTGGTACGCACGACGAGACAAGTCTCACTCACCAGCGCCGGAGCAACGGTGCTTGCTCGCTATCGACCGCTGTTGGAAGGGTTCGAAGACGTTACCCGCAGTCTTCTGCGGGCCAATCAACCCGACAAGGGCCACCTAAGACTGACCGCACCTGTTTCACTCGGAGTCACCTTGCTTCCGCAAGTGATCTCGGGGTTTCGGCTAGCCTATCCGAACATTTCAGTCGAGATCAATTTTACCGATACCCTGCTCGATGTGATCGAGGAAAATTGCGACCTTGCGGTGCGCGTCTCGGGCCCACCGACGGACAAATCAACAATCTGGCGCAAACTGTGCGAGGTCCCGCGGCACATTATTGCCGCTCCATCGCTGTTTGAAGGCATTCCAGAGCCCGATCATCCGCGTGATCTGAACCCGGAGTTTCTGATGTCATACAGCGCCCAAGGCAGCGCTGAAACCTGGGAGCTCTCGCATGCTGGCGGCAACAGGGTGGTGCAGGCAGGTGGGAAAATTATCTCCAACAATGGTGATTTCCTTTATGCTCTTGCAGTCGCCGGGGACGGTATTTGTGTGCTTCCGGACTTCATCACCGGCAATGGGTTAAAAACCGGGGAAGTTAAACGGATCATGCCAGACTGGACCGTTACGTCCCTATGGCTCACACTCTATTACCCCCCCTACGAACAACTTCCGCCAATCGTCAGCACCTTTGCCGATTACTTTGAAACGTTTGTGCAAGAGCATCCGAACCTGGATACGAAACCCTAAGCCATTCAGGACGCGGGGAAGTTTAAAGCAGCTGAAGCCATCGGTGCCACGCGCACGTAAGCGATAATCTTGATCTTAAATCGATCCAAGCAAAACAGAGGCGTAATCGCCAGCTAAAACAAAGGCAAGCAGGCCGAAAGCCACGGTGGCCGGCCCCTTCCCGGTTGCCCCTCGGCGTGTTTTAGCCGGGCTACGGGCGCGGGATGGCTTGCGTGAATTTGTGGTTTTGTCCTATAAGCCGAGATAACCCCCCGGAGGGGATATAACAAAGCCGCAGAGGCACCTGTTAGCGTGAGAGCAGTTCAGAGATATACGCAAAATGCAATGGCAGCATTGGTTTGCCTGTCTTTGATCGTGTGGTCGCTACAGCCAAACTCTGGCCATGCTCCAAAAGTGATCGAAACTGTGCAGGAGCATTTGCAGATTATTGCAGAGCACGGGCATACCCACGGGTTTGAAGAAGATTTGTTGTGGGCGATGCACGGGCACAGTCACGATAGTGCCGATCATGACCACAGCCAAATGGTTCTACCAGAAGCGGGAAATGCGCTTTCACTGGCCTCGTTGCCGGATGACTGGGCGTTCGACAGGGTGCCGGACGGCCCGTTTAGGAACATGGGTATAGAACGACCTCCGCGCGTGTGACGTCGCCCCAATCGGGGTTTTTCGACATCACATAACAACGGAGATCATCCATGAATCTAATCTCTCGGGGTCTGGACAGGCGCGCGACGCTCCTGCTGGCCCTTATCATAACCAATCTGGCGCTAAGCACGTCTCAGGTGCTGGCCCACAACGTTACCGAGGGCGACGCGGGCTATATCCAGGAAATCTGGGGCGTGAACATCATCCCCTTCATGTATCTTGGGGCCAAGCACATGGTCACAGGCTACGATCACATCCTGTTCCTGCTTGGCGTCGTGTTTTTTCTCTACCGAGCCAAAGATGTTGGCATCTATGTCAGCCTTTTTGCGATCGGTCACTCGACGACAATGCTGTTGGGAGTGTGGTTCGGCTGGGGCGTAAACGCCTATATCGTCGACGCCATTATCGGACTTTCAGTCGTCTACAAGGCGCTCGACAATCTCGGCGCGTTCCAGCGCTGGCTGGGATTCCAGCCAAATACCAAAGCTGCGACGCTGATTTTTGGCCTGTTCCACGGTATGGGGCTCGCAACCAAGATCCTCGACTACGATATCGCACCGGAAGGGCTTCTTGCCAATCTGTTGGCGTTCAACGTGGGTGTGGAACTTGGCCAGCTTACGGCCCTTGCAATCATCCTTATCGTCATGGGGTTCTGGCGCAAAAGCCCGTACTTCTTCCAACAAGCTTACAGCGTAAACGTCGTCATGATGACCCTCGGGTTCATCCTGATGGGCTATCAAATCACCGGCTATTTTGTCGCCGCGTAACGGAGTTCAGAAAATGTTCAATACAGAAAGACCAAGTCTTGAGGAACTGCCAAGCTCGGCTCAGCTTATCCGCTCGACCATCATTGCAGGTGCGTCTGCCGCTGTGATCCTTGTTACGGTAGTATTGCCGGCCGAATACGGGATTGATCCGACTGGCGTGGGCCGTGTGCTCGGACTGCAAGAGATGGGTGAAATCAAATCGCAGCTTGCAGACGAGGCCGAAGCAGACCGCCAGCTTGAAAGCCAGGATCAGTCGAGCTTGATGAACGATGTCCTTGGTCTGTTTGTCGGCTCGGCCCATGCGCAAGAGGCCGAGGTCTGGCAGGATGAAACCAGCTTTATCCTCACTCCGGGAGAGTCGGCTGAGTGGAAGCTGGTCATGGAAGAAGGCGCGACAGCCGAGTATCGTATGGTTGTGACGGGCGGTCGGGTGAACTTTGACCTGCACGGTCACGGTGGCGGGCAGTCGATCACCTATGAGAAGGGGCGAGGCTCGACCGGTGCCGAAGGCAGCATTGATGCGGCCTTTGCAGGTGAGCATGGTTGGTTCTGGCGCAACCGCGACTCGGGCGACGTTTCAGTGATGGTGCAAGTCCGCGGCGACTACAGCGAGGTCGTCCAATAGGCAAAGCCAGCCGCCGCGCAGATATCTTGTGCGGCGGCTTTTTTGCGCTGATCGAAGCTATTGGGGATTTCTGATAATCCGCAGTCCGAAGTGTTACTCGGGTGCGTTCTTTAGTGACGCCATCAGGTTGCGGAACTTTTCCCCCTGCACAGCGATATGTGAGCGCAACGTATTTGCTGTTTCCTAGGGATCGCCATTGTCGAGAGCACGCACAATGTCTTCATGCTCGGACATCGACTGTGCCATGCGGCACCGAAAACGAAGCTGTTGCCGCCGGATAAACGTGCGGATCAAGCAACGGATTCCTCCGACATGACGTCTGCAAAGGATTTGAAGAACTTGGCCGCAAGTTTCTTTGCTGTACTCTGAATAAGACGGCTCCCAAGTTGCGCCAGCTTGCCGCCGATTACGGCCTTGGCTTCGTAGCGCAGAATGGTCTGAGAGCCATTTTCGGTCAGAGTTACGTCGGCGCCGCCTTTTGCATGGCCAGCTGCGCCACCATTGCCTTGACCATCCAGCGAAAACGTCTCTGGCGCGCCGTCGGTTTTGAGCACGACATCTCCGCTAAATTTCGCTTTCACGGGCCCAACTTTGAGAACTACTTTGGCTTCAAGTTGGGTGTCAGATTTCTTGATCAGCTCTTCGCAACCGGGAATACAGCGTTTAAGTATTTCGGGGTCGTTCAACGCAGCGTAAACCACGTCCCGCGGGGCATCGATTATAATTTCGTCGGCCAGTTCCATGGCGGTTCCTTTCTTTTTTCAGCAACAGGGGTATTTGATCTTGGCAAGCACCTCAGCCTGCTCTCTAGAGGGCTTGAAGATACGAGTTAAGGTTTTGAAAAGTTTACGCATTTGGATCTCTTTCTGCGGAATTCCTGCGCACAGCGACCAGCTCCGCCAGGATAGACAGCGCGATTTCTTCAGGTGTGACAGCACCAATGTCCAAACCAGCTGGGGCTGAGACGGTCGCGAGTGTGAGCTCGGGCACACCAGCTTCAGAGAGCTTTTTAGACAGGGCAGCGAACTTCTTCTTACTGCCTACAAAAGCGACATAGTTTGCATCGTAATCAAGCGCGTCGCGCAAGGCGTCCAGATCGCCCTGCCCTTGCGTCGCAACGACGACCGCTCTCATCTTTTCTAGTGCATTCTCCCCATCCAAGGCACGCGTGATCGACCAGTGAAAATGTGGTGCGATTTGTGCCAAAGCCTCTGCGACCGGTGAGTTCCCGAGTACTGTCAACTCTGGCATGGGAAGACAGGGCTCAATAAAGATGTCGATGGTACCACGAGAGGGACAACCGTTGCGCGCATAGAGTACGCCCTCCATCATTGCTCCGGCACTGACGCCGATATCGTTTAAAAAGTCTTCCGGCGCGACAGACACGAGCTTGGGTGCGCCGGTTTCAATGGCTTCCAACGTGGCCCGCCTCACAGCGCCACGGGTGCAGCCGCCGCCAAGAAACCCATGCAAGATCGTGCCATCCGCACCAATGATTGCCTTTGCGCCAGGTTTGGCCGCAGTGGTTCCCGCAGTGCGCACGATTGTGGCAAAGGCAAATGGTTGTTCCTTGGCGCGCAGAGACAGGGCTGTTTCTGCCAGGTCTGATGAAAACAACTCAGCGGGGGTCATAGCGAAACCAGCTCCTTCTCCAACGCGGCGAGTTCCGCCAGCGTGTTGGCTGCGTAAAAGCGATCCAAATGAGGCAATGCTGCCGTCATACCCGCTGCTACGGGCGCATAGTCGCGCCAGCCTTTGAGAGGGTTCAGCCAAAGAATGCGACAGCCGCGTTTGCGCAACTTGGTCAACGCAGCGTCGATGTGGTCAGGGGAACAGGTGTCATAGCCGTCCGAGAGGATCATCACGACCGAACGCCCATCGACAAAACGGCGCGCGTATGTAGCCGCGAAACGGTCCAGGCTTTCGCCGATTTTGGAGCCCCCGCCGAACCCATCCGCCATCAAGGACATCCGTCCGATGGCGCGCATCGCGTCCTTATCGCGCAAAGCCTCGGTTATCCGCACGAGGCGTGTGTGAAACAGATATGCGTCGGCAGTTGGATCACCGCGCATCAGGCCGGCCAAAAAGGCCAGGAACACTTGCGCATATACAGTCATGGAGCCAGAAACGTCGCATAGGGCTACGATTTTACGACTACGATCAGGGCGTTTGCGCTTGATGAGGCGGATGGGTTCGCCCCCTGTTGCCAGGCTGCGTCGGATTGTTTTGCGGAAATGCAGGCGGTCCCCTTTACGGGCAGCGATGCGGCGGCGGGAGCGACGGTCACGCAGCGCTTGTCCGAGGCGGCGGGCAACCTCTTCGGCCTCGGCAATCTCTTCTGCCCGTACCAGATCACGTAGGTCGCGCCGGGACAGGTTGCGCATTTCGGTGGCGATCAGCTTACCGTCGCCATCACTTTCGGCATCACCGTCACCTCCGTCCGGCGCTGTCGCATCGCCAGCGCCTCCAACGTCTTCTCCTTTGGCATCTCGTGACGAATGTACGCTGTCATCGCCCTTTGTAGGGGCGGACATTTTCGGCATAACCTTTGTTCGCACGCGACCAGCATCCATCCAGAAACTGTCGAACAAAAAATCAAACCTCTGCGCGTCGTCCTTGCATCCCGTGCAGACAGCCTTAAGGGCGCAACGCGCCTCTGCAGGCTTAGCTGCCTCAACATAGGTCAAGGCCGTCAGAGCCGCTTCGGTTTCCTGCACGCCAAGGCGCAGACCATTCTCGCGCAAATGGGCCAGGAACCCCGCCATGCGCGCCGTGGCGCCGGGATCGCGGCCGGCAAAGCGGGTTACGCGGGTCATGCGGCCTTCCCCGCAATGCGCTGTGCCACTTCGGTGGTGATATGTGCGCGATCGCCCTGAGTTTTTAAAAGTGTCGTGAGTGTGGCTTGGAGGGCTGCCGGGTTTTCCGTTAGATCGGCAATCCCTAACCCCATGAGCGCGGCGGCAAAATCCAGTGTCTCCGCGATTCCGGGCACTTTCTCCAGCTCTTCCTTGCGCAACGCCTGGACGAACCCGATCACTTGATCCGCCAGCAGCGCTTCAATCCCAGCACAACGGGCCTTCAGGATCGCGAGTTCCGTTGTCCTGTCGGGATAATCGACATAAGCGAAAAGGCAGCGGCGCCTTAGCGCGTCCGACAAGTCGCGTGTGCCATTCGAAGTCAGAATAACCGTTGGCACGGTGGTGGCTTTGATGGTGCCAAGTTCAGGCACGGTGATTTGGTAATCGGCGAGGATCTCAAGCAGGAAAGCTTCGAACTCTTCGTCCGCGCGGTCAATTTCATCGATCAGCAAAACCGGAGAAACGTCTTGCGTGATCGCCGACAGCAAGGGGCGCTCCAACAAATACTCGCGCGAGAATATCCGATCCTCGACCGCCTTGCCGGTTTCGCCTGCTTCAGAGGACGCACGGATCGCCAGCAGTTGCCGTTGGTAATTCCACTCGTAGATTGCCTGAGAAGCGTCCAAACCTTCATAGCATTGCAGGCGGATCAATTGCGTGTTCTGAGCCGCGGCCAGTACTCGGGCAACCTCGGTTTTTCCCACGCCCGCTGCACCTTCCAGCAGTAGAGGACGGCGCAATGACAAAGCCAAATGCAGCGACACTGCCAGATCGTCTGAGGCGACATAGTTCTGTTCTACAAGTGCAGATTGAAGATCGGTCCAGGTCATCAGAGCCTCAAGTGGTTTATAAGGCGCGCGCCGCCATCCCTGCCGCGCGCGCCCGGAACTTAGCCGTGAAGGCCCAGGTCGTTCGCTGTCTTCCAGATTCGCCAGTGATCGTGCGGCATATGGGTGTGACGAAGGCCAAAGGCACGGAAAGCGTCATTCACCGCGTTGGAGAAACAGGGCACGCCGCCCACATGGGGGCTTTCACCGACACCCTTTGCACCTATTGGGTGGTGCGGGCTGGGGGTGACGGTGTGATCGGTCTCGTAATTCGGCACTTCCCACGCGGTCGGCAAGAAGAAGTCCATCAGCGTACCGGTCTTAACGTTGCCCATCTCGTCATAGGCAATCTCTTGCCCCAGAGCGACGGCCAGCGCCTCGGTCAGACCACCATGCACCTGGCCCTCGATGATCATCGGATTAATACGGGTGCCACAGTCATCCAGCGCATAGAAGCGGCGAATGTCGGTCACTCCGGTGTCCACATCGATGTCCATCACACAGACATAGGCGCCAAAGGGATAGGTCATGTTCGGCGGGTCATAGTAGCTGACCGCTTCCAGACCCGGCTCGATGCCCGGAATCGCCTGATTGTAAGCGGCAAAGGCGATTTCCTTCATCGTCTTGAACTTTTCAGGCGCGCCTTTGACCACGAAACGATCCACGTCGAATTCGACGTCATCGTCGTGAACTTCCAACAGGTAGGCCGCGATCATCTGTGCCTTGGCGCGGATCTTGCGGCCTGCCATCGCGGTCGCAGCACCGGCTACCGGCGTCGAGCGCGAGCCGTATGTTCCAAGACCGTAGGGCGCAGTGTCCGTATCACCCTCTTCGATGGTAATACTGTCTGCCGGCAGACCAATCTCGGTTGCGAGGATCTGCGCAAAGGTCGTGGCATGGCCCTGGCCTTGTGAGATAGTGCCAAGGCGCGCGATTGCTGAGCCAGTTGGGTGGATGCGGATTTCACAACTGTCGAACATGCCAAGACCAAGGATATCGCAATTCTTGACGGGTCCAGCGCCGACGATTTCGGTGAAATGCGTCAGGCCGATGCCCATCAGTTTTCGGGTTTTGCCCGCCTTGAAATCCTCGACCCGTTGAGCTTGTTCTGCACGCAGCCCTTCGTAATCGACGGCCTTTAGCGCCTTGTCCCAAGCAGTGTGATAGTCGCCCGAGTCATATTCCCACCCAAGCGCGGACTGATAGGGGAACTGCTCTTTCTTGATGAAGTTGATCCGGCGTAATTCGGCCGCGTCCATGTCCAGCTCTATCGCCAGAACCTCGATCATGCGTTCGATGAAATAGGCGGCTTCGGTTACACGGAAGGAGCAGCGATAGCTGACCCCGCCCGGCGCCTTGTTGGTGTAGACGCCGTCCACTGCCAAATACGCGGTCGGGATGTCGTAAGACCCGGTGCAGATGTTCATAAACCCAGCTGGGAACTTCGTCGGGTCGGCACAGGCGTCAAAACCGCCGTGGTCTGCTGTCGTGTGGCACCAGAGACCGGTGATCCTCCCCTCTTTGGTGGCGCTGATCTTACCTTTCATCCAGTAGTCACGGGCAAAAGCGGTGGTCATCAGGTTTTCCATACGGTCCTCGACCCATTTCACCGGAACGCCGGTGACAATCGAGGCCACAACCGAGCACACATAGCCGGGGTAGGCCCCAACCTTATTGCCAAAGCCGCCGCCAATGTCGGGCGAGATCACGCGGATGTTGTGCTCTTCAATGCCGGAAATCAGGCTGACCACGGTGCGGATAGCGTGGGGCGCCTGAAATGTGCCATGCAGCGTGAGCTTGCCGTTGACCTTGTCCATTGAAGCCACGCAGCCACAGGTTTCGAGCGGGCATGGGTGCGTGCGATGGTAATACACCATCTCTTCAGCGACCACGTCAGCCTCCCCCATTACCTGCTCGGTCGCGTCCTTCTCGCCGACTTCCCAGGTAAAGATGTGGTTAGGGTGTTTGCGGGGGCCGTGGGCCCCATCTGGAATCGCTCCACCTTCGCCCATCAGGTCTTCGCGAAGAACCACGTCGGATTCCAAGGCTGCGTAGGGATCGGTCAAAACGGGGAGTTCTTCATACTCAACTTCGACCAGCTCCACTGCATCAGCAGCAATATAACGGTCTTTTGCCACCACAAATGCCACTTCCTGACCTTGGAAGAGCACTTTGCCGTCAGCCAAAACCATCTGTTTGTCGCCCGCCAGCGTCGGCATCCAGTGCAGACCAAGGGGGGCCAGGTCTTCGGCCGTCAGTACGGCAATCACGCCGTCCAGCGCCAATGCGGCCTCGGCATTGATCGACACGATCTTGGCGTGGGCATAGGGCGAACGCACGAAATCACCGTGCAGCATGCCGGGCAGTTTGATGTCGTCGACATAATTGCCTTTGCCTTGGGTAAACCTAGCATCTTCAACGCGCTTGCGTTTGCAACCCATTCCTCCCAGCGCGTCGGCGCGTTCTTCGCGGGTCAGTTCCTTGTTCATTGTGCCGCCTCCTTCGCAGAGTTCATCTCGGCCGCGGCGGCGAGGATAGATTTGACGATGTTCTGATACCCGGTACAGCGGCAGAGGTTACCTGCCATGCCAAAGCGCACCTCTTCCTCGGTTGGGTTCGGGTTTTCTTCCAAAAGCTTTGATGCGCGGGTGATCATACCCGGTGTGCAGAAGCCGCATTGAAGCCCGTGGTGTTCTTTGAACGCTTCCTGCAACACGTGCAGGCTGTCTGGGTTACCAAGCCCTTCGATAGTGGTGATTTCGGCACCGTCAGCCTGCGCTACGAACACGGTACAGGATTTTACCGATTTGCCGTTCATGGTCACGGTGCAAGCGCCGCAATGCGAGGTCTCGCAGCCAATGTGCGGACCGGTCTTGCGCAGCCGTTCGCGCAAGGTGTGGATCAGCAGTTCGCGCGGTTCTGCCAGGAACTCTTGCTCCTCGCCATTCACGGTTAGAGTGAAATGTTTCTTCTTTGACATGATCTCTCTCCTCAGGCTCTGGCCCAGGCGTTTTCGATCGCACGGCGCAGGATAATCGCCGCTGCGTGACGTTTGAATTCGATGGGACCGCGGTTGTCCTGGGTGGGGTCTATGTCGCCCAACATGGCATCCACGGCCGCTTTGATTGCCGCATCATCCACAGACGTGCCGACAAGCGCAGCACCAGCATCTTCAGAATGAACAGGCGTATCGCTCAGATTGGTCATCGCGATGGAAGCCGAGGTGCAAGCCCCACCTTCTTTAGTCAAAAGGACCGCAGCAGCAGCGGTGGCGTAGTCGCCGATTTTGCGCTTTTGCTTTTCATAGGCGTATCCGCCCTTTGGCGCATCGAACTCCACCGCTGTCAGGATCTCTTCATCCTCACGGTCAGTCATATAAGCCGCTTCGTAGAAATCGCGGGCTGCGACTTTGCGTTCACCATCCGGCCCGACCAAGGTGAAGGTCGCGTCCAGACACTGCATCAAACCCGGCATGTCATTGCCCGGGTCGCCATTGGCGACGTTGCCGCCAACCGTGCCCATGTAGCGCACTTGCGGGTCAGCGATCTGCAACGAAGCCTCGCGCATGATCGGAGCTAATGCCGCCAGTTGAGCGTTGTCGATGATATCATGTTGTGTCGTCATCGCGCCGATGCGGATGCTTTCCCCCTCAATGGATATGCCGCTCAAACCCTCCACATCCTGCAAATCGATCAGATGTGGCACTTCGGCCATGCGGAGCTTCATCATGGGTATCAGACTGTGCCCGCCTGCGAGCACGCGTGCGTCATCCCCATGCTCCACTAAAACGGACAGAGCATCCGCCAAATCCTTTGGTCTATAGTATTCAAAGGCAGCTGGAATCATTGCCTCTCCTCCCTGCAGCAACTGTTCTGGCTGCTAGAGAAGCTCGCGCGAGGTGGGGTGGTTGGCCCGAGAAAACACTTTGTTTTCGATAATTTTGCACGAAATGCGCCTCAGGACGCACGAATTGCGCCGCCGGGGATACCGCGCGTTACCCGAAGGCGGTCAATGCTGCTTTCAGGTTTGATCGACTGACCGGAACCGGGGGAAGATCGGCCTCACCAAAGGTGCATTGTCCCTTATCTTTGGTCCGTTCAAATCGTGAAACCTTGTTAGGATTCACGATATAACTGCGGTGCACGCGCAAGAAACCAATTGGCTCCAGCCGTTTGACCGCTTCAGTGATCGGCCAGACGCAGAAGTACTTCTCCGTGCGGGTGTAGACCTGCGTGTAGTGACCATCCGCCCTGACAAATACAACGTCCGACGCGGCGATAAAGACCTTGCCTCCGTCTCTTTCACAAGGGATGCGAATGGGCGGGGTCTGGTCCGGTGAAGGCTCATTTTTTTCCACGTCTGTGATCGAGAACTCTGAGGCTTGCGTAGGCACAAGATAAGTTGTGCCAACCCACAAAAACGCGCCGAAGATAACAAAGCTCGACAGGATCACCCCAACGGCCATGACTTCGTTGCTGATGACGGGCCCAAATTCTCGGATATTTTGCAAGGCCACAAAATTGGTTCCCGCCATGGCCAGGAAATGCACTGAAAAGACAGCCACGCCGAAACACAGTGTGCCGATCGCGATGTTCCTGTTGGAACGCTCGTTGTACGCAATGCCAATAGCGAGAATGCAGAGGACAATGGCCAATACCGACGACCCAAGCACACCTTGCAGGGTATAAACGGGTTTGCAAAGCTGCATACCAGCCATTCCGACATAGTGCATCGCCAAGATGCCGGCACCTACGATTGCTCCGGCAGCTATGATGATCCCCCTGGAACGCTCGGTGAAATGCAACAGCACAAGCGCCAGGGCGACCATTAGGATCGCAATAAGCGCGGACGCTAGCGTAATTGCCGCGTCATAGTAAAAAAGGATGGGCAGCCTCAGGCCAAGCATAGCTACGAAGTGCATCGACCAAATACCACCGCCCAAAGCAACGGCACCCAACGCGATGGCCAACCTGCGTTGTGACAGCGACTTTTCGGACAAATCCCTCGTCAAAGACAATCCCGTAGCGCCAGCAACAAGCGCCACAACGAACGATGTAACCACCAACCAAGGGTTATGTCCGAAGTCCAGAAATTCCATAGGCCGGACAATGCCGCAGCGGATTTCTTATTTCAATCTTTGCCTGTTCCTGGCGACAGCTCATCCGGCAGGAACAAAGCCTCAGCGGACGTGGCAATCCAGGACGTGCGTCTAACTTATTTTTTCGTTGGGCAAAGCTTCTACGGTATGAGCCATCGACAACATTGGGCTCGAGGCGGCCATCGAAACAGTGCGATCAAACGACTGCTTTGCCTTGACATTGGTTGGTGCTGGGTAAGCGGATCTTTTTCAGCAATTCGCTATTGGCTCGGATAAGTTCACTGATCGTCTTGCGCAATTCCTCGGATTCTCTCGATCTTTCTCCATGCTTCCATGACAGATGACTTGGCCCAGCAGCGTGCCCACTTCCAGCCCCACGTATGCAATAAACACTCGGGCCTTGAACGGCGGGGCGAGGCACCGCTTGCCAGTGGACTTCGCCGACCCCCTGCAGGTCGGGCGGGAAGCCGACATTGGAATTGTTAATCGAGGTCCAAAGGTACAGCTAATCCGTGTGCGCAATGATCTTTGGGGGAAATCAGTGACTCTTCTAGCTGATCTACGATAGCTTCATCGAAACCACCTACATTCAAACCCAGACGCGAGCAAATGATCGACGATTAAGGTGACGACACCGGTCATCGTGCGGTGTGTATTGTCATCTGTACCGGTCCGGGAAGATCAGAGTGACCAAGCATACCGGTTGACGTATTGGATACAATACCTCTGAGGATTGTTTCGAGCGAACGAGCGCCATGCTGCGGAGACCATTCTTCCAGAAGCCAGTTCACCAGATCGTATGTCAGCGCCGCCTGACGTTTCTTTGGGGCGTAGGACGTAAACTTGTTTTCCAGCAGTGATCGCAAAAGAAGCGCCCGGTGCAGAAATGCGACAGTTGCTTTTTCGGCACCGTTCGAACTGGCGACGCCTGCGATGTCAAGATAGCCGCTAAGCCGTGATACGAAATCAGGCAGCTTTTGCTTGCTCTCCAATTCTTCGGCATCGGCCAATTCTTTCGCAGACATCTTAAGGTCACGATCGATGCCGGCAAAGCGGGCAAAGCTGGGGGCCGTGCCTCCGGCGAAGACAAAAATCCCGCGCCCAACAGGGCGGATCGCGTCCCCGTCGCGATACTCACCGTCTTGCATCGGAGCGAGAAAATTCTTGATCAGCTGCCTGTCACCTGAATCGAACTCGTCAAAAAAGCACAAAGGCACTTTTCCTTTCAGGTTTACGTCCCGGATTTCCTGAAAGAACAATGGCAACGTGTCTTCGGTTGCCTGGCTTAGATTGAATTCCAACGTCGGGTTTTCGTTCTTGTCGACGAGTTGTTTGACCCCGAACGACTTGCCCGCGCCTGGTGCACCGAAAACGGCGAATGAGATCGGCGTGGCGCGAGACTTGTCCGCATTGTAGTCACGAATGAGTAAGCCGATTGAACGCAACGACTCGATCTCGTTGCGGTCCAGGGTTCGCAATCCACCAATTCTGGCATGGGGCAGGTTTGCAAGGGGGCCATCGGGCCCAAAAAGCACAATAGTTTCGGCAAGGTATCGGACCTTTGCGTCAAAGCTGTCGTCACCTGCGCGGGGTGAATCGAGCGGCACGCTGACAAGTTGGTCAATAGCGTCGCGCAACAGATTTGCCGTGTCGCCGATGTCCGGCGTAATCAAAACATAGTGTACGCGTTCGCCATCATCGGCTTGTTGCTCGGCTTCCACTCTTGCCTTGATGTCACGAGGACGCAATTGCCCCTTCTCGTCAACGAGGTAGCTGTCGGTGGCAAAGGCCCGCGTTGTCTGCATCGCAAAGCAGACGGCTTCGCCCAAATCACCGTTTGCCTCAAGGTCCAGTACCCGGTCGACGAAAGCCGCAAGAAAGGCATTCATCTTGCCGATCATGCTGCCCGGAAGATCCACATCAGTGTCTCCTTCGCGGGACTTGGGATCGCATACTAGACGAAGCGAGGCTTCTTGATCATCTGTACCGGTGTCGATCAGCGCTGCGGCTTCGACGCCGAACAGAACGATGAGCGACGTGTCGGTAAGCATCAACTTGCGGAAAGCGTCGTCCGCCATCGCATCCCGCAGATCATCGACCACGGCATCCCAAGAGGGTGATCGTGCGATACGGATACCGTGTTGCCGCAGATCTTCGGCTTGAACGAACACGACCCGACGAGAAGCATTTTTTGCCTCAGAAAAGGACGTCCAGACCTCACCCTCGGCCAGCGGAAGATGCATTTTCAGAATCACAGTTTTTGTGGTCGAGCTCAGGACCGTCTTCAGGAACTTGCCCTGACTGCAGTTTTCTTTCCGCAGATCGTTTCCCGCATCATTTATAACGACGATTTCGTGATCAGGCACGGGGAGGCCTTCAGTTGATTCCGAGCCGCGTTTTTCCTCGACTTCCCGATACCCAAGATTTTTTTCGACACGCAAATTGAGCTTGGAATACTTTTCCTTTTGCTCTTCAGGCGTCAATTCAGAGCCGTCACTGGCCTCAACCGATCGGGTTTTCTTCGGCAGCCCGGTTTTGTCATCGGTTTCAACGTCCTGCAAAATTGCCAAAGACTCAAGTTTCTTTGGGGCTTCCGCAACGAATGGCCGGGTTTTTCCTTCCCGGAAGAAATTCAGCATAAGTTGCGTCATGTGCACGCCGCCATCTTCTTGAAAGGAAAAAAACTGGTCGTAGTTTTTCCAGTCGCTGCCTTGTCCGGTCGCACCGGTGCGTTTCAAAGGCAGGATGTAACGATCGTCGATTGCGTCCCCAAAAAGAAGGATTGGCAGGTCTTCGGTCGTTTCGATTTCGCTCATCAGATTCCCACGGGTAATCACGCTCGCCGTCTTTAGCGTTTCGCACGTAAGTACGCATTGCAACAAAAAAAGCTTCTCAGCTTGGCAGAATTGCCCATAAGCTGCGTTAACTTTCTAGGCAGGCTGGTGTGGATAGTGCGTGGGGGTAAACGGTGACAGAGGGTTACAGCCACAGTAAGTCAACGAAAGAGCAATTGGCCGAGGTCAGGGATCAGCTTAGGCATTGGCCCTACACGATCCACCAAATCGACGACACCCTGGATATCGGGTTGATCGAAGGGCGCGGGAAACAATTGTTGTTCCGTGCGATACATGCGCGAAATCTCACAGCTTTTGCCGGAACGGGTCTGTCCATGGGATATGGCAGGCTGGGCTGGAAAGAATGGGAGGCCGAGCAGAAACGCATTGCCGACGCAAATTCCGAGTCGTTCCTCAAATTGTCGGCAGCAGCGATTGAATTGATCGAAAAGCTGATCTTGTACGTTTTACCGATGGCCGAATGGGACGGCAGCGTTCCAAAATTCGGCAATCAACAAGAGTTGGACCTATGGCACCACCTTGATCCGGAAAAAAAGTCCACCGAGGCCAAGCATGAAACCGGCTGGGGTCAAAAAGAGGCCCACAACGTCTGGCGATGGTTGCGCACCCGCAGCAGTGCCTTGTTGTATGCCAAGTTTCAGATCGAACGGCTGAAGCAGACGTTTGATTTGGCTGGCAGCGATGACGGAACCTTTCCGGGCGGTGAGGAACTGCCTGTGAAGTTCGAGGTGGCCCAGCAATTGCACCACGAATTGTACCGGCATATCTCGTTATTCCTGCCAGATTTGCCGCAGGGCGGAGCCGTAACGGAGTCTTGGGAAGAGTGGTTAAAAGACGCGAGACTTGGCGCGCGCGCTGACCAGAAGTCATCGGCACCAGTAGATTCTCTAGGTGAATTCGAGAAGATACTTGATAACTACAATGATATCGAGCCGCTAAAAACGCTTCGTAAAGAATACTATAATTGTTTCAATGACTTCGCTGAACGCATGGCCAGACCAGAGGCCGCACTGAAGTTCGAGACACTTGCCAAAGCTTTGCTGGTCGATGAATGCCCTCACGCTTTGCTGCTGCTCAGAAACGGCGTGTTTCGCGGCAAGGATCCCGAAAGTAAAAAAAGCAAAAAAATAAGACGCGAGTGGACCAAGTTCACCAAAAATCTCGACATCTTCAAGCTTGATAATCTCAAGCGCGATCTGGACGGGATTCGCGAAAACCAAGAACGTTATCGTGTCCTGACGCCGTTCAAGATCAGCGTCGCCAAACGGCTGATCAAAATGCACAGGATTAATGGCGACTTGCCCGAGTGGCAGGATATGGACAGTGTCGTGTACGAAAAGCTGAATGCGTTCGTCACGTCCGAAAGAACTGTCGATCCGGGTGGCGAACGCATCTTTCTTTCACCGTCCTCGCGGTTTCTGGTTTCGGTTTATATCTGCCGTCTCACGTCTTTGAAAGAATGGAAGAAAAACGAGATCGAAAGTAGTATTGAAGCAGGCGATCAACCCAGTTACGACAGGCTGTTTGATAGAGATGGCGTTCTTTCTCCTCCCGAGATCACGGATTTCAAGAACCGAAAGTCAATCATCGCCCCGATGCTTGATCCCTTGCGCCGAGCGGTGGGCGATCTGGGAATTCGCCGGTACGTCACCACGAATTACGATTTCGAGATCGAGCGTTTTTTTCAGGATTCAGGCTATCGCACCTTCGCCGATGAACCGGAACCGGACGGTCTGTCCGAGACCACTGGTTCGGTGAAACACGATCCCGACGCCTTTCGCACCGATAGCATCGGAGGGGTTCTACGCGATCAGACGTTTTCGGAAAAAACTGCGGCCGACATGATTGGCTTTGCCATCGAAGCAGGCGAGCACGACGCCGCAGTTTATCATCTGCATGGCCGGGCGACGCACGAAGACAACCTTGTCATCACCGAACGCGACTACATGGAACTATACATGACTGAGGGGCCGGGTCGCGAAACGGCAGATGAGGGCATTTCGCTGGTCTTTTCGGGGGCGCCGCTGGTCTTTCTGGGGCTCGGGATGAGCGAAACAGACCTTTTGCGCCCGCTCCGCCAGTTTATCTCGAACCGGGACCGGACAATTGGCTACACATCAATCGCACTTTTGCCTGCTGACAGCAGTATAGAAGCACGAACCAAGTTTTCTTCCGCGCTTTTCCTGCGCTATGGTGTTTACACGATTTTCTACGGCAGCGGCGCGGTTCAGTTAAGGTCCCTGACCGAGGAAGCGGAGCAAGTTGAAAGCCCCGCAGAAGTGACCGGGACAGAAGAAAACAGACAAGATCCAAAGGAATACGGTCTTGACTGGATGAACCGCGTTCTTTCCCTGATCAATGCCATGCGGAAGGTTACGCAGGCCTTTATTGACTACGACGATGAGGAAATTGAAGAATGCCCCGAATTGGTCGAGCGGGTCGAAAAAGAACGAAGCGCAATTCAGGACGATCCAGAAACGCCCGCTGACGAAACTTCTGCAAATCTCGCGGGTGCGGTTGAGATTTTCAAAGCGCTTGAAAAGGCTGTCAAACCGATAGGTCCTGATCTGGCGGATACAGGATATTCTAAAGATACTCCCGCGCTGCGCGTACTACTGGGTCTCAAAACGCCGCTCATGGAAGCTGGGCAAAATGAAAAAACAGGCAATAGCGACAAGGAAAAAGAGAAGCAAAAAAAGGCATCTGAGGCGCAAGTTAGGGACATTTGTAAGCGTATTCTGTCTGAATCCTCAAAGTCTCGCTCGCTGAAACTAGTGAACTGCACCTTTGTCCCGGTTCGCCCGCGCAATGCCCCCAGCCGACATCGCGATGTTGATCCCCCGGTCAACAGCGCCGATTTCCTGAGCTTCGAACTTGACCTTCTGACCGAGATGCTTGCGATGACGCTCAGGCTCAGAAGCAATCTGAGCGACGACGAATTCAAGCGCGGCCTTCCCGCAAGAATTCTGATGCTTGATGGTTTGGCCGGTGGAGTGCGGACAAGCTGCATGAACGCGGCGCTTGAAAGCATCGTTCAAGAGCAACGTCAGTGGTGGAAGCGGTTTCAGCAAAGCCCCCCGCATCGGGTCGCCCGGTTCCAGGATGTGCCACCCGTCGAACCCGGTGAACCACGCCGCTATGTGCGCCACAGCGTCGACAGCGTCATCACCGACATGTCGCGTCTTGAAAAAGACAAGTTGCCGCCGGGGGCGTTGCGGACCAAGCAGGATCCCGGAGCGCTGAAACCGCAGGTCCGCACCGAAATCCGTGCGTTCGATACTTTTATCGCCGCCCTTGACGGGCGGTCGGAACCGGATGGGTTTGCCCCGGATCAACGTGCACTTCTCACTGTTGCCGCCCACCGGGGTATCGGCAAAGGCACATTCATGGCGGCCATGGCCAGCCGGAGAGGCCTTGACCTGTATACACGCGCTGTCTGGGGTCGGCATCAGGGCGTGTCGCTCAGCGGCGCAATCTTTGTGAATCTTAGTTTTTCGCCTGAAATCGGCTCGGTCCTTGATATGCTGGTCGAGGCGGTGCGCAGCGAGGCAATTCAACTGTCTCAGCGCGGAGGTGTCGAGCCGGAAACACTTGAAAAGAACCTAAAGGCGGTCCGAAAGGCAGAGCGGCAGGTTTCACGGATGACGCGTCTTAGGGCGGCGCTTGCTGCTTATGGCGAAGCATCCGACAAAGTGGCGCAAAGCAACTGGTTTGCCCGCATCAGGCCGCGCCTTATGATTTCGATCAGTTCCGCGGAACTTTTGTTCGATGTGCAGCGCAGAACCAAGAGCACCGAAATCGAAATGCTCTTGGACATCCTAACAGGTCCCGATCATCAGAACCTGCCGATCGACGTGGTGTTCGTTGGGGCGGAAAAAGGTCTTGGCCCGCCGTGGTCGGTTCGCAAAGATAAATCTGAAAAGAATAATGCGCCTCATCGGCGGCTTCTGAACCGACCGTCTCTTCCGCAGCGTGCAGAAGAGACGGTAAAGCGCCGTCTCCGCAACAGCATGATCATCGAAGATGACGCTCTGAGCCCGAATGGCACCGAGCGTGCCAGACATTTCATTCACTTCGCGCGCCCAGTGAACCCGACGACCTTTCTGATCGACAATTTTCCGACACTGGCCACCGCGTTGTTTCTCGCCAACCCACCAACGGCTCAAGAGGATAAGGATAGCGAACATACCAAACTGTTAGAAGACGCAAGACAAGCGTTCGAAGCCTGCACCAACAATGCGTTGACGGTCTCGGATGAAACACTGGGCGTGCTTTGGAAGCGCAGGGAACTTCCCCACAAAGGTGAGCTGGCGGTTGCCCGTGACATCGTGCGCAGATGTGTTCTGGACGAAGACAAAGAGCTGCTCGACAAATCAAGAGATCGGAAAAAACGGAGTGCAACGGACGAAATTCAAACCGCCATAAACAGAATCAGCTCGCTACCGTCAGAATTGGATAGGACGAAATCTGATCGAGAGGTTTTGACCGACAGAATTTGTAGAGCAGCCGATATAAGTGTGTTTGATGAAGACAGCGAAGCAGCGCCAGAAAACACAGACAGGGAGAAAACGCGCCTTCTCGCGGCGTTGCGCAAACGGCTGCGGCATGATCCCCATAGACAGGAATGGCGTGTTGTGCGGCAGCGGCTGGGTGACAGCCGGTTTTCCCTGACCATCTTGATTGCCGCCGCCGAGCATATGGTGATCCACGCCGAAAAACCCATTGATGCGGGTAAGCGGGCCTCAAATTTCATTCTGACAACGGTTGAGCAAAGCCGGAATTTCGGGATCAGAAAACGAGATGAGCACGTTCTGGAAGCAGTCCTGGGCTGCTATCGTGGATATCATCAGATCGGCGACCCGGATCTGGATTGTGACCTGCACCTTTTGCTCATTCGCCATCTCGGGGTTATCGCTTCACCAGTCGGCTCTGCGGTTCTTGTCCGCTTGCCGGACATCCGCGAGTATTTCAATCGCATCGGCGTCGAGCTTGAAAACTCACGCCGCCGCTTCATCGTCCGGGCGCTGACGACCCTAGCGTACCGTGGTCTGGTGTTTCGGCTTGACCCGCATCCAAGGCTGGTCGCCTTGGAGAAAGAACAGCCGAGTACTGAGCAAAAGTCCTGGCCCGCAGACCTCGAATTCCGCTATGCACTTCACCGGATCGTGCAGCGCTTTGCAATTTCGAAGCTGAATGTTGGGGCTGACGACCCGGTTAAAGTGAACTCATTTGCGCCCACGCTTTATGCCGCGATGCCCTCAACCGGCCCGCGTCTGTCGTCCGAGAGCTACAAGTTCCTACGGTCTCTTCTACTTGGTCTAAGCCAATACCCCGACATATCGAACCGTGAGTCCGGAATAACCCCTTGGCTGTTTACGACCAAAGACCGTTCCGTTCGAGTACAGGCGTTGCGCGCTTCGCTCAGCCTTGTTCGGTCCAACCTGTCCGTTGCCATTGTTTCGCGGCTGAGTGACACACTTTCGAAACCCGTTGGACTACAAAAACGTGGGTATCTTGAGACCTATAAAGTGCGGCTGCGCTGGATCGTTCGGCTGGCGTGGGAATTGCTGGATGAAGAGTATCAGAGCGTCGAGACGCAACCCGATCAGGAATTTCGCCACATCAATGCGCTCTACCGGGATGAAATCGTCTGGCTCTACAACGAATTGGGCGTCGTGTCTCTTGCCCAAGGTGCCCTTTCGGATGGGCTTGGCTTTCTGCGACAGGCTGCCGAGTTCAATCAACACATCGAAGGGCGAACACCGGGTGGTCCGAACTACAACCACATCAGCCTCAACCATGGCATCGTACAGCTTGAGCGAGGACGGCTTTCTTCGGCGCGACAACGGCTTGAGAAGGTAAAAGAGGCCGCGCGACCCCGCAAATGTGCGATGTTTCGTCTAGCCGAAGGCTACCTTTGCGTTCTGGATCATATTACCGGCTTGCACGAAGGTCTCGACAACCGTTTCGCAGAGGTGACCCAATCACTGCAACAACTGCCTGCAACCCGCGCTTCGGCCATAATGCTGCAACATCGCGCGCGTTTTTTGGCGAAGACTCAACCCGAACTGGCCCGCGAGAACATCGACCGAGCCACGGTGCTTGCGGAAACCGGTGGCCACGAGGATGTGCGCCATCACTGCAACCTGGTTTCAATACGAATTAACTCGATCGCCACAAAGGAAGGCGGTCTTATCCCGCAAGACCGAACGTTTGGAATGCTGCACGACATCGAAAGCTACGCCTCGCGTATGTCAATCTGGAGTCTGCAATGTGAATGCCTAATGTACCGCGCCAGTTTGTTGGTAGCCGAGAGCGAGACGACGACCGCCGGAAGACTATTGATGCGGGCTATTGCGATCGCCAAGCGTCACTCGATGGGTCTGAGGCTAAACCGGGCAACAACGCTTTATGCGTTGATGCTCTTTGTGCGGGGAGATCGGAGAGGAGCCGCGCGGATCGCCAACGTCTCGCTCGAAATGGCAAAGTCATTCGGCTACAACCTTGAAACGACGCGGGCACAGATAATCCTGTCGGATTGCCGAGGTGATAGGGCCTTTTCAAGCGCTACCGGAGAATACAGCCTTGTTCAATTCTGAGCGGAATGCGGTCTTATTAGGCGTAACGTCTTATTAGGCGTAACAATGTCTGCCCTAGAGTGCATATCTCAACTGAACTTCGCCCTGTTTCCGGACATCGGGGTAATTTATCGCTGTCCACGAAAGGAGCATGGAATGGGACAATTGAGACGGACGCTTACGGATGGGTTCAAAGCCGCAGCCGTCGATCGGCTTTATTAGCTTGACGCTACATTAACCGGTGCTGCCAAAGAGCTGGGTGGTACGAGCTCGCAGTTGAAGACGTGGCGTTTGATGATCGAAGCGGCAGGATCGATGGTGGCACTGCGCAGGCAACATCCGCGTTCGCCACGTGGCAGATCAGCAGGAACATGCGCCTTCGGCGTCTGATCTGCAAATCAGCCCTGATTTTCCCAAAAGGGAAGTCAGGATCATTGAAATCGGTCTAGGTGCTGGATGAAGGAAGTGAGGCGAAAATGGCAGGGTTCTGTCGCTGGTGGCAGAACTATGTGTCGCCTGACACAAAGGAAAGTGGCGGACCGAGGAACCGCCATGATAGCGTCGCGATCCGTGGTACTAAATCGCAATTTTTCAGCAGGTTATGCAGATATTTTGCAACATTGATGTCGCACGACGTCTCAAGTTGTAGTACAAGATAGTATAATTTTAGGCGGGTAAGTAGGAGGGTGTAGTATGCCGCGCGTATCCAAGGAACTGTCTGCGCTTGATGTCAAACGGATGCAACACGATGGAAGAACCTCCCGCAACGGCAAATCGCTCAATATGAACGTCGCAGTTGGTGGCGTAAGTGGGCTGCTCCTGCAAATTACCCCAAACAACGGCAAAACATGGTTGCTGCGCACTACTGTCGGCGACCGACGCCGTGAAATCGGCCTTGGCGGCTATCCTGACGTTCCTCTCGCCAAGGCACGAGAAATCGCTCGCGAACAAAAAGACAAAATTCAAAACGGCATTGATCCAGTGGAAGAACGAAAAGCCCAAAAGGCTGCCCTTGCCGCCGCCCAGCGCAGAGGTCTGTCATTCTCAGACGCAGTTGATCGGTATTTGGACGCTAAATTGGATGCCCACAAAAACCCGAAACACCGGCAACAATGGAGAAACACTCTGACCACACACGCCGTACCTGAACTTGGGTCCATGCTTGTGGATGACATCACCGTTCAGGATGTATTGCGCGTACTCGAACCGATATGGCGAACGAAAACTGAGACTGCATCCCGCCTACGAGGTCGCATCGAAGCGGTCCTGTCATGGGCCACCGTTGCAGGGCATCGGTCTGGCGATAATCCGGCGCGGTGGGCAAACAATCTGAAGGAGCTTCTCCCCGCCCCTTCCAAAATCGCGAAAACCCACAATCAGCCTGCACTGAAGGTCGAGGATACGCAGCGTTGGCTGTCCGATCTTCAAGATAGAGACGGCCTTGGCAGCCGCGCACTTGAATTCCTCACGCTGACGGCGACACGTTCTCAAGAAGTGCGAGGTGCACGATGGAGTGAATTGGACTTAGATGTCGGAATGTGGATCATCCCGGCGGATCGAACAAAGATGAAGCGTGAGCATCGTGTTCCACTGTCCAAAGCTGCAATTAAATTGCTGCACGCCATCCCGCGTTTCTCGGATAGTGATTTGGTGTTCCCTGCGCCAAAGGGCGGCCAAATGTCAGATATGACGTTAAGCGCTACCATGAAACGTTTACACGAAACAGACGTGAAACAAGACGGCCCGGGGTTTCTTGACCGCGTGAGCAAACGGCCAGCGGTCCCTCATGGTTTGCGCAGCACATTTCGAGATTGGGTTTCTGAGTGCACAAGTTTCCCCGGCGACATGGCTGAAGTCGCTTTGGCACACAAGATCAATAATAGCGTAGAAGCTGCCTACCGGCGGGGAGATATGTTGGAAAAACGGCGGACTATGATGGATGCTTGGGCTGACTTCTTGGCCGGGGAACAATTCGAAAACAATGTGGTGCAAATTCACGGAGTACACCGATGAACCCGGGTTCAAAAAGGAAGCTGATTGAAAAGAATCTGATTGCTAGCGATGAAATGTCCGAGGTGTCGGAGTATCTAATCCTATTCCCTGCAACCGGCCCCCTACCGGACCCGGTGGAAGTTGAACAAGCCTTGAGCAACGGGAAAGCTGCAAGTCTGGCCGAAATCAAGAAGATAATCGGATACGAGAAGTTAAAAGCCTCTGCTGGAGATGCGGAACATACACCCCCTTACTTCTCGGATGAATGGTTCGATGCGAAAATGACCCGAAGGCTGATTGCACTCGAAGAAAACGCTGCTGAGGCTGAGATCGATTTATCCTCACCTGATCTGCAAGGCATCATTTCTGGCTTCATAGCACTCGGACGATTGATGGAAGAAAAAGAAGCAAGAAAGCTTCATTTTCGAACGGTTAAGACCGGCAAGAAAGTACTTAAAGGTCTCGACGAAAATCGCGATAAACGATCTTCGGAAATCGACCCGGAAACTTTGGCGCGACTTGACTTCATGCACGGGCTAATTGCGCAAGGACATTCAAAGTCTAATTCGGCGCGCCTAGCGACCCAAAAGGGGTTAGGCTGTTCACAAGGTGCCAATCTCCAACTTCTCAAACGCTACCCTCAAATAGCCGGTACATCCGGCTAGAGCGTCCCAAGGTATTATTGCCAGTGTGACGATACACGACGTATCAGCACACGAGGCGACAATGAGACAAAAAACTGAATTTTTACTGAGCGATAAGAATGTCGCTCAGCGATTGAATGTTCATCGGGGCACGATTTGGCATTGGCTCAAACACGACCCGACATTTCCAAGACCTTTTAAGCTTTCTGAGCGCTGCACACGTTGGCGCTTGTCGGAAATTGAGGCGTGGGAAAATGCTAAACAGCGGGGTGCGGCAGCATGAAACGTATCCCGCACACCAACGAAATCACAGCACTCGCATTGACCGACCCGGAACCAAGTTTCCTATCCCTCGTAAAGGGTGGAGCAAACCAGCGGCCATTCAGGTCTGTCAAAAACGAACCGGCTAAGGACGAAACACGATCCGTTACTCTGTCCGAACGCTGGGGTCTTCCTAGGAGCGAAACCAATTCGTCGCCTGAAGCAACCCGCGCCCAGCGCTGCACTCAACTAGCTTCCGCACTCAGCGGGCGCATCACTTCCTTCAACGATGAGTAAGACAATGACCGAGAACGCAACCCTCCGCTACGGTGGAACCTATACTCTAATGCCAATTGGTCCCGAAATGGCGAACCCCATTCTGTTCAAAAACGGTGAACCAGTTCCCGTGACACAAGAAATTCGGAAGCACTTGGAACAATATGCTACCTTCGATCAGGAAGCGCGGTATTCTGATGGACGAATTGAGCGAACCAAGCTTTGTTCTTTTGAATTCTCTCCGACGGGCGATCAACCCGACGATCAGTAAAACGACTTCAACCGGTTGTCCGGGAAGAGGCCGTTCCGTTGTAGCTGACAGAACATATTTTCTTCCCGGCCAATGGACAAAGCCCAAAGGCCCCACAAATGAAAACAGAGATTGCACCCGGGTTCACAGGAAGAATTCCTGCGCCCTCACGTTATGGATTTGCCGAAAGTAGTGAACACTATGCATTCGAGATAACGCGATTTGGTAAGTTTCGGATCATTGAATGCTCCGACAGAGTTCAGTGGATCATCCAAAGACGCGTATCACCCCAAAACGAGCGTGCTGGAACACGATGGAAGGCAATAGGGTACTTCATGACCCGCGAGGCGCTTGCACGCCTGTGGCATGCTAAAACAGGCACTGTGTTGGTCGCTTTTGACCACTCCACTTTAAATTCCAAGAACGCAAACCTACGATTTGGAAATCCTACGCAACCGTCTATCGCGCCTTCAACATATCTCGGTCAGGAGCATCCAGATGGGGCGTGACAAAAGGAATGAGAACCGGAATCATCAATTTGCGAAGTGGCACCCGCATGAAGCCAAGCTACCCGCGTGGAAAGCCCTGAGTTCCTCGGCACAAGCAGCGTACATGCATCTCAAAGTTCGATGTCGCTATGAAGGCAAGAAGCTGAAATTCAACAACAACGGGATTGTTGCGCTATCCACGCGGACACTAGCGGCAGAAATGGGCGTTACTCCAAAAACAGCAGCTACGGCATTAGCAGATTTGCAGGCAAAGGGGTGGATCGTGTGCACAAGACGGCACAGGAAGGGTATTGAAGGTAGCGCGTTGTCCCCGGAATGGCGATTGACGATGCTACCGACTGAACATCTCGGCAAACCAAAAGCACCAACTTACGACCCACGATTTTGGGAGAAGGACAATGACTACGAAGTCATTGAATACAAAAACAGCAAAAGACCGGGTCATGCTCGCGGGGACGCTACACGGTTCCGGAGCGCGAATACTGAAGCGTCCAATGTGCTTAGGTTTCGAGGCGAGTAATTCAGAAACCTGCTGCTAAGTCTGCTGCACCCTTGCCGCAAAGTTTGCAGCAGAATTTCCAAGGTTCGCGCCAATCTGCTGCAATGTCTGCATCAAGAACCGCTCAATTTCTCGCGCTCCCTGCTGCAGAGTTTGCCGCACATCTAATCGCCATCTCCCACGTGCCGTTTACGCCTGCACTGCCGACAATGAGTTTCCATCCAACTAGGAAAACCTGTCAGAGAAAGCGCCCGATTTGCACCCGGGTTCAAAATTCCATCAAAGCAACCAACAAATTCGGAGAAAACCATGAATACCTTGATAGCGATTGCCACAGTTTCGTATTTGCTGGTCGGCCATGCCGCATACAGCAAGATCATCATTCCGCGCACATACTGCGAAGCGCTCGACGGCGATGAAGACGCGATGTTGTCGCTTATCCACCGGAATGAAAAATCGCTCGTCTATTACCTGACTTATGGGGGTTGGTTGTTGTTCTATCCGGCGTTCTTCGCATTGGGCTGGATCATCGCCCGTTTGGACTTAGACATTTGAACCCGGGTGCAATTCTGAGCGCGGCTCAAAGGCGAAATCCTATCTGACATACACTGGCTAAAGAGAGAAACGACATGGGCAACACAAGCCAAGAACAAGACCAAACCTCAGGTCAAATCCCTCACAGGAAAACACCAAAGGGCGGTTTCACAGAAGGTCGGCGGATGCAGCATGTACGCAAGCAAATACAACGTTCCGTCAGGCAGTATCCGCAACGGTCACCGGAAGCGTTAGACCGCATAGACAGAGAAATCGAAGCAGCCGTTCGGGAAGATCGCCAAATTCGCTTGGACCATGCATTTCCCCACGCTGCCGGTCACCCCAGACGGATGGCCGCAAGTTTTTCACGTTCCGTTTTGAACCCGGGTGCAAACGGCATTGAACACGTATCCGAAGAAGAAACTTCGAAAGTCGAATGCCGTGACGTCGAATACGTTACCGAGTTTAGATTGGTTGTTGTCCACCGCATGTCGCTACGGGGTGCACCTCTTGGGCAAATCGGAGCGTTACTGGGAATATCCTCCAAGCACGCCCAGCGCCTCTTTGACAAGCTGACAGATCGCCTTGTAACGGAAGCAAAGCAAGTGGACGTCGCAGCTTTGGTGGGCGAGACACTCGCCTTTTATCACGCGGTCAGAGCGGAATGCATGAGGATTGCTGCAACCAGCACCGACACATCTGCACAGCTTAGCGCGTTGAATACCGCGCTAGCGGCAGAAGCGGACAAACACCGGTTTCTTCAGGCCTACGGTCTTTACGACAATGCAAAATATGTCCCACAAAATGCCTCTACTGGGCACGATAAGACTTCTTGATTTCACTCACCAGATAATTGTCGCCGACAAGCTTTTCGACAGCATCATTTGTCTGGTGTACCACATCCTGCAAGTGTTCTCTATGCGCTTGAAAAACAATATTCCGGTTCTTTCGCCCCCTACTATCCACCTTGTTGCTGACAAAATTCCTCAGATCATTCTGAGAAATCGCAAAATCCCTGAGCTCTGGTTTTTCCTGCAGCACAACACGGAATGCGAACGGGCGTAGCTTAATGTCATATTTCACGCCTTCACGGTGGAAGACTAGGAAGCTGTCCTGATGTATCCCGAATTCTCTCAGGCCCTGAGTATCTGACATGGAAGCAGGAACAGTACGATTTGGGTGCTCTGAAGTGTCCCATACTGCTGTAATGTCTGTAACAGGCTTGCCCCCGGCAACTATTTGAAACACATCTAACAGTGTTCTGGTCAGCTTGATTGCTTCCACATTAGGATCATCAACTTTTTTCATTTTCCCATACAAACTGTATGGAACCGAAAATGACTTTACATAATAGTCTCGCATCCGGACGCTTCTACCTTCAAGAAAAGATGCGCTCTCTCCGTCAAGATACCTTGAGTTAGGCCAAGAGAAGAGGTTCTTTGATTCGCAGGTCGAAGGTAGTGGGTAGCTTTCTACACACCTAATTTTGGTCAGTTGAGCCAGCGTTCCCGAAGCGCTCTTAATCAGCTTTGGAAGCAAGTCTGTCATCGGTGAATCCTATGAAAATTCGAGTTGATCATTGGGTGCTTTTTGAAACGAGTTTTCCTTGAATGGGCTGCTATTTCGGCGCGGCCGTCACTCGGCGGCACAAGCAAATCAAGTGCATTTCTGGGTCATGTTTTTTTCCAGCGCCATGAAAACTATAAGCTTTTTCGCGATAAATAACTTTTCCCTCAAAGTACAGGCCCGCAGCGACCCAAGAATGACTCGCAATGCCACTCCCCTATCAAAGGCCTTGGAGCCACCTGGTGAGTACGCATCCAAAAACACCGCGATGAGGCCAAACTTTCAATTGACCGAGTGCGCGAGATCTTCGTCAAAATCTGAGGGTGTTCTCTTAAACAAACACCTGTTCGAGAGTTTTGACGAAGTGCAGCATTTCTTGGTTACGCATTTTTGCATCGGAACCGTAGTGAGCTCTGCGATGGCAGTTTGGGCACAACCCAATCATGTAACGCGGATCATCGGGACCACCGTCGCTAAGTCTACGAATATGGTGCACTTCCAAAAATGGAGCGCCACTAGATGTTTGGAATGGCGCGGGATCACCACAGTCTTCACACTTGCCTGTAGCACGCGCCAAAACGTAGTCCCGGACGGCTTTGCTCCGTTCGAAAACGGTGCCCGAGGATGATCGCCCCTTGCTCGGTTGGTTTACAGCTGCGGCCATTGCCCGCTCTCGCAACGTGAAAAGGTCAACGGAGCTTGTATCGATTGGCGCTTCGGCTATCTGTGCTTGAACGGCTCCGAGTGGGCGGAGTTCAAACACATACGCCTTTCTCATGTCACCTAGGCTGTCTGGAGCTTGTCGCTCCAACACACCTTCTACTAAGTATTGGCCTTCGAACCGGAGACCGCTTTTCTGTTTCTGGAACAGTAGAAGGTCTTTTCCATTCGCAGCGTGATCGCGGATGGCTTTGTTGCCTTTGGCCATAATCATATCGCCAATTTGCCCTTCCCCGAAGTACTCGAAAACCCCATCTGATCGCAGGCCATCCTCGTAACCGTGATGACCTCCTTCTTTCGCCGTTACGATTACGATCAGGTTGTGTTCCTTAGGGGTGATGATGCCACCCTGTTGTTGGCCAGAGTATTTAGCGTGGATGTCCTGGCGCCGGTTGTATGTCCGGCCAACTTCAAATCCCCAAGTCACTAACATTCCTTCCTTTTCGATGTGCGATGAGTTTTGACAGCTCAAAAATTGAGTGTCGAGATTGGATGTGCAACTAAGTTGCGCCAGGATGATTGTATTCGCCGACGGTTTACCAGCCGTTAACCATCAATTCACCAATCTGGCGGCTGTGTAAGCATGAGATAGGTTCGGAGATGACAAGCCAATTGCTGGGCCAACTAAAGAGCGCACTGGGCAGTAAGAAAAAGAATAAACGCGCATCCTACAAACGAGACGATTTGACTGGGTTTTCGGAGGACGCACTTCGCGGGCTGGAGGATCTTGATGCACGGACACCGCCGCCTGACGCAATAATTGAGCCTGCGTATTCGCCCGCGTATGTCAATCGCGACCGTTTGTCCCCTAAGTACGCGGCAGGAGGCGGTTTGGTGAAGGGTGACGACGGCGCGAAGAGACCCCACTATTGGGGTCATAGAGAGCGTTTACGGCAGCGATTTCTCAAGGGCGGTCATGAACCTATGCCCGAGTACGAACTTCTGGAACTCTTATTGTTCAACGCAATCCCTAGGATCGATGTCAAGCCGCTGGCAAAACGTTTACTAGCGGAATTTGGAGACTTGAACGGTGTTATTGCAGCGTCAAAGCATCGTGTGCTTCAGGTGGATGGGACTAACGAATGGGTTTATTACCACCTCCGAGTTGTCGAGGCCTTTGGGCACAGAATGGCTCAGGCCAAGCTCGTCGCCCGCGATGTTCTTTCTTCCTGGGATGAATTGGTGAACTACTGCCGTACAGCAATGGCACATCGAGAAACGGAGCAATTCCGCATCCTATATTTGGATAGAAAGAACGTTCTGATCGCTGATGAAGAACAAGCACGTGGGACAGTTGATCATGTGCCGGTTTACCCGAGAGAGATCGTCAAGCGCGGTTTAGAGCTCAATGCAAGCTCGCTCATCATGGTTCACAACCATCCTTCTGGCGATCCTACTCCAAGCCAGGCTGACATTAGCACGACTGAACGTGTGAGAGAGGCCTGCGATACCTTAGGTATTCTCATCCATGACCACGTCATCATTGGAAAAAAAGAAGAATATTCGTTCAGAGCAAATGGACAGTTGTAGAGGCGTCAGCTACCCAGGTCTTTGTTGGAGCGAAGCTCAAGGGCCTGTTGTTCATGAAATACATCCTATCCCTTGTAATCACAGCCTGTGCCACCGTCGCCCACGCTGACGGCGTTTATGTGAGAGACGCTGACACGATTGTTGTCAACGGCACTCCGGTCCGTTTGAACGGTGTCGATGCACCCGAGCTAAGCACCAGATCAGGGCAGGACGCAAAGCGCTGGATGGTCAACTACCTCCGAGGGAAAACCGTTTCATGTGATCTCAATGGGGATCGCACTCATGATCGATGGGTGGGTATCTGCTACGTGAATGGTCAAGACATCGGAGCGGCCGTAATCGCCGCTGGACACGCACTGGACTGCGCGCGCTATTCAGGCGGGCGTTACAAGGAACTGGAGACTCCAGCAGCTAAATCAAGGCTCAAAAGAGCGAGATATTGTAAGCGTAGATGAGCCCCAGGCCGTCGCTGGCCCGGCTATGGTGTTTGCTCGTGCGATTTCCATCGGACCGCACCAACTGAAAGTCACAGAATGACATTAATCCGCACAAAAATCACACCAGAAGGCGCGGTCATGGTCTCTGATATCATGCTGAGTAAGGATCAACCTTCTCTAGAAAAAGAATCAATGTGGCTTATCGCAGAAGGTCGAATTGACGAAACCAACTATTCGACTTCCGGCCATACGCAAAAAACAATCCTGTTTAATCGAAGATGCCTTTTTCAATGGGCAGGACAAATGGTTGTTGCCCGTTCCATCTACAAATTTTTGAAGCCACATATCAAAGCTCCCTTTGAGGAGATCGAAAGATTGCTAGCCCTTGAGTTTTCAACCAAAGACCTCGACGCGGTGGCTTTCAGTATTGTCAGGATAAATTCCGGGCGAATGGAGTTCTTCGGCCATCATGGGGAGCATGTTTCGCAAGGCAACACAATGAATTGGATTGCTGGAAGTGGCGCTTACATTGCCGATCCACGAAATCATCCTGCTGACAGAACCTTCACTGAGACAATCGAAGGCGAGGGAATAATCGATGACGAAACATCTGACCTACTCATCCGCCTATACAACGGCGAAGTGGGTGCGTATGTGTATGACCCTTACCGTTCAGGTGGCTGGTATGAAGTTACTATAGTCAAGGACCAACTGTTTCATCGAGTACCTTATGTCGTCTGCTACTACGATTTGGATGAACTGGAAAGAACCGGCTCCAAGGACCCGACACTGGCAATCTTCTCTAGATACATGAATGACCGACTACTCATTCATCGCGTTTGGGGAAACAGTTCATCCTCTATTGTCAATGTTGTTGGAAGTTTCAAAGACCGCCTCAAGGGCGAAGTGACTGAGCCTGGCCGCTATTTCTTAGGGGGCTTGAATAGCTGGGCACTGGTGGTTCAGGTAACGCTTCGGTCCGGGGATCAGCAGATTGTTAGTCGGGTCATTCAAAACTCAGCTCCAGTCGATGATGTTGAGATTCTTGACATCAACGAACCCAAGTTTTTGGCGAACAAAGAGACTAATGAATTTCTAAAACAGCAACTTGAACGGCCGCAGTCGAAACTTACGGACATATGAGCTTCCAACATTGGAAAGGAGCACAGTGTAAGGGAAATTGGACTCTTTTGTTAACCGGGGTAAGAGCCCAATGTCGCCGTTGTCAGTTGTCAGGGATTCTGCGGCGCAGGTCTCAGAACTGAACATTCGATACAACAGGACGGCACCTGACCGTAAAAACTAGCGTGGGGCAGAAAGCTCCCTGTTGTTCGGATACGAAGTCAATCAATGATTAGACCGGCATCCACCTCCGCCAAATCAAGAAGCGAAACTATTTGTTCTTCCGTTAGTTCTCTTAGGTCCCACCTGGGTTGCTCTGAGATCCCGACGTCCTCTAGGAGACTTTTTCGGATTAACCGTTTACGAAACGCGGCATTGTAAAGGAGACGTACCGTAGAGATTCTTGCACTGCTCCGATAGTGCGTTTGGAGTTCGGCATCATCGAACACGCTATGCTTGCTACAGTATTTGATAAAGTCTGCCTCTGACGAGAAGTCTTTTCTTTTCTTGCTTTCCAGTGCAACGCATAGGGACGTAGCTACGGACCGGTAATACGCGGGTCCTTTCTTGTCGCTAGTTCTATAAATCACCACCAAGTCTCCAGGTGAAATTCGGCTTAGAGCAAGTTTACCAACATAAATCTTTTCAATGGTGTTGGAATGAGACACGTCTTTCACGATGTCCACTGGGTCTGTAGCGAGCTTAGAATCTGGAAGGAGCTTTGTGTGATACTCGGGATAGACGGCTAGCAGCCAGTATCGACAACCTTCCATGGAGAAACGCGGATAGTTTTTTCGAAAATCTTCCGATTCAGCAGTCAGGTCCTTGGAGTACACACTCTCGACACCGCTTTGGGTTGTCTTCGTTCCATGAAAAGCAAAACCATATCTCTCAAGTAATTCGATTAAGTTCTCGTGAACAGGGAAAACTGTTACATAGATCCCAACGCACTTCTCTGAGATAGCGCGATCGAAAGCTTTTTTGATCACGCGTTCTCCGGCTTTGGTTCCAGCAGCATTAATTTTTAACGTTCCAACCTTTAACCATTTACCTGCGCCGAGTTGCGGATCAACGTCGGTAATGGGACCATCCTCTGTTTTTACATAAAGCATGCCTTCGATAGACCCCGAGGCTTCGTCCTCCAAAATGTAGGCGGTCTCGTCTGCCTTAGACGCAAACCATTTTTCAAATCCGCCGTACGCGGCCTTGAGGCTTTCGAAGAATGGGGCGTTAATATCGACTTGCCCAAGTTCTTTCTCTTTCAATACTCTTTTGACCATTTTTTTCCCAATGCTCGATATGGTAGTGGAGCGCGCGCCAGCACAACCAAATGGCGTAGAGGTACTTCTAAAGTCAACGGAATTCAGTACTTTTTTGCTTGGCGGTCCATCACTCTTGGTAGCTATACGCTATGACCAAAACTCAAATCGGTTGTAAGTCTGACGAAAGCATGCGTGAAGATTGCTACATAAAGCAACCAGGCCCTGAATTCGGTTGGGCCTCGATATTCCTTGCGAGGAATATGCTTGGCTTGTAAGTGTACTAAAAAAGTGAGGCGAGCATGGGCAAGTTAACTGGAAAGATTGTTGAGGCAACGGCAGTCACTTCTGGTGAAGAAGAACCAATGGTGGGGCCAGAATTACGGCGGCTACGGCTGCTAGCAGGACTTACACAATGCGAAATTGCAGAACGTATGAACGTTCAGCAAGCAGCAGTCTCGAAAATCGAGCAAGGTGGTGAGATCTACCTGAGAACCGTTAAAAGATATATCGAAGCGCTTGGAGCGTCTTTGCGTTTGACTGCGCACTTTCCGTCTGACGCTCCGTTGTCCATGATGCTCCGTGAAGCGTTCGATGTCGAACAAGGACATGATGATCAACTAGTCCTGCCTCTTCTTGGTGATGAGCCTTTCAAGCCTCAACGGGATGTCGTTCTTTCAATTAAGCCCGTCTATACTGAAAAGATTCTTGAAGGCAGGAAGACGGTTGAGCTACGTCGCCGGTTTCCAGTGTCAGCCCCTAACGGTACGTTAGCTTACATCTATTCTACCTCACCGGTTAAAGCGATGGTTGGTACGGCGGCAATCCGAGATGTTTTGAAGCTTCCCGTCGAACAAATTTGGACCGAGTTTGAGAGTACCGCGTACATTCAACGCGACCAGTTCGACAAGTATTTTGATGGTTTGGATCATGGTTTCGCGCTGGTAATTGGCGACGTGAAAACCTTCTCAAGACCCTTGCCGCTTAGCGAACTTCGCTCGAAGTTTGGTTTCGAACCCCCCCAATCCTTCCTTTACGCTAAGCGTGATCTGCGAAAGGCCCTTCAAAATGAGCCAGCAATCGTATCTCATTGATACGAATATTCTGATCGGGCTGGAGGATTATCGTAAGGTCGAGACAGCATACGCTAGATTTCTCAATCTGGCCTCAGCGCATAAGGTCGACATTTATGTTCACGAAGCCGCAAAAGACGATATTGCAAGAGACAAGGATGCTGAACGTCAACGAATTTCTTTAAGCAAAGTCGCTAAATACCGTGTTTTGAAGAGGCGTCGGGGGCTCACAGTCGGGGAACTCGACACATCGTTTGGCCCGCTGAAGAAAGCGAATGACGTAGTGGATGCGACATTACTCCACGCTTTAGAAAGTGGAGCGGTCGACTTTCTGGTCACACAAGACAAAGGTTTACACCAGCGCGCTCAAAAACGTTCAGCGGAGCTCGGTCGTCGAGTCCTTTTCGTCGGCGACGCAATCGAGCTCCTCGTACAGACATATGAACCTAAAGCGGTTCCAATCAGACATGTCGCCGAAGTGAACGCGCATGAAATCGATCACCGAGATCGGTTTTTCGACAGCCTTCGGGATGGATACCCAAAGTTTGATGCTTGGTGGCGCGAGAAGTGTGTCAAACAACATCGAGCCTGTTGGGTAGTGTACGACAACGGAATTCTTGCAGGTTTGGTCGTCCGAAAAGATGAAACCGCTGGTGACACTGATGCCGTTACTCCGGCGCAGAAAATTCTAAAGGTTTGTACCTTCAAAGTCGCCCCAGAGAGCCGAGGTGTAAAACTTGGTGAACTTTTGCTGAAACAGGTACTTTGGTATGCTCAGACGAATGGATATGATCTAGCATATCTCACAACATACGATGACCAAGCCTCACTGATGGAGTTGCTCGAATACTACGGATTTGAGAATGCAGGCACAAATGGCGACGGTGAGCATATCTATGAGCGAGCATTCGCCCCCCATTCTCTCTCACGAGTCGAAAATGTCCCAGAATTTGATCTGGCTCGCGAGAATTACCCTCGATTTCTGTTTACCTCCGATACGCGAGGGTTTGGTATTCCGATCAAGGAGGGATATCACGACACGCTTTATCCTGATCTTTGGAACCCAAGACAGCCCGATTTGTTTGCTGACGCGTCTCGTGCAAGTGTCCCTACTCGACCAGGAAACACCATTCGCAAGGTATACTTGTGTCGTGCGTCATCGAACCTGGGCCCTCCCGGATCGCTCCTTTTCTTCTACAAGGGATTATCAAAAGAAAAACCATCGCAAGCCGTCACGGCACTTGGTGTCCTTGAGAGCGTTACGCTTGCGCGGTCGACAAAGGACCTAATGCATTTGACAGGTGGCAGGTCAGTCTACAGTGAAGAAGAACTTGACGCATGGTCCGCCTCGACTAGGCGGCCGGTCAAGGTCATTAACTTCCTGCTGGTCTCATATATTGAACCGCCCGTCTCTCTTGCTGAGCTTGTAACGATGGGAATTGTCAATGGTCATCCTCCGCAGTCGGTATATGAGTTGCGACACGATCTTCTGACTGAATTGGTCGAAAGGTCAAACTTGGAGTTTGCAGTATGACGCAAAGCATCATCGCCTTCACTGGAATTTCGGGCGTTGGCAAGACCACTTTCTTACGGAAGCTGCAGGATCACATATCGTTTCAACATTTAACCGGTGGCAGCCTTATCTCGAAGGCACGAGAGGCCTCTCGTGCGGACAGGGACAAACTGCGGATATCAGATCTGGATGAAAATCAGAGACTTTTGATTCACGGATTTACGCAAGCGCGCGATCCAGAAGCGAGATTTGTCATTATGGACGGTCACGTCATAATTGATAATTCAAATGGCACCCAAGATATCCCAACCGCCGTATTTGAGAAATTGGGTATAAATATGATGGTTCATCTTGAAGCAGAGCCAGTCACCATTCTAAGCAATCGCGAAAATGACAAGGATCGCAACCGGCCCGTTTGTCCAGCAGAAGTTCTTTACCGGCACCAAGAGCGATCCCGCAAACGCGCCATGGAAATTGCCGGTGCATTGTCCGTAAACTGCATTGAAGTCTCCCATGATGACGTAATCTCGCTCGCCGAAATTCTTCGCAAGTCTACCATGTGATTAGCTGTCCAATGAGGATAGCGTTGCCGCCTTCCGGACTGCTCGGGTAACTAGCGTATAGGCTCGTGTTCGCTTTGTGGTATCGAATCTACGTCAGTCAATTAGGTCAATAGAGACTTCTTGCGTAATCGCAGCTAACTACAGCTATGTGGCCCATCTACATACTTCGGTTCGTACGGGAACAATTCCATCTTCTTCGGTTAGGTTTAAGTGCAATGACCGTTCCCGTCGATAATTTGCCCCAGAGCTCGCAGAAACTATCTAATTCTCAATGTCAGAACTGGGTAAAAACCTATATTAGAACTGTCCCTGAGCGCTTGCAGGCCTGGAAATAGACATCACGGCCAAAGACATGAGGTGTTCTAACCGAATAGGCCAATTGAAAGTCGGCGGGTATGTTGGCGGGTAGCTGGTAAAAACCGCCATTTTTTCCAATGAATTCAAAGGAAAGTGGCGGACCGAGGAGGATTCGAACCCCCGACCCCTTGATTCGTAGTCAAGTACTCTATCCAGCTGAGCTATCGGTCCGCGTTGGTGAAGCGGTGTTTAGACCTGCCGCCTCAGACGTGCAAGTCGATTCTTCAAAAATTTTTCAAAAAGTCATGTCGCCACGTGGAAGGCTAATTTCAAACACTGTTCCTTCGGGTCCGGTGTGTTTCAAACTCAGGTCCCCACCATGTCCGCGCACAAGTTCCTGAGAAATGGCCAACCCCAAACCCGAACCGCCCTTTCGAACTCCGCCCTGGAATGGTGTGAACAGGTTCTCGCGCGCTTTTGGTGGAAGCCCCGGGCCTGTATCGCGGATTTCAATGCACCACGTATCTCCATTTTCGCAGCCAGCAATTGTTACACGCCCAGGTTTGGCAGATGCGACCAGTGCCTGACGCGCGTTGCGTACGAGGTTCATGATGACCCGGAACAATTGTTCGGGATCTGCGCGGACAATCAGGTCTTCTGGCACTTCGTTTACGATTTCAACGCAGGCATCAGCGACAGCAAGCTGCTCACTGGCTGCCACATCTGCAGCCAGCGCCCGTACAGGAACCATCGTCAAGGTGGGCGCGGGTTCTTCCGCGCGTCCAAAGGCCAGCGTGCTTTCGCACAGCGACACAGCGCGGGTGATGGAGTTCACCAATTTCGGAGCCATCCGACGAACCAAGGGATCGTCGCTGGATTCGATCCTGTCGGTGAACAGCTGTGCCGACGTTAAGATATTGCGCAGATCGTGACTGACTTTGGCAACCGCCCCACCCAGTTGTGCAAGTCTTTCACGCTGTCGCAACGCCTGTGTCAGATCCGTCTGCAGCATTTTCAAAGCCTCTTCGGCCTCGCGCAGTTCCGTAACTTTCGAGTTTGGCGAGATAATGCCCCGCGCGTCTTCGGGTGCGCTGGCATAGCGTTGCATGTAGCCCACAACACTTTTGATCGGACGAACAAGAACCACACGCACTGCAAGAAACAACAGTGAAGCGGTGATGATCGAAATGACAAAAGACAGACCCAAAATGCGCAGTCCGTAGTCCACCATCGCCATACGCAATGGGGCGCTGTCCATGGTGACCTCGATCAAGAGCCCCGCGCCTTTGACGGGTTCTCCAATAACTCGAATGATCTCGTTTTCGGGCTTGAAAATCCGGCTCATGGCATCGCGGATCAGAACCCAAGGGCCCGCATCGCGCAGATCATATGTCTGGGTGATCGATTCCGGAATCGGTGATGACAACATAAGCTGCCGAACTTCGTCACGACGCAACACGACGTTATAGACACCGGCATTCGCCAGCAGTTCCGCCTCGAGGTCCTCGGCCAGCATATCGTCTGCCAGCAATGCGAGCGAGGCAATCTGGGCACGCTCCAGACGGTTCAGCAGGAAATCCTCACGGAACCGAGCGATAGACGGGACAAAAATCAGGATTTCGGCCAACATGACGAAGACCGTCGTCAGGATCAGAAATCGGCCCGACAGCGAATTCAAAATGCGCCCCTCCTCAGGTCAGGGAATCCAGCGCTGGACGAACCTGACCACTCGTTTAACTGTCTGATTCTCAAACAGCCTTGGCGTGAAATAAGCACCCGCCACGCGTTTGTTAAGCTCTCCGATCGTCGGATAAGGCGAAACCATCGCGGCGATCTGCCCCATCTTCAGGTTATTGGCCAATGCCAGCGACCACAAGTTGATCAACTCGCCTGCCTGATAGCCCACAATTGTCGCCCCGACAGGTCGACCTTTTACAACCATGACTTTGATGAAGCCCTTTGTTTTACGTTCGGATATCGCCCGGTCGTTGTGGTGATAGTCAAAGCGGGCAACTTCCAATTTTTCACCATGCTGGTCGCGGGCCTGTGCTTCGGTCAGGCCGACCTGCGCCAGTTCCGGATCGGTATAGGTCGCCCAGGGGATATGCGAGGTTTTGGCTTTGGACGGCAGGCCAAACAACGCCGAGCGAATAATGATACCCGCATGATACCCCGCCACATGGGTAAACTGCAGCCCACCCGCAACATCACCGATGGCATAGACCTTGCGGTTTGTCGTCCTCAGGGCTTCATCGGTTTTGATGCCGGTCCGGGTGCGCTCAATTCCTGCCACCTCCAGGTTCAGGCTTTCAACATTGGCCTTACGTCCGGCCGCAATTAAAAGATGGGTGCCCCGGTGAATCTCACCGTTTTCGGTCACGACCTCTACTGCACCTTCGCTGCCTCGGATTTGCGCCACCATAGCGTTTTCGTGGATGTCGACGCCCTCATTTCGCAACGTCTCCAACACCAGCGAGGCGGCTTCGGGGTCGTCTTTGCCCAACGCCTTCTGACCTTCGATGACCGTGACCTGACTACCGAGCCGTTGATGGGCCTGCGCCATTTCCATACCGATTGGGCCGCCGCCAATGATCAGCAGGTGATCCGGTCGCTCGCGCAGGTCGAAAATGGTTTCATTCGTATAGTAAGGAACCGTGTCCAACCCCGGGATTGGCGGCACCAAGGGCGATGACCCGGTCGCAATCACGATTCGGCGCGCAGAGATCACGTAATCCCCGGCCTGCACTTGGTTGGAAGAGATAAAGGTGCCGTATTCGCGGATCACCTTGACGCCAAATCCTTCGAACCGTTCCTGGCTGTCCATCGGTTCGATCTGGGCGATGACGTTATGCACATGATCCTTGGCCGCCGCATAATCGATCTGAGGGGCCGCATCCGCGATCCCGAATGCTGCGGAATGCGCCTGACCATAAGCGGCCTTCCCGCTTGCGATCAGCGCTTTGGATGGGACGCAGCCGAAGTTCAGGCAATCTCCGCCCATCTTGTGCCCTTCCAGCAGGACCACATCCGCGCCCATCTGACTGGCCCCAGCTGCAACCGACAGCCCGCCCGACCCGGCCCCAATGACCAGGAGGTCTGTTTTCAGTTCGGTCATGGCTCAACTGTCCTTTTTTGCACGCAAGGCTTTGATAACGATGGGCAAAGCGGCCAGAACGCACAAGCCGATAATGGGCCCGATCACGAACGGCTCCCACAATAACGACACATCCGGAGTTTCACCGCGGTCGAACACACCACCAAGCCCGACACCAATCCAAGTGTAGACTATCCCGCCCGGAATAATGCCCAGCGCCGTGGTGATCAGGAAGTTGCGGAACTTTACGCCAACCAAAGCAGGCACCAGATTGGCCACAAAGAACGGAACAACCGGCACCAACCGCAACAGGAACAGGACCGAGATCTCGTTCTCGCGTAGACCGTCTTTCAGTTTCTTGACCGTCCCTTCCGAGGATTCCAACCGGGCGGTCAGCGACTCACCCAACCCCCAGCGTGCAGCCAGAAAAATCGCCGAGGCTCCGATGGTCGCTGCCACAACGTTGAAAACCGTGCCCGCAAACAGGCCAAACAGGAACCCACCCGTCATCGACGCCACCGCAGCCCCCGGCAACGAGAACGCCACAATGACGATGTAAATGGCGACAAAGGCAGCCGCCATGACCCAATAGTGACCGTCCCGCCAAGCCAGCAAAGCCTCGCGATTGTCTCGCAGGGTTTCAAAGCTCAGATAATCGCCAAGCGTGAAAAACCCCGCGACGGCAACACCAAGGATAACCAGCAATGGAATATGGCGCGCAAACCCGCTGCGTGGCGCCTGGCTTGTTTCGGACATAAGGTTTTCCGGTTCTTTCTGCTTCATCTTGTGCTCAAGATGCGCTGCCGGGCGGTCCAGCAACAGGGGGATCACGGGGCCTTGATCTTTGTGGCCCCGAATGTGAGAGATTCCTTCGATATTTGGGTGTTTTGAAATCTTTTCGCCTTTGCGGTTACAGAATTGTTGCAAAAGGCGCGAAAACCCGGTTGTTGGGGTTTGACTTACCCCCCGCTTAGCAGTAGAGGACGGGCTTCGAACACTAGGGCCAGGCGAATCCGCGCCGCACCCGACCGCTATAGATTGGAGACGGAGCGATGAAACGCACCTATCAGCCTTCGAACCTGGTTCGCAAACGCCGCCACGGTTTCCGCGCGCGCATGGCCACCAAGGCCGGCCGCAAGATCCTGAACGCACGCCGCGCACGCGGCCGCAAATCGCTGAGCGCGTAAACCGCTCACCGATCAGGTTATGAACATGACGCCGCCGGAGGCCCCTGTGGATGGTAAACACCACCCCGGGAACATGCCCCCGGCGGCGTCCGTTTGTGCGCCGGTCTCTTTGACGGTTCTCAAAAATCGATCAGACTTCCTGAAAGCTGCACGAGCGCGGCGGCAAGGCACATCTTCCATGATGGTCCAGGCCCGCAAGCGTGCGCCCGACGAAGCCTGTGGCATTCGCGTGGGTTTTACCTGCTCGAAGAAAGTGGGCAACGCTGTCGCGCGCAACCGCGCAAAGCGCCGTCTGCGCGAAGCTGCACGGGCCATTTTGCCCGAGGCGGGCCGCGATGGGTGGGATTACGTTCTGATCGGCCGCGCCGAGGTCACGGCCAACCGCCCCTACGACGCCCTGTTGGGCGACTTGCGCTATGCATTGCGCAAGGTGCATGCTTCGGGCAAATGACCCTTCTATCCCATATCGTCGCCCTGCCCGTTCGGGCATACCGGCTGATCTTCAGCCCTTGGGTCGGGTTTAACTGCCGTTACCAGCCAACATGTTCAGCCTATGCGCTTGAAGCGTTAGAGAAACACGGGGCGGTCAAAGGATCCTATTTGGCGGCTCGGCGAATTTGTCGTTGCCACCCATGGGGGGGCGATGGCTACGATCCCGTGCCCGACTGCGAACATCACGACCAGTCATGCTGACCTCTCGTCAGACTTGACCGCTGCGCCCCGTGCCGGAACAGTTGAATCCGTACAACCCGAGGTCAGGATGCCATCCCACGCGCGCCATACTCTGCCGACCCACGATGTCCTGAATCAGCCGCCTGTGCGCGGTGATACCGATCTCTGGTCGTCTGACCCGGTCTTGCAAAGCGTCGCGAACGCAGCGGGTGCGCGCGGTGCGGACTTGGCGGCTTACGGAAAATCGCTGGGAACCGAAAAAACGCGGGGCTTGGGGCGCGATGCCAACCGGCACCCCCCTGAACTCTGGCTTTTTGATCAGGGCGGCCGACGTTTGGATGAAGTGCGGTTTCACCCTACGTATCACCAGATGATGCAGATAAGCCAATCCGCCGGATACGCGGCTCTGGCCTGGGACGGACAGCCCGGCGGCCATGCGACCCACGCGGCGATGGTGTATTTGGCTGGACTGGTCGAACCCGGGCACTGTTGCCCTTTGACAATGACCTATGCGGCGGTTCCAGCACTCGCCGTCAACGAGCAAATCGCTTCTGTCTGGGCTCCACGGTTGACCGCGCGGCACTACGACCCTTCAACACGCCCCATCACCGAAAAGTCCAGCGCAACGTTGGGCATGGCCATGACCGAAAAACAGGGCGGCTCGGATGTGCGGGCCAATACGACCATCGCGATACGCGACGGGGATCATTGGCGGCTGCGTGGGCACAAATGGTTCTGCTCGGCTCCGATGTCAGACGGGTTTCTGACCCTCGCGCAAGCCCCCGGCGGGTTGACGTGTTTTCTGGTGCCCCGATGGCTGGAGGGGGAACGCAATGCGATCCATCTGATGCGGTTGAAAGACAAGCTGGGCAACAAATCCAACGCGTCGGCGGAAATCGAATACCACGACGCTCTGGCCTATCAAATGGGTGATGAAGGTGCGGGCATCCGCACCATTTTGGAAATGGTGCACCACACGAGGCTCGATACTGCAATGGCTCCGGCGAGCCTTATGCGTGCCGCGCTTAACGAAGCGCATCACTGGGTGACGCATCGCAGCGCTTTTCAACGGCGATTGATTGATCAACCGCTGATGCGCGCCGTGCTGGCTGATCTTGTACTCGACTGGGAAGGCGCACTGACCCTGGGGATGCGCGTCGCCAAAGCCTTTGACGGCAAACGACCCGAAGACAAAGCCTTTGCTCGGATCGCTGTCGCTTTGGCCAAGTTTCTCAACAACAAACGCTGCCCTGTCGTTGTCGTCGAGGCGATGGAGGTGCTGGGCGGCATGGGATATGTCGAAGACACACCGTTGCCGTTGATCTACCGCGAGGCACCTCTGAACAGCATTTGGGAAGGGTCAGGTAACGTAATTTGCCTGGATATCCTGCGGACTCTGGCACGTGAACCTTTAGCTGCCGAGGCTTTGCAGGCAGAACTGGACACTGCGATAGGCGTCGACAAGGGCTATGATGCAGCTCTGACCGCACATCGCAGCCGCTGGCCTGGGCTACCGCCCGAAGCTGAGGCGCGTTGGTACGTTGAACGCACGGCCTTGCTGTTGACGGCAGCGCAACTGCTGCGTCACGCACCGGGTCCCGTCGCGGACGGCTTCATTGCCACGCGTTTGAACGCGCAGAGTGGTCGCACCGCTGGCGCAGTTGCCGGGTTGGACACTGACGCATTGCTGGCCCGCCTCGGCTGATCCGCCACTTGCCCGGTTGCGCCTTCTGCTGTAGGGGCAGCGCATGTTTGATGATGCAGACGATATCCACCCGCTGTTTGCTGGCGCGCCTTCGACCACCGAGTTCAAGAAGTTGCGCAAACGCATCGTGCGCCAAACCCGTGAAGCGATCGAGCAATACGGGATGGTGGACCCGTCCGTACATGACAAAGACGGCAAACCCCCGCGCTGGTTGGTCTGCCTGTCGGGCGGTAAGGACAGTTACACGCTGCTTGCCGTTCTTTACGAACTCAAATGGCGCGGCTTGCTGCCCGTCGATCTGCTGGCTTGCAATCTGGATCAAGGCCAACCCGGCTTTCCCGCCACGGTTCTGCCAGAGTTTTTGGATCGCATGAATGTGCCACACCGGATCGAGTATCAGGACACGTATTCCGTTGTGATGGACAAGGTTCCGCAGGGACGCACCTATTGCGCGCTGTGCTCACGCCTGCGCCGCGGCAACCTGTATCGCATCGCGCGGGAAGAAGGGTGTTCCGCTGTCGTACTGGGCCATCATCGCGACGACATTCTTGAGACATTCTTCATGAACCTCTTCCATGGCGGCCGATTGGCCACCATGCCGCCAAAGCTGGTGAATGAAGAGGGCGATCTGTTCGTCTTCCGCCCGCTAGCCCATGTCGCGGAAGCCGATTGCAAGAAATTCGCCAACGCAATGCAATACCCGATCATTCCCTGCGACCTGTGCGGCAGTCAGGACGGGCTACAGCGCCAACAGGTGAAACAGATTCTCGATCAGTGGGAGAAGAACAGTCCCGGTCGGCGTCAGGTCATGTTCCGCGCGTTAACAAATGCGCGTCCTTCGCATCTTTTGGACGCAAAACTATTTGATTTCATTAACCTTTCAATAAATTCTGACGAAAAAACCACTATCTCGGATGGAATTCCGCAGCTGCGTTAACGACTGACTCAGACTGGTTCCCTAGGCTCGGCGGCGTGTCATTCATGCCCAAGGCCCAAAGCACGATGCGGAACCACTCTACCTTCGACCGTTTCATTCAATCCTTGAAACCCATTCTGAACGGCCCAGCTGCACTTGCGTTTATTCCGGCACTCAGTCTGGGCGCATTCTGGCTTGGGGGTGAACACGCCTTGGTTTTGATGGCATTGGGCCTGCCTCTGGCCATCGCCGGGCTCGGTGCGTTTTCGAACACCCGGTCCAGTCCTCGACGCAGGTCTGCAACTGGGCTTTTGTCAAACGATCACTTCTCATCCGCGCTGACCGAGGTGTTTGCCGAAACCCGTCGAACAGGTGAAGATTCTGCGTGTTTTGCGGTGGTTCTGGATGATTACACAGCGTTGCTCGATCTTCACGGGCAGGCCGCAGCGAACCATGTCGCGCAGCAATTTTATGCGCGTGTCATGTCCATGATCCGCACCAGCGACTGTGCAACGCACATTGGCGAAAACAAGATGATGGTGGTCCTGCGCCCTGAGCGACAACTGGACCTTGAGACCTGCATCCAGATGTCAGGCCGAATGCAATCGGCCATCGAAGAACCTATCATGCTAAATGGTACAGGCGTTTATATGTCATGTTCCATCGGGTTCTGCTTAAGCAGTAGCTTCCCTGAAGGATCGGCCATTGACTGGCGTGACGCCGCAAACAATGCCTTGCTTGAGGCACAACAAAACGGGCCATCCACGATACGCGCCTTTTCGTCCGCGACCCGCCGCCGTGCTCTGGTGCGCACCAATCTGCGCAAAGAATTTGAAACCGCCTTAGACAGCGGCGAAATTCGCCCATGGTTTCAGCCACAAATTTCGACCGACACCGGGCGCGTTACCGGTTTCGAAGCGTTGGCCCGGTGGGAGCATCCCCAAAAGGGGATTCTGGGACCAAACGTCTTTCTGCCATTTGCCGAACACGCCGATCTGATGGGTCGGTTAGGGCAAACCGTGCGGCATTATGCTTTTTCAGCTATGCGCAACTGGGGTCAGTCCAGTTTTCACATACCGCGTATTGGGGTCAATTTTTCTTCCGACGAATTGCGGGACCCGGGCTTGATCGACCGCTTGAAATGGGAGCTGGATCAATTTGACCTGACGCCCGACAGGCTGGCTGTCGAAGTGCTTGAAACGGTTTTCTCTCGTCGACCAGACGATGTCATCACCCGCAACGTCACCGGGCTTGCCGCAATGGGGTGCTGCATTGATTTGGACGACTTTGGAACCGGCCATGCATCAATCGCGTCCATAAAGCGGTTCCACGTATCACGCATTAAGATTGACCGATCCTTTGTCACAAAGGCCGATCAAGACCCCAGCCAACAGCAGCTTGCCAGCGCCATTCTGACCATGGCTGAACGCTTGGATCTGGAAACGCTGGCAGAAGGCGTCGAAACCCCGGGCGAGCATGCACTCATGGCACAACTAGGCTGTGATCACGTTCAGGGCTTTGGTATCGGCAAACCCATGCCTTTCGAAAAAACCAAAGACTGGATCGCGTCATATCGCAACAAACTGGATGGTGTACCCAAAATTGGACGGGAAACAGGTTGAAGAACACCGAATTGGGGCAAAGAAGACCAGTACGTGACGAAATGACGGGCGATTCCGCTTGACCTTTGGGCCCGCACTCTGTTGAACCCTGCGGGTGTCTTTCACTGCTCAAGGTGGCTGTCCCCGATGGACGATCAGAACAAGAATCTCATCCTCGCAACTGCGCTCAGCTTTCTCGTGATCCTGGTCTGGTTTGTGCTGTTCCCTCCGCCGGAACCAACACCCGTACCGGAGCAGGCGGAAATTGCCAGCGCCGAAGGCAATGAGGTTCAGACGCCAAGCGCTGCTGATGCGGGCACTGTAGGAGAAGCAACAGCAGCTGCAACCGAAGCAGAGCCCGAGGCCCAAGCGCCACGGATCGACATCGACACCCCGCGCCTGACCGGCAGCCTGTCACTGGCTGGTGGGCGCATCGATGAGCTGTCTCTGAAAGACTACAAGGTCTCTCTTGCTGACGATTCTCCGATTGTCGAACTGCTGTCGCCGGCGGGGACCGAGTCAGCTTATTATGCCCTTTACGGCTGGGCCCCTGGTGGTGGCCTAAGTGGCGCGGACGTTCCCGGCCCCAACACCATCTGGTCCGTTGAGCAGGGCGAGACCCTTGGCGTTGACAGCCCTGTGACGCTTGTTTGGGACAATGGCAACGGTCTGACCTTCCGCCGCACCATTTCGGTGGATGAGAACTATATGTTCAGCGTTACGCAGTCGGTCGAAAACGCCACCGACGCCGAGGTTGGAATGGCCCCTTATGGCATCCTGGCACGCCACGGCATCGGCGAGGACGGTGATCTGCCTGGTCTGAAAAACTTCTTCATTCTGCACGAGGGTGTTATCGGCATGGCTGACGGCACCCTGACAGAAGTGGACTATGGCGACGTTCGTGATTTCGACATCGATCCGAACGAGCGCGCGCAGGCCGAGGTATACCAGGTCAAGGAAAACGGCTGGATCGGATTTACCGATCACTACTGGATGACCACTCTGATCCCTGACCCGGGTTCGGCATTCAAAGCGGCAGCCAAATATGACTCGCGCCGCAAGATCTATCAGACAGAGACAGTTCTGCCGACGTTGACCGTTGCGCCGGGTGCAACCGAGCAGGTCACCACACGCCTTTTTGCCGGTGCAAAAGAATGGGAGGCCATTCGGGAATACCAGTCAGAAGGCGTGCAGAAATTTATCGACAGCATCGATTGGGGCTGGTTCTTCTTCCTGACCAAACCGATCTTCTGGCTGCTGCACAACATCAACGTGCTGATTGGTAACATGGGCTGGTCGATCATCGGCCTGACTCTGATCATCAAGGCGATCTTGTTCCCGCTGGCGTTCAAATCCTACGTCTCGATGGCGAAGATGAAGGAATTGCAGCCGCAGATGGAGGCCCTGAAAGAGGCCGCCGGCGACGACCGCCAGAAGATGCAGCAAGGCATGATGGAACTGTACAAGAAGGAAAAGGTGAACCCGGCAGCGGGCTGTTTGCCGATCCTGTTGCAGATCCCGATCTTCTTCTCGCTGTATAAGGTGATCTTTGTCACGATCGAACTGCGCCAGGCACCCTGGTTCGGACCGTTCCAGGACCTGAGCGCACCGGATCCAACCTCGATCTACAACTTCTTTGGCTGGCTGCCTTGGGCCGCACCTGCGCCCGAAAGTTTCATGGCACTGATCTTTATCGGTATTCTGCCGCTGTTGCTGGGTATCTCGATGTGGCTGCAACAAAAGCTGAACCCGGCACCAACCGACGCGACACAAGCTATGATCTTTGCATGGATGCCGTGGGTCTTCATGTTCATGCTGGGCGGGTTTGCAAGCGGTCTGGTTGTCTACTGGATTGCGAACAACACGATTACGTTCACGCAGCAATATCTGATCATGCGCAGTCAGGGCTATACCCCGGACGTGTTCGGAAACATCAAATCCGGCTTCAAGAAGACGCCGAAAACGGACAACAAATGAACGGGTCAGTCTCAGGCCTCTGGCGTCACCCGATCAAAAGCCACGGGCGCGAAGCTCTGAACCAAGTCACAGTCATCCCCGGGCAGACCATGCCCGGGGATCGCGTTTGGGCGGTTGCTCATGAAGCGACCAAAACAGATGGAACCGACTGGGCCCCGTGTTCAAATTTTAGCCGCGTCGCAAAAGCACCCGAGTTGGCGGCGATCTCGGCCGAGTTGCACGGAGAGCAAGTGACTCTCCGCCACCCCAACCGGCCTGATCTGCAGTTTGAGCCGGATACCGAACAAGAGGTTTTTCTGGATTGGGTGAAGCCGTTGATGCCAGCAGACCGCGCAGCATCCGCCCGAATTGTCCGGGTTCCAGGACGTGGCATGACAGATAGCGATTTCCCATCCATCAGCCTGTGCAATATGGCATCCCACCGCGCGGTCGAGCAAAAGCTTGAACAGTCGCTGTCCACCGTCCGCTGGCGCGGGAACATCTGGTTTAACGGTCTGCCCTTGTGGGAAGAGTTTGACTGGTTGGGTCGCGACATCCGCATTGGGCAGGCCGTGTTCCGTATCCACGAACGCATCACCCGCTGCATGGCCACCACCGCCAACCCTGACACAGGCACGCGAGACGCGGATACCCTGGGTGCGCTGAGCAATTGGGGCCATCAGGATTTCGGTGTTTATGCCGAAGTGATTCAGGGCGGTGAAATCCGCCTGAATGATGAGGTATGCGTGCTATGACTTCGCTTCCGTTTCCACTGGCAGAAGAGCCCGATGACCTTTCCAAGGAACGCGGGCGCAAGCTGTTCGCGGGCCCTTCTGAGTTTGTCAAAGGCGTGGTCGCCATGAACGGCCTGCCCGCCCCTGATCGGTTGGAAGTCTGTTTTGCAGGCCGGTCGAATGTCGGCAAATCCAGCCTGATAAACGCGCTGACCGGTACCAAGGGTTTGGCCCGCGCCTCAAACACGCCCGGGCGCACGCAAGAGATAAACTTTTTCACGCAAGGCCCCGAGCTTTATCTGGTTGACCTGCCCGGCTATGGATACGCCAACGCCCCGCTGAAAGTGGTGGAGAAGTGGCAAAAGCTGCTGAAACAGTATCTCAGTGGTCGCCAGACCTTGCGTCGCGCCTTTGTGCTGATTGATGCGCGCCACGGCGTGAAGCCGGTTGATGCCGAGATCATGAAGCTGCTGGACACCAGCGCCGTGACATTTCAATGCGTCCTGACCAAGTCGGACAAGGTCAAGGTCAAGGACCGTGAAAAAGTGCTGGACCAAACACGCGCAGCCCTGTCCAAGCACCCTGCAGCGTTCCCGGAAATTGTACTGACGTCTTCCGAAAAAGGCGACGGTATCGCAACCCTGCGGTCCATCATTGCGCATCTCGAATAGCTTCACCCTTGGCACCGTCCTTCAAAGGCCCTAACACGGTGTTTCAGAGGACAGACAGCCATGAAGACACGAGACATGAACCGGGACTGGATCGCCACCGCAGCTACACTCAACAGCGCTCTGCCCTACCTGCAGCGCTACGACGGGGCCATTGTCGTCATCAAGCTGGGCGGTCACGCGATGGGCAGCGATGAGGCGATGGAAAGCTTTGCCCGCGACGTGGTTCTGATGCGTCAGGTTGGGGTCAATCCAGTGGTCGTTCATGGTGGCGGTCCGATGATCAACTCTATGCTGGACAAGCTGGATATCCAGTCCGAGTTTGTGAACGGTAAGCGTGTGACCGATACCGCAACCGTTGAAGTGGTCGAGATGGTTTTGTCCGGTCTTGTGAACAAACGCATTGTCCAGGCGATCAACGATCAGGGCGGCTCGGCAGTTGGCCTGTCTGGTAAGGATGCAAACCTAATGGTTTGTGACCAAACCGACGCATCACTGGGGTTTGTGGGCACCCCTGCCGCGATGAATCCCAAAATCCTGCAAGACCTGTTCTCACATGACGTTATTCCGGTAATTGCTCCGTTGGGCGCAGGTCGCAATGGCGAAACGTTCAACGTCAATGGCGATACAGCGGCGGGTGCAATTGCCTCGGCCCTAAAGGCAGACCGGCTGCTGCTGCTGACCGATGTCTCGGGCGTCAAGAACGCCGCCGGAGATGTTGTGACCGAACTGAAGGCCGGACAGATACGCGAGATGACCCTTGAAGGCACGATCGCAGGTGGCATGATCCCCAAGACCGAGACAGCCCTGGACGCGCTGCACAGCGGTGTTCGAGCCGTGGTGATCCTGGACGGGCGTGCACCAAATGCCGTCTTGCTTGAGCTGTTCACGGAACACGGAGCCGGATCTCTGATACGCCCGGACTGATCCGAATAAGAGAGGAAGAGATATGACCAATCTTGCGCAGCCTTCCTCTGATCCAATCGCGGTAACCTATGACCGCGTCTCTGCGGCCGCTCGTCGTAAGGGGCTGATTGTCATGGGGGCTCTGCATCCACGTAAGACAGACGCCAAACAGCTTGATACGGGCACGCTGGTCCTTCTGGGGGCCGGAGGGGACTTTTGGCCAGTCTTGAAGGCATCCCCCGAGTGGGGTGCCCCTGACCCGGTTGACCGTTGGTCGACCAGAGTGATTGGCGGAATAGCCCAGAAACTTGGTGCCGAAGTCTATTTCCCTTTTGGCGGGCCACCTTATGCCCCTTTCATCGACTGGGCCCTGAAATCGGGACGGACATTCAGCAGCCCGGTGGGCGCGTTGGTGCACGATACCGTTGGCATGATGATTTCGTATCGCGGTGCACTGCATTTCGCCGACGAATTCAATATCCCGAACGCACCCGGGCAATCCCCTTGCGCCACCTGCGACGCGCCCTGTACGCGAGCCTGCCCCGTCGGTGCCCTGAACGCGCAAGAGTTCTATGATGTCTCTGCCTGCCACAGCCATTTGAATACGTCCCAAGGGCAGACCTGCATGACCGGCGGATGTCTTGCCCGGCTCGCCTGCCCTTTTAGCGCGGGCGCGGGGCGTACATCAGAACAGTCGGCCCATCACATGAGGTCGTTCCACCCGTCATGACCCGCACATTGATCCTGACACGCCACGCCAAATCCAGTTGGGACAACCCGATGCTGGATGACCATGCGCGACCGCTGAATAAGCGCGGGCGCAAGTCAGCCCCCGCGATAGCAGAATGGCTGCGCGCTCATGGATGGATACCGGATGAAGTGCTCAGTTCGACCTCGGCCCGAACCCGTGAAACCTGGAGCAGGATGGGGATGACAGCTGAGCATATCCGTTTTCAGGACGCGCTTTACCTGGCGGGTCCCGATCAGATGTTGCGCCAGTTGTTTGATGCGAAGGGTCAGACGGTCTTGATGCTGGGACACAATCCGGGGATTGCCCAGTTTGCCCATCAACTGGTTCGGGACGCTCCGACACATCCACGGTTTCAGGATTACCCGACCTGCGCGACAACCGTCATGGAATTTGACATTGGGAGTTGGGCCGAACTTCAATGGCACAGCGGAGAAGTTCTTGGCTTCGCCTTTCCGCGCGAGTTGCTGGAATAGAAAAAGGCGGGGCAATACCCCGCCTTCGCTTTGGTTTCAGATCGCTTAGTGGCCCAGAATCTGGCTGAGGAACAGCTTGGTCCGTTCGCTCTGCGGGTTGTTGAAGAACTCTTCCGGTTCGTTCTGTTCCACGATCTGGCCGGCATCCATAAAGATCACGCGGTTGGCGACCTGACGGGCAAAGCCCATCTCGTGGGTCACACACAGCATGGTCATGCCTTCCTCGGCCAATTCGATCATGGTATCGAGCACCTCTTTGATCATCTCGGGGTCCAGCGCCGATGTCGGTTCATCGAACAACATGATCCGCGGCATCATGCAGAGCGAGCGGGCAATCGCCACACGCTGCTGCTGACCACCCGAAAGCTGGCCGGGGTATTTATCGGCCTGTTCAGGGATTTTTACCTTTTCCAGGAAATGCATCGCGCGCTCTTCAGCCTCTTTCTTGGGCGTCTTGCGCACCCAGATCGGAGCCAGCGTGCAGTTTTCCAGAATGGTCAGGTGCGGGAAAAGATTGAAGTGCTGGAACACCATGCCAACCTCGGACCGAATTTTGTCGATGTTTTTCAGGTCATTCGACAGCTCAATCCCATCCACCACGATCGTACCTTGCTGGTGTTCTTCCAGCGCGTTCAGACAGCGGATCAGGGTGGACTTACCCGATCCTGACGGCCCCGCGATAACAATCCGCTCGCCCTGATTGACGGTCAGATTGATGTCGCGCAGCACGTGGAATGAGCCATACCACTTGTTCATGCTGTTGATTTCGATGGCGACCTCGTCGCTCACCTGCATTTTGGAGCGATCGATTTCGCGTTCTACTGCAAGTTCAGACATGTGTTGAACTCCTTAACGATGATCTGTGGCAAGGCGACGCTCGAGCCACTGAGAATATTGAGAGATGCCGTAACAGACGACGAAGAACAGAAGCGCGGCAAAGCCCAGAAGCTCCCAATAGACGCCGTTCCATTCGGTCGACGCCAGGATGGGACCCCGGATCATACCCACCAGATCGAACATCGAGATGACCGAAACCAGTGTGGTGTCTTTGAACAGGCCCACGGCCACGTTCACGATACCGGGGATCGAGATCTTCAGAGCCTGCGGCAGGATGATCAGCCGCATCGCTTGCGGGTAATCCAGACCCAGACTGTCTGCTGCTTCGTACTGTCCACGCGGAAGCGCTGCCAGACCGCCGCGGATCACCTCGGCGATATAGGCGGCTGAGAACATGGTGATCATGATCACAACGCGCAGGAACAGGTCGACCGTGCTGTCAGGTGGGAAGAAATACGCCAGCATCACCGAAGCCACGAACAGCAGCGTGATCAAAGGCACGCCACGGATGAATTCGATGAAGATAACGCAGACCCACTTGATCAGCGGCATGTTCGACTGACGACCCAAGGCCAACGCGATACCCAGCGGCACCGACAGCGACACACAGGTCACACCCAGCATCATGTTCAGCATGAAGCCACCCAGATCACGGCTGGGGACAGCTGTGAGCCAGGCATTCTCTGATGCACCTTCCGGGATCAGGGCTCCGCCGACGTTCCAGATGAACAGTGCTGTTACGATGGCCCCAAAGAAACCAGCAGCAAAGCTGTTGTTGCCCAGTTTCTGGAACACGGCACCTGCTGCAATGAAACCAACCAGCGCAACCAGAGGAACCAGGATCGTGCCCCCCCAGATCAGCCAGAAGGCCACAAACGGGTAGACCGCAGTGAACAGCAGCATCTTGCGTGGCAGGTCAAAGAACAGCACCGGCGCAAGGGCGACCAGCATCAGCACAAAGGCCAGGTTCGGTCTCCAGTAAGCGTCGGCAGGGTATTTGAAGCCATAGATGAGCTGAGGCCAGCGTTCGGTCAGAACCGCAAAACAGGCACCCGTCTTGCCCGCCAGTATCTCTCGGCATTCCGCCAGAGAGTTGGCGTTCCACACCCCGTTCAGAATCCACGGCAGTGTGTTCTGAAGGATCAAATAGATCAGGATCAGCGACAAGAAGGTCAAGATGGTGTTTGTCACGCCCGAGAACAGGTTCTCGCGCAGCCATTTGACTACTCCAACTTCATTTGCCGGTGGGGGCGAAGGCGGGATAGTGCCTTCGGCCACAAAGGCGATCGGGTTTGTTGTTTGATCACTCATGGCTCAGCGCTCCTTCAACTTAACGGAGGCGTTGTAGATGTTCATCGCCATCGAAATCAGCAACGAGGCTGTGAGATAGAACAGCATCAGCAGCAGAACGCATTCGATCGCACGACCGGTCTGGTTCAGCGTGATGCCGCCGAGGGTCGCAGTGATATCCGCATAACCGACGGCAATTGCCAGCGACGAGTTCTTGGTGATGTTCAGATATTGCGAGATCAGCGGCGGAATGATGACCCGCAGCGCCTGCGGAAGAATAACGAGGTTCATAATCCGCCCTGGGCGCAGGCCCAACGCAGCCGCAGCCTCGGTTTGGCCCTTGCTAATCGCCTGAATACCCGCGCGCACGTTCTCTGCGATAAATGCGCCGGTGTAGATCGACAGAGCAAACCACAACGCAATCAGCGGGCCGCCAACCTTGATGCCACCACTGAAGTTGAAGCCTTTCAAAGCGGGAATATCCCAGGTAAGCCCCATGATGAACATCAACGCAGCAAAAGGCACCAGCCAAACAGCCAACTTGACTAACAAGGTCTTCGGGCGCTCGCCGGTCTCTTCCTGTTTCAGCGTTGCACGTTTTTCAATCTCACGCGAAGCGAACCATGACCCGATCAAAACAACGATCACCAGCAACCAATTCAATATGGTTGCACCAAACAACCCGTTTGTGAACTCGGGGCGGGGAATGTAAACACCCCGGTTGGTAAAGGCGAAGGCATCGAACAACATGCTGGATGTGGCGTCATCGCCGCGGAACGCCCGTGGCGCGGGCAGCACAGCCGTCATGACGGTGAAGATTATGATGATCCAGATCAGAACCGGAATGTTCCGGAAGATCTCGACATAGACCGCCATCAGCTTCGAAACCAACCAGTTGTTCGAAAGCCGCAGAACACCCGCGATCACTCCGAACACCGTGGCGGTTATACACGCCAGAAAGGCCACCAACAACGTGTTGAGAATACCAACAACAGCCGCACGTCCATGACTGGACTGGCTGTCATATTCAATCAGACGCTGGTTGATGTCATACCCGGAAGGGTCGCCCAAAAACGAGTAAGAGATGTTGAGCCCTGCGGCCCGAAGGTTCTGGATCAGGTTGTTTCCGAGATACCAGATGGAAAGCGCAATAACGATCGCCGCGATCACCTGAAACGTCAGGGAGCGATAGCGGGTGTCGTTAATGAGCATGGACAACCGAAAGTCAGCTTTCGGTGGATCAGTCATAGTCGACATATTTTGAAATCCCCGTAGCGTGCGGTTTTTTTGTCTTGGCGGGTTTGTCCCCGCTCTGCATGTTCCCGCAGCTCTTTGATGTGAAGAGGGCGCAGGTTACCCTGCGCCCTTCTCCTTAGGTTTTAGCGGAACGGCGGCGAGTACAGCAGGCCGCCTTCGGTCCACTGTGCGTTCAAACCGCGTGCCAGACCAATCGGTGTCTCTTCACCGATGTTTTTGGCGAATACTTCACCATAGTTGCCACCTGCTTTGATGGCTTTGGCGGCCCAGTCAGCGTCCAGACCCAGCATTTCACCCAGAGTACCTTCGGTACCCAGCAGGCGGTTGATTTCCGGGTTCTCTGTGCCAGCGCTCAGCTCGTCGATGTTGGCCGAGGTTACACCCAGTTCTTCTGCCGTGATAAGAGCGTTCAGAGTCCAGCGCACAACGTCACCCCACTCGTGGTCGCCATGACGAACCAGCGGGCCCAGAGGCTCTTTTGAGATGATCTCGGGCAGCAGAACGTGCTCATCGGGGTTTTCGAATGTGGCGCGCGTTGCAGCCAGACCCGATGCGTCAGTGGTGTAAACGTCACATGAGCCCGCCAGATATTGCTGCTGAGCTTCGGCGTTGGTTTCGATTGGAACCGGCTCATAGCTGATGTTGTTCGAGCGGAAGAAGTCCGCCAGGTTCAGCTCGGTTGTGGTGCCGGTCTGGATGCAGACGGTTGCGCCATCCAGTTCCTTGGCGGAGCTTACGCCCAGCGCCTTGGGAACCATGAAGCCCTGACCGTCATAGTAGTTTACGCCGGTGAATTCGAACTTCAGGTCGACGTCGCGGCTGAAGGTCCAAGTCGTGTTACGGGCCAGCATGTCGATTTCGCCCGAAGCCAGCGCGGTAAAGCGCGTCTTACCGGTGGTGGGAACAAACTCAACAGCGTTTGCATCGCCCAGAACAGCAGCAGCAACGGCACGGCACAGCGATACGTCAAAGCCTTGCCATTCACCATTTGCGTCGGGTGCAGCAAAGCCAACCAGACCGGTGGTCACACCACAGTTCAGCTTGCCGCGCGCTTTAACGTCGTCAACGGTCCCTGCCGCGGCTGCGCCAGCTGCAAGACCGGCAATCGTTGCCGCGCCCAAGATTACGGATTTTTTCATTTTTACCTCTTCCTGATTTTCCACCTCTTACGAGGCGGCTCTGCCCGGCAAGTGGATGCCGGAAAGGTTACCCCAAAGGCGTCTCCCCTTTAGTGGGACTGAGTTTGGGCGTATTCATAAACAAACGTCAAGGGGCCGATCATCGAAATCGATGGTTCATGCACCAAGGTCTTTTAACATTTGCCCAATTATCAGGAATTAAGGCTCAAACCGACATATCGAAGAAGCGTTTTGCGTGCAAAAACGCTGTCCTTTTGGTTTCGGCGACCGCGTGGGCCTCGTCATCATGGCCCCATTGTTCAATCTGCCACGTTTCGTCCAGTCGCGAAATGCGCCATATCTCGTCCGGTTCGCGCCAATCCATGGCGGCGGCAAACCCAAGAATCAACGACCCTGACAAGCTGACCAGGTCGTGGAAAGCTGCCAGTTGAAACGAATCCAACGCATGAACGCGCCTTCTTAGTGCCGACAATGCAGGGTCAGCTTGCGGTTTGTGCAGCACCCCGGCGACCGGCATCAGACGCGCCGACAAGGTTGCTGCGGCCCAATCAAGGGCAGGGTCCCATTCGGCGCTTTGGCGGTTTTGTAGCTCTTGCGGATGCGTCGCCCGGTAACACAGCAGATCGGAATCGCCGTAATCGGCAAGCATGTCGGCCACCTCGGCGTGCTGGATACGCACTTTGTCGATTGCAGCATTGGCAGACCGGGTGAACGGCATTGATGCAGGATCAACCTCTTTTTCCTGCGCGTCCCATTCAGCCGCGACGGCGTCAGCCATGGCACGGGTTGGAAGGATCAACCCTTCCTTGGCAGGCGTTTTGACGCGCCGACCATCCAATTCAACCGCAAACCCGCCATCAGTTTCAACAACGGCACTTTCTTTCCAAAAGCGTTTTGGTTTCCAGTCGCTCATATCCTAGTTCCATATTCCATCCAGCGCCGTGGGCAACTGGTCAAACGTCTCGATTATACATGCGGCTGAGGTCAATGCCGAGCGGTCATGGTACCCCCAGGTCACTCCTATTCCTCGCACGCCTGCTGCGGCGGCCATATTCATGTCAAAGCTTGTGTCGCCGATCATCACAGCACAATCCGGATCAACACCGGTTTCCGACAACGCGGTCTGCACCATCGACGGATGTGGCTTGGACGGATGATGATCTGCAACCTGACGCGTTACAAAATAAGCCTCCAGCCCGTGCGCCTCGATTAGCGCATCAAGACCGCGCTGCGAATTTCCGGTGGCGACGCCCAAAAGCACTTCGGGTACTGCATGCAACGCTTCAATCGCCTCACGCGCGCCGGGATAAAGCGGCGAACTGGCCGCACCCAGGTCCAGCCGATGTGCGTGATACGCCTGTTTGTACCCTTCGACCAGATCACCCTGGGTCGAGGACGATTGATCCGGTGCCAGCCGCGCAATGGCATGCGGCAAGGACAGACCAACAATCGACAGGATCTCGTCGCGAGCAGGCACCGGCACCGAGGCTGCCTGAAAGCTTGTTGTCATGGAGTGGACGATACTGCCCTGACTGTCGACCAGCGTGCCGTCGACATCAAACAGAACCAGCCGCAAGGGTGCGCTCATTGCAGCTCCTCAAACGGATCTTCAGCCGCTAAGTCTTCGGTCCAGCCAAACGTATCCCAGCTGTGTTTCATATGTTCGGGCAAAGGTGCTTCCAAAACAACTGGCTTGCGAGTCACCGGATGCTGAAAGGACAGACGTCGCGCATGCAGATGCAGCTTTTTGCTGATGATCCCACCCAGCTGCGCGCCCCAGCCGTCGCCAAGGTTTTCCTGGCCCGAGCCACCATATTTTCCGTCGCCGATAATCGGATGCCCGATGGCCGCCATGTGGGCCCGCAGCTGATGTGTACGTCCGGTGATCGGCTCCATTGCAACCCATGCAGCACGGCCGGCTACACGGTAGAGAGTCGCGTAATGCGTATGCGCGCGTTTAGCGCCCGGTGTGCTGTCAATCTCGTTCATATGCACGGGGATCATCTTTTCACCTTCACCGTGCTTGCCGTGACCGGGTGCTTTGACAAGACCCGTTTTGATCTCTCCTAGGTAGGGCGTCGGAACACCGGCCACCAGCGCCCAATAGATCTTGCGTGTGTCGCGATGGCGGAAAGCGGCCGTCAGGCCCTTGGCGGCCTCACGCGTGCGGGCCAGCAGCAGGACACCTGACGTATCTTTGTCCAGGCGGTGGACCAGACGCGGGTTCTCCTCATAGCCGAACCGCAACGCCTCGGACAAGCTGTCGACATGGCGGGTCTGCCCGCTGCCACCCTGAACCGGCAGGCCCTGCGGCTTGTTGAGCGCCATAATGTGATCGTCGCGGTAAATCACGCAGGACTGGATCATCTTGGCATCCGCATCCGAGATACGATGCTTGACCTCAACCGGTTTGTGATCGGCGTCGGGTAGCGGCGGCACACGCACCACCTGCCCTGCCTCCAACCGGGTCGAGGCTTTGGCACGGCTGCCATCCACACGCAGTTCGCCCTTGCGGCACATCTTTTCAATGCGGCCCTGACTGACATGCGGAAACAGACGGCGCAGCCAGCGGTCAACGCGCTGGTCCCCATCCCCTTCAGCGACTGTAATCATCTGTACGCCACTCATGCCATTAACCCTTGCACCGCACGGATAAGCCGCCCGGATCGCACCTTTGTCCGTGTCCCAGAAATCATGGGCGTCTGTCGCGCGCAATGCGCCAAGAGTCAAGGTGTCTGGCTGTTGTGCTCAGATGTTCGAGAAATCCCCGTGTCGCCCGGCCCCGTCCCGGAAACGCCCCGCGCCCGAGGTTCCTTCGCGGCGGATCGCCTCCAACCCGTTGGCCCACTCCACCTTGAGCGCCTCGCGCACCGGCATGCCGCGCGTTTCGATGATCGAACGGCGATCGGCCCGAACAGCCTCTTGCGGAAAACGTGCGATTTCGTGGGCCATTTCCTCGGCTGCGCTGCGCGCGTCTCCGTGAGGGACAATTTTTTCCGCCAGCCCGATCCGATAACACTCCTCAGCCTCGACTTTCCGACCCGTCAAGGCGATCTCCAGCGCTTTGCCTTGCCCCACCAAACGCGGCAACCGGACCGAGCCGCCATCCATCAGGGTAATCCCCCAGCGGCGACAATAAACACCAAGATATGCCGTTTCCGCCATCACACGGATGTCGCACCAAAGGGCAAGCTCCATTCCACCGGCCACGGCGGCACCCTCAATCCCGCCGATGACCGGTTTCGAAAGCTCCAGACGGGACGGACCCATCGGCCCAAGTGTCGAAGTGGCTGAACCTATTGGAAAGTTGTGCTTGTCGAAGTAAGCCTCGCGCAGATCCGGATCCGCAAGCGAGGCGGCAAGCTTCAGGTCCCACCCCGCACAAAAATTACCGCCTTTACCCCAGAATACAGCTGCCTTGGCTGAACTGGCCTCAAAACTCAAGAACGCGTCAACCAAAGCCACAGCGTGTTCCGTATCAACGGCGTTACGTGCATCCGGCCTGTCGTGGATGATGGTCCAGACGTCTTGGGTCTTTTCAATTGAAACCGGCATTTCCCGTCCTCCCTTGCTGGTCTTGACCCAAGGGAAGCGTTCAATTGAAAACCTGTCGCCTGTGACGCGGCGGCATGTCCAATACTGACCTTGCGTAACTAGCTGTTGCGCTGTGTCCGAAGCTTGGCGAAATAATCGAGGCGCTTTTTCAGCTCTCGTTCGAACCCGCGTTCCACCGGCTGATACAGGACCGGGCGTTTCATCGTTTCTGGGAAATAGTTCTGACCGGAAAACCCGTCCTCGGCGTCATGGTCATACGCATAACCCGCACCATATCCCTGGTCCTTCATCAGCGAAGTGGGCGCGTTCAGGATATGCTTGGGCGGTGGCTCGCTGCCGGATTGCTTAGCCAGTCGCATGGCCGCTTTGTAGCCGACATAAGCCCCGTTGGACTTTGGGGCCAGCGCCAAATAAACCAAGGCTTGCGCCAGCGCCAATTCCCCTTCGGGAGACCCCAACCGTTCATACGTTTCCCACGACTGCAAGCAAATGGCCTGCGCCTGAGGGTCCGCCAGACCGATATCCTCAACCGCCATCCGCGTAATCCGACGCGCCAGATAGCGCGGGTCTTCGCCGCCGGTCAGCATGCGGGCGAACCAGTACAGCGCCGCATCCGGGTCAGACCCACGCACCGATTTATGCAAGGCCGAGATCAGGTTGTAATGCTCATCACCCGACTTGTCGTATTTCGCCGCCCGCCGCATCAGCCGCGTCGACAGCGCATCGGGATCCAGCGGCGCGTCCACCTTCCAGGCCGAGACCTGTTCGATCAGGTTCAGCAACGCTCGTCCATCACCGTCGGCCATTTCCTGCAACGCATCGCGCGCGGCGGGGGTCAAAGGCAATGCGCGGTCCAGCTCTTTCTCGGCGCGCTGCGTCAGGCGCTCAAGATCGGCAAGGCTGAGCCGTTCCAGTACCAGAACCTGCGACCGGCTCAGCACAGCGGCGTTCAATTCAAAAGACGGGTTTTCGGTTGTTGCGCCCACCAACAAGATAGTGCCGTCTTCCATATGGGGCAGAAACCCGTCTTGCTGCGCCTTGTTGAAACGGTGGATCTCGTCCACGAACAACAGCGTCCCCTGCCCGTTCTGTCGGCGAATCTTGGCGGCCTCGAAGACCTTCTTCAGGTCAGGTACACCCGTAAATATCGCACTGATCTGGACAAAATGCAGATCGGTTTCTTGCGCCAAAAGCCGCGCTATGGTCGTCTTTCCTACCCCGGGCGGACCCCAGAAGATTAGACTGGACAGGCTGCCCGCCGCCAGCATCACGCCCAGCGGGGCCTCCGGCCCCAACACCTGCTCCTGACCGATGACGTCGCCCAGTGATTGGGGCCGCAATCGATCCGCCAAAGGGCGGTGCAGGGCATCGACGGGTTCGGTTGGCCCGGTGTCGAACAGATCGCTCATACGTTACAGCCGGAATCGCAAGGACACGGACCGGCCCTCGCGTTGAAGACCCATCTGCACTCGGCGTCCCGGGTTTGTCATCGCGCGTTCAACGTCACCAGGGCGCTGAATATCAACCGCGTTGATTGTCTCGATCACATCGCCGGGTCGCAACCCGGCCCGCGCGCCATAAGGGCCCGGATCAACCACAACAACACCGGTCAGAGACAGGGGCAGGCCCAGCTTGGTGATCACCGCCGGATTGATCCGGGACACGATCAAACCCGGCAGAACTGTCGTATCGTCCAGCGCGGTTTCTTCGGCAGCGGGTGTTTCAGGTGCTTTGATCAAGGCCACCTCGACCTCATCGCTTTGGTCGCCGCGCAGCCGCGTCAGAACCGAGCTTCCACCCACACCCGCAATAGACATGCGGAACTTCATTTCAGCGGGGGAGTTCACCTCGTCCCCGTCTACATGTGTGACAACATCGCCCACCTTCAGCCCCGCCTCGCGCAGCGGGCTGAGGTCGTGCAGGTCCGAGATCACAACACCCAGCGGGATAACGAGCCCCAGAGATTCCGCGATATCCGCGCTCATGTGCTGACCCGACATTCCCGCCCATGGGCTGACAAAACTATCATTACCTTGCTGCGCCTGTTTCAGGAACTCGGCCACCAGATTTGCCGGGATGGCAAAACCGATCCCGTTGGAGCCGCCCGACCGCGTCAGGATCGACGTGTTGATCCCGATCAGATCGCCATTCACGTCGATCAATGCGCCGCCGGAATTGCCCGGGTTGATCGCCGCATCTGTCTGGATGAAATACCCGCGACCGTTGCCGGTTGCCGTTCCGGTGCGCGCCAGACCCGAGATGATACCCGAGGACACGGTTTGCCCCACACCAAAGGGGTTTCCGATTGCTAAAGCCAGCTCTCCCACTTCGACCTGATCGGAATCCCGCAGGCTCAGAAACGGCAGATTTTCGGCCTCTTCCAAACGGAGGATCGCAATATCGCTTTCCTCATGGCCCAGAACAACTGTGGCCGAAAACTCGCGCCGGTCCGTGGTAACAACCCGGATCTCTGTTGCGGACCCAACGACGTGATAGTTGGATACGACATAGCCGTCCTCGGACAAGATCACCCCAGAGCCCAACGAGTTTTGCACCCGTGGTTGCGGTGTCCCAAAGCCCCGGCCAAAGAAGTCTTGAAAAAACGGATCCGAAAAGAACGAACTGGCCCGCCCTTGCCGCACGATTTTTGCATAGATGTTCACGACCGCAGGAGAGGCTTTTTTCACCACAGGAGCAAAGCCCAGCGAAATCTCGGCCTGCGACTGCGGCACACGAGTTTCAGCCGTCGCAAATGTGGAAACTGCACAGGTCAAAGCGATAAGTGTCGCGCGAAGCATGGATACCTCTACCTCAAAAACTGCGTAGGATATGCGACTACGGGCGCGCTAATGCAAGCACATGCCCCCGCGTTCAATCCAGCGGTGCGTGCAGACGGGTCCCTTTTGTAATGATCCCACCCCGATTGCCCACTTCAATCGACCCGTATCGCTGTTTGAAAACACCCGGCAACTCCCGATCCCCTTCTGGAGACAGCCAAAGGCGGAATAAATGCCGGCGGTCGGCTGGATCAGGCCAGTCAACAAACCCTGTTCGGTCATGCAACTGAGAATGGTTGTAGACAAACTGCATATCGCCGGGTTGCAACCGCATCGTCAAATATAGATCTGGGTCGTTTGCCAGGGCGTCGAACTTGTCCAAAGCGGCGACATGCTCTGGGGTCAGACGCATGGCTTCGGGAAACCGCTGCGCGCTGTCGATATACTGACGCTGATAGAACACAGTCAGCTTACCATCATGCCAGCTGAAGGGCGGAATAGTCATGAATGGCTGCATCCCTTCCGGCACTTCACCGCGCCGGTCGGTTGCTATCGGGTCGAACAATCGCTGCAGCAGGTCCGGGCATTCGTCGCGCATCCGGTTGTAGATTGCTTCGGCGCTGACCAACAGTGAATCCCCGCCCTCTTTGGCGTCCCGAAGACACAATAGCCCTACGATATCGGCGCTGTCTGTGTGAAATGTCTGGCGCTCGTGGGTCTGATAGATCCGCGTGTTCGGGTCATTTGCATCCGCACCGATATCCCGGACATGACCCAGAATATGCCCCTGCGCGTTCTGGGATCGCGCTGATCCCAAATGGGCACCTACCCCGCAGAAAATCGCGGCGGCCATCTCCTGAGAATAGCTCTCGACCGGTAGGCCCCGGATCACCTCGAAGCCAATACCCTTGATCAGTGTGTCCCTTAGGGCTTCTAGATGGCGGTTGAACCGGTGCAGTGGAAAATCCGCTTTGGTAATTTCACCGATATCCCGCCCCAGGCTCAGATAATGACGCGCAGCTTGCTCAAGGTCTGCGATATCCTCAGGGCTCAGATGCAACAGCCATTCATCTTGCCGCGCGGCCATTTCTCGCCCGGTCCAAACGGATGGGCCGGTGAATTGCGCCGGTAGTTCTGCAAGCACTGTCATCTCTACCTCCCCTCAAACTATCGTCATGTTCGTGCGAAAGAAGGCATTGTTCATCACCCGAAACCACCGGAAATCGCTTAAATGCGACACCAATCGGGTGCGCTTTGGATGGCAGGTCAGTCTTATTCCGCAGGCGACCAATCAGGTCCAGGGTCGTACTCCAATATACTCGCGGTACGTTCCAGCGTGTCGGGACCGAAGTCTGCTTCGAATATGATCCCGTTTTCTCCAACCAGGAACGAATGAATTCCTGTCTCGCCATACTCCGATGGAACGGCCAAAAGCGCGTGGCCCGCAACAAAATGATCGCCCACAAAGTACGAATATGCACCGCCCGGTGCATTAGAGCCCTGCCCCTGAAGAATCGTATAGTAGTATCCAAGGAAAGGTTCTGGTTCGTAATCCTCTTCTCCGTCACTCCACCCTGAGGCCACCGCCCGGGCAAGTGCCGCGCCAACAAAGCTGTCTTCCTCGGGCCAGAACAGACCATCTTTCACACCCGGATCGGAAATGATGTTACGCGCGAACTCCATCACACCGTCACCATTATGGTCAGCCAAACGGAAAGCCGCCTGAAGATCGACATAAGCATCAAGCAATTCCATCACTTCCAGCTCATTCAACCCGATCTCACGGGCTGAAACCTCTTCGATGCCGGCCTCAAGGTCGAAGTGCCATTCATCACCATCACGAGAAATCGGAATAGGAAACGGCCAGCTGTCTTCCCCTAACAAAAGGACCACACTGTCCTCTTCTGGCTGGAAGCGATATCCGTCAGCGTACATGCCAAGCACTTCTTCTCGCCTGGCCCTGTCTTCCTCGGGGTCGCCCGTTGACAGCAAGTCTTCGGCGTCAGCCCCAAAAACGTCCAACAACTGGCCCCGATCATCCGATTTCAGTGCGCTGACAAACGCATCCAACGCTGCTTGAGGGCTGTTGAAATGCGCGCCCTCAGACACCGCTGCGCTAGCTGTAGCGACAAGAAGGGCCGAAGAAACTATGAAATGCCGCATCTTATCTCCTCCGATTTCCCTTGGCCGCGTGCCCGCGTTTTGACGCGCTGTGGGTTCTCTTGCCGGACGCTTTCTTTTGCATGGCTTTCCCTTTGGCCGCAGGTTTCTTTTGCTGCACCGCAGCCCTTTGGGCCTGGGGTTTCTTGGCGGTGGTCGCATTGCTTTTCACCGGCTTCTTTGCGGTACCAGAGGACTGCTTGGTTCTGTCCACAGCCTTCTGCTTCGCGGCGGCTCTGTCAGTGTCGACATTCCCCCGATTGACCTGCGGTAATTGCTTGTCATTGCCGCGGTTGGCCAGCGCACCACCCGCAATCGCCCCAGCACCAGCCCCGGCTGCCAACGCCGCAGCGCCCGAGCCGTCCCGACTTATGTCGGCAGCCCCGGATTCACGGCTGAGCTTCGCACGCAGTTCATCTGTGCGGCCATTTGGCCGGTCAACAGGTAGGGTGCCGGCACCGCCACCGGACCGATTGTGATCTGCTATCTTGTTTCGCGCCTGTTGTTGACGGTTCGTATCAGGCTTCCACTCAACATCTGTGCGATTAATGTTGTTGCCGATATTGACGTTTCCATCGACGTCAATGTCGATGTTTGGGTTTCTGTAGATCGGGCCACCGCCCCATCCGCCGCAGTTCCGGCACCCCCAATAATCATACCAATCATCGTCATCGTCGAAAATCTCGTCAATCAGTGCCACTGTCCCAAAGGTCAGCAATGCAGCACCCACAACATCGCCCGTTGATGGCCCCGTATACACGGTCGCAGGATCGTATTGCGGAACATAAACGGTTTCAGTGTTCGTCGGTGTGATGACGACGGTCTCATCCTCTTCGACTTCGACTGTTTGTTCCGGGCCGGACACCAGTGCACCGCTGTCGATTGCCTGATCCCGCATCACCTGGACTGCATCCATCACATCATCAGATTGGGCCAGCATCGCTGTTCCCATCGTTTCGGTCCAGTCGACATGCGTCGCCATTTGCCCAACGACTTCGGGGAACGCTGTTGCAAGCACGCTGACGGACGGGTCCCAGCCCATGGCCTCGATTTCAGGTTCAAGCTCAGCCGGGTCTCGGTCTGCATTGTCGATCAAAAAACGCTCGGCCTTCACAATCTCTAGCGGTTGTGTGGAGGCAACGAGTATCTGGATGAGCAACGTATCCGGATACAAGGCAACCGGCGCGACCAGCGTTTGAAGCTCAGCGTCGGTCAGAAGGTCAGCCGTTTCTTGCGACGCCGCTTCAGTCGCTTCATCCGTGGTTTCCTGCGCGAAAAGCGCAGTGCTTGCGCAAAACAGAGGCGCAAAAATCAGATATCTAAACATATTGCGATCCTTCAATTTCTTTGAGGATCGCCCAAGTTCATGATTCTGGCAACAAACCTTGGGTTTTGTGCCGCAACAATAAGAAAAACCCCCGCGTCCGGAACGCGGGGGCCAATAATCAGAAAGCCAAGCTTTCTTATTCTTCGTCTGCGGCCTCTTCGGCGGCAACGCGGGCTTTGTCGGCCGCGCCTTTGGCGTCGATGTCACGATCAACGAATTCGATGATCGCCATCGGGGCCATGTCGCCATAGCGGAAACCGGCTTTCAGGATGCGGACGTAACCGCCCTGACGCTCGGCGTAGCGGGGGCCCAGAACTTCGAACAGCTTCGCGACGTCTTTGTCTTCTTTCAGCTGAGAAGCGGCCTGACGGCGGGCGTGCAGGTCGCCGCGCTTACCCAGCGTGACCAGCTTTTCGATGATCGGGCGCAGTTCTTTTGCCTTGGGCAGAGTTGTCTTGATTTGCTCATGCTCGATGAGCGAGCCGGCCATATTCGCAAACAGAGCTTTACGGTGCTCATGAGTACGGTTCAGGCGGCGGTAACCACGTGCGTGACGCATTTTCTAGTTCCTTCTTTCGCGTTTTGCTTTGTCTGGCCGACGATGCGTGTCACCGGCTCTCCTTGGGGCGGAAGTGCCCATTTGGTCCCCGGCATCCCGGGCATTGGGGAAGACGCGTTTAGAACGCGTCTTCGAATTTCTTCGCCAGATCTTCGATATTGTCGGGCGGCCAGTCCTCGACATCCATGCCGAGGTGCAGACCCATACCGGACAGCACTTCTTTGATCTCGTTCAGCGATTTGCGGCCGAAGTTCGGGGTGCGCAGCATCTCGGCTTCGGTTTTCTGGATCAGATCGCCAATGTAAACGATGTTGTCGTTCTTCAGGCAGTTTGCCGAACGGACCGACAACTCCAGCTCGTCCACTTTCTTCAGCAGCAGCGGGTTGAACTCCAGACCATCGTCCTCGTCCTGACGGCTTGCCGATTCCGGCTCGTCGAAGTTGACGAAGATCGACAGCTGATCCTGCAGGATGCGAGCAGCAAAGGCCAGCGCATCTTCCGGCGTAATCGAGCCATCGGTTTCGATCTTCAGGGTCAGCTTGTCATAGTCCAGAACCTGACCTTCACGGGTCGGCTGAACGTCATAGGCGACCTTTTTGACCGGCGAATAGATCGCGTCGATCGGGATCAGGCCAATGGGTGCGTCTTCGGGCTTGTTCTTTTCAGCCGAGACATAGCCTTTGCCGGTGTTGACGGTCAGTTCCATGAACAGATCGGCGCCATCGTCCAGGTGACAAATGACGTGATCGCGGTTCAAAACCTCGATGCCAGCGCTCTCGCTGATGTCACCAGCGGTGACAATGGCCGGGCCTTTGGCATTGATCGACAAACGCTTGGGGCCTTCGACTTCCATGCGCAGGGCAACCTGCTTGAGGTTCAGAATGATATCGGTGACGTCTTCACGAACGCCCGCGACCGAGGAAAACTCGTGCAGGACGTTGTCGATCTGAACGCTGGTGATGGCCGCGCCTTGCAGCGAGCTCATCAGAACGCGGCGCAGGGCGTTGCCCAAGGTCAGACCAAAGCCACGCTCCAGCGGTTCGGCAACCAAGGTCGCCTGACGTGCCGGATCATTGCCCGGCTTGGCTTCCAGCTGGGTCGGCTTGATCAATTCTGCCCAATTCTTGTGGATCATGTAATCCCTCCATTCCTGTCCGCGCCCCATGACCAACAAGGTGCAGACGCCCGAGGTTCAAAATGACGTGCTGGGGCCGTGCACGAACACAGCCCCAGCTCAATTCAAAATCGCTTAGACGCGGCGACGCTTCGGCGGGCGGCAGCCGTTGTGAGCAATCGGGGTCACGTCACGGATCGACGTGATGTTGAAGCCCACAGCAGCCAGTGCGCGCAGAGCCGATTCACGACCCGAACCGGGGCCCTGAACTTCGACTTCCAGCGTCTTGACGCCATGTTCCTGCGCCTTTTTGCCTGCATCTTCTGCAGCCATCTGAGCGGCGTAGGGGGTCGATTTCCGCGATCCCTTGAAGCCCATGGTACCTGCAGACGACCACGAAATGGCGTTGCCCTGTACGTCCGAGATCAGGATCTTGGTGTTGTTGAAGGTCGAATTCACATGGGCAACGCCCGATGCGATGTTCTTACGCTCTTTGCGCTTAACGCGAGTCTTATCACGTGCCATCAGTCAGACCCTCCCTTATTTCTTCTTACCAGCGATGGCCTTTGCAGGGCCTTTGCGGGTACGAGCGTTGGTGTGGGTGCGCTGACCGCGAACCGGCAGGTTGCGGCGGTGACGCAGACCGCGATAGCAGCCCAGGTCCATCAGGCGCTTGACGTTCATCTGAACTTCACGACGCAAGTCACCTTCGACGGTGTAGTTGGCGTCAATGTGCTCGCGGATGGCCAGAACTTCGGCGTCGGACAGTTCATTGACGCGACGGGTTGCGTCGATACCTACGGCTTCGCAGATTGCTTTGGCCGAGGTGTTGCCGATTCCGGTGATATATGTGAGGGCGATAGGTACCCGCTTGGCAGTCGGGATGTTTACGCCGGCAATACGTGCCACGTGTCACTTTCCTTTTCGTTGCGGTTCCGTAACTCCAGAACCTTTTTTCACAACGCTTTACCGTGGCAGTGTGGCCAGAGGGTTCAGCATTATTCGAGGTGGTCGGGGCATTTGGGACGAATCCCGCATGCGGTCTTGATTCCCTTTAGGGATGGGGGTCGATATGGGCTTTTGGCGCTCTCGTCAACCCCATATCATTCTGGCCAACAAACCTTCTCTCTTACGCTCTGATCAAAGATGAAATGTTTGCTGGTTTGGTCACGGCAGAAATCAATATGGGTGTTCAGCGAGCCAAGGTGTACCAAAGATGATCCACCAACAATGACAACGCAGATGAAGCCTAAAAGAAACCCCCACGCGAACCCAAAGAACTTCCACATCTCTGGCGCCCTGACATTCTGGTTGATCGCAGCCTAACCCAGAATCGCCTCGATCGAGGCGGTGACTTCTTCGATACTGGCCAGGCCATTGACCGGGCGCAGGTCACCCTTGGCATGGTAGTAGCCAATCAGCGGAGCCGTCTTTTTGTAATACTCCATCAGGCGAATACGAACGCTGTCTTCGTTATCGTCCGCGCGTACAGGCTTGCCCGCCGCGCGCGCCTCTTCTGCGCGACCCACGATGCGCTGCACCAGAACCTCGTCGTCGACACGCATTTCGATCACGGTGTGCAGCGACTGGCCCATCTTGGTCAGCAAAGCCGCCAGGGCGTCGGCCTGCGCCAGAGTGCGCGGAAAGCCGTCAAAGATAAAGCCTGCACCCTTTTCGGTCGTCAGCTTCTCTTCGATCAGGCCGATCACGATCTCGTCTGTGACCAGTTGGCCCGAGTCCATGATCTCGGCAACTTTCTGGCCCATCTCGGTACCGCTGGTCTTGGCCTCGCGCAACATGTCGCCAGTGCTCAGCTGGACCATGCCGCGTGTCTCGACCAGGTGCTGTGCTTGCGTCCCTTTACCTGCCCCCGGGGGGCCCAACAAAATGATGTTCATCGACGAGCGGGTCCCTTCCTGCCGCGTTTCTTGCTCTTACCGCGCAATTGGGACTTTTCGATCAGCCCTTCATATTGATGCGCCAGCAGATGGCTCTGAACCTGTTGGATTGTATCCATGGTGACAGAGACAATAATCAGAACCGAGGTGCCGCCGAAATAGAACGGTATAGCGAACTGGTTCCGCAGGATCTCGGGCAACAGGCAGACCGCCGCCAGATAGGCCGAGCCCAGAACCAGAACACGGTTCACCACGTATTCCAGATACTCGGCGGTCTTTTTACCCGGACGGATACCCGGCACAAAACCGTTTTGCTTTTTCAGGTTGTCCGCCACGTCATCGGGCTTGAACGACACGTTGAACGTATAGAAATACGCAAAGAACACGATCATCGAAGCGAAGAACAGCAGATACAGCGGCTGTCCGGGGCCGAAATTGGCCAACATCCACGACATGATCGGTCCGTTCGCAGCACCTGCCGAGAAAGTTGAGATCGTCACCGGCAGCAGCAGCAGCGAGCTGGCAAAGATCGCCGGGATCACGCCTGCCGGGTTCACTTTGACCGGCAGGTGGCTGGAGCCGCCCTCGTAGACTTTCATACCGGCCTGACGACGCGGATACTGAATGTGAACCTTGCGCAGCGCGCGCTCCATAAAGACCACAAAGGTAATCACGGCAATGACCATGACGATCACGCCAACGATCACTGCGGGGCTGATGGCACCCGAACGCCCCGAGGCAAAGAACTGCGCCAGCGCGGCTGGAACCTCGGCGATGATGCCGACGAAGATGATCAGAGAGATACCATTGCCGATACCGCGCGCGGTGATCTGCTCACCCAGCCACATCAGGAACATGGTGCCACCGACCAGAGTAATCATGGTCGACATACGGAAGAACATGCCCGGATCGGTCGCCAAATCCCCAGCTTCCAGCGAAACCGCCAGACCATAGGCCTGCACAGTGGCCAGCGCCACTGTGCCGAAACGGGTGTACTGGTTGATTTTCTTGCGGCCCTGCTCGCCCTCTTTCTTGAGTTGCTCAAGCGCGGGAACCATGGATGTCAGCAGCTGCACGATGATCGAGGCCGAAATATAGGGCATGATGCCGAGGGCAAAGATACCCATCCGACCCAGCGCCCCGCCGGTGAACATCGAAACCATGCCGCCGATGCCTTGCCCCGCCTGCTCCATGAATTCGCGCAATGCCTGCCCGTCGATCCCCGGCACCGGAATAAAGGTGCCCAGACGATAGACGATCAGCAAACCCAGCGTGAACAGGATGCGGTTGCGCAGATCGGTGGCTTTGCCCAAAGCAGCCCAGCTTGTATTGGCTGCCATTTGTTCTGCTGCTGATACCATAAATCGGTCTCTCTTATGCAAACGCCGCCCGGAACCGTTTTCCGGCTCGGACGGCGTCTTGGAAAACTCTGAGGTCTATGTAAGCGGGTCTTGGCCCGCTCACAAGCGATTACTCTGCCGCAGCAGCTTTTGTGACCGTCAGTGAACCGCCCGCTTTTTCAACTGCCTCAACGGCAGACTTCGAAGCACCGGTTACTTCCAGGTTCACTTTGGCGCTGATTTCGCCTTTGGCCAGAACGCGGATACCGTCCAGCTTGCGGCGGACCAGACCGGACGCAACCAGAGCGTCTTCGGTGATCGCAGCCGAAGCGTCCAGCTTACCGGCTTCGACAAATTTCTGGATCAGACCCAGGTTAACAACGGCGAACGCCTTGCGGTTCGGCTTGCTGAAGCCACGCTTGGGCAGACGCTGGTACAAGGGCATTTGACCGCCTTCGTAGCCGTTGATGGCCACACCCGAGCGGGATTTCTGGCCTTTGATACCACGGCCACCCATTTTACCTTTGCCGGAACCCGGACCACGGCCAACGCGAGTGCGTTTCGGAGCGGCGCCAGGATTGTCGCGCAATTCGTTCAGTTTCATTTCGCTTCTCCTAAGCCGGATATGACCCCCGAAGCGTGATGGGCCAAACACGGCATTTCTTGGTTTTGATTCTCATGGCGGAAAGCCACCGCAGGCGTATAGGCCCGATGGCGGGGCTTGGCAAGCCTGTAGATTGTCGTCTGCTCTGCGGTGCGATCACAACCTCCTGCACGAGGTTTCCAGATGATACCTAGATGACAAGCTCACTGCTTTCTGACCTTTATTTGAATACGAATTGCAGCGGTTTTAACAGAAACCACTTGCCATGCCGGGGTGGTAGTCTATCGGGATGCCTGAAAACACCAAACTGGCAGGCGCATGACTCACCCTTCTCACTCGCTTCGGGACAAACCGGAGACAACCGCCGCACGTGACTGGGTCACAACGCTTGCCAAATATCGCGAACCGGACCAACTGCGCAGCACGTTCGAGCTGGGCGTCAGCATTGTTCCCTTCTTCGCGCTGTGGGCGTTGTCCTGGATGTCGCTGTCGGTCAGCTATTGGCTGGCCTTTGCGATTTCCGTGCTCAATGCGGCCTTTCTGCTGCGCCTGTTTGCCATCCAGCATGATTGCGGGCACGGCGCGTTCTTTAAAAACCGGGCCCTCAGCGACTGGGTCGGGCGCGGGATCGGCGTTCTGACACTGACGCCTTATGATGTCTGGCGTCGCACGCATTCCACGCATCACAACAGCTCGGGCAATCTGGACAAGCGTGGGATGGGCGACATCCACACCCTGACCGTGGCGGAATATCAGGCCAAAACGCCAATGAACCGCTTCTGGTATCGGGTGTACCGAAACCCGATCACCCTGTTTGTGTTTGGCCCCGGCTATCTGTTCCTCTTTCAGAACCGCCTACCCTTGGGCCTGACCAACAGCGTTAGGTTCTGGGTCAGCGCCATGGCCACCAATGTCGCCATTCTGGCCATATTACTGACCGTCTATTGTTTTGGCGGGCTGATGCCGATGCTGCTGATCTTCCTGCCCTCAACCCTGATTGCCGCGGCGGCCGGAGTATGGCTGTTCTACGTGCAGCACCAGTTCGAAGACACACATTGGGAGTCGGATGAGAACTGGCAACTGCACGAAGCGGCGCTGCACGGAAGCTCTCATTATTTATTGCCGTCGGTCTTGCAGTGGTTCACGGCCAATATCGGCATCCACCACGTGCATCACCTCTACAGCCGTATTCCCTTTTATCGCCTGCCCGAAGTGCTGCGCGATCATGATGAGCTGGCCAACAGCAACCGAATGACCATCCGCGAAAGCCTCGCCAACGCGCGGCTGCATCTGTGGGATGAGCAAAGCCGTCGCCTGCTGTCCTTCGCCGAAGCCCGCGCTTTGTATGGTTGATAAGGGGCGCTCCACGGACGAGGCGGGTGATCTTACCATCCATGGCGTAAGTTGGCGTGGGGCTATTCTCGCTCGGTCCGATCACTATTGTGATTGATACGGAGATGAAGGCGGACGGATAAGCGAGCTGTGCTAAGTTAACCGCCAAAGCGACGGTTGGACGACATGCCTGACTTTGGGAAAGAACAACAAAAACAATCTTGGCAGCGGTCGTTGACCCGGCGATTGCTGCGACCCTTCTCGATCTCGGCGGCTCAGCCTGTCGAGGTCGCTTTGGTCTCAGATCCCAAACCTGCGCGCAGGTAGGTGCTAGAGAAGATGCGAGAGTTCAGCGTCGAGCCCTCTTTCCAGATCGCCGATGAAAAGCTGGGGCTGCTGTCGGTGTTCGATGATCTGAAATACGACCGGGCGGATGTGGACATGATCTCTCCGGCGATGCGTCGCCATGTGGTCGGCAAGCTTGGTCCGCTGGGATTTCGCCAGACCTCGGGCACTGTGTTGGAACATGCTGAGGCCGATATGCGTGTGCACATCCCCAAGTTCCACGCCCTCGGCGCGTCGCCCTTCGACATCGCGCGTTATACCGAGAAACGCCCGCAGGGTTACTGCTTGCTGACGCCTACGCAGGTGGCCTGTCAGTACGTGGATCCCTGTGAGTTAGACGACGCAGTACAGCGGATTGAGGCGTGGATTGCGAAGCACCCGATCAACCTTCTCAAACTGGCGGATTATCTGGAAGGCAAACCCAAACACCGCGCCTTTCGCGAGGTGCTGGGGCATATCAAGCTCAAGCAGCGGATTGCGGTAGAGGCCGAGCCGCTGCGCCGCAGGCGCTCGTTGGGGTGAAGCTGGGAAGTCAGATAGATGTTAAAAAGTATGTGTGCCCTGAAGAAGTGAAAACTCCACCGACGTGCTACTTGGTCTCTGGTTGGGCCCGGTTTTTGAGCGAGATGAAGAATCCGTGAAAGCGCTGCTTTGCTTCTGGGTTGGCGCTATCAATTCTTGTCGGCGACACGCAAAGCCTGCGCCAATTGCGCAAATGTCTCATTCGTCAAGTTTGGAAAAAGCCCGCAATCTCGCCATGTTTGGGCATTTCTGAAAAGATTTCTAGCCCAATCAGCGTCTCCACCCGCCGGAAGATTTCCGTCCAGCAAGTCAGAATTCCTAATATCTTTTAGTTGAATATGAGGAATTTCAATCAGCTGTCCCTTGCTGTTGTAGATAGGTGTCAGTCCCTGCTCCTTTGCCAGTTCATGCATGCGATCCCACCACGATCGTTTTTCACCTGTAGTATCCCAGCTCCATTCTCCGTCATCAGTTCTCAAGACAAGATCTGCTGCTAAGCCATATTGGTGAGCGCTCTGCCAAGGTGCAATCCAAGTGATTTTGTTACCTGGTTTTGTACGACCCGTTGCGTACAGTCTGCTTTGACGGAAGGGTGATCTAAATCCTTCAAATAGCTGAAATGGAATTCCCTCATCGTTTAAGGCAGCGATCAGTGAGGCAACTTTGTCCCTGATCGCTGGGTGTAAGTTCTGTAGCTTGTTGTCACGAGCGAAATAATCCTCACCGATGGGGCAACTGCTGTCGTCGGCGGCGGAGATTGTTTCATTCGCGGTGGCAATAACAGATCTACCACGTGCTGCTCGCCCGAGTTCGCCGTAAAGCCACTTTAACTCAAGATCCAGCACTACCAGCTCTATTGCTTCCTCGTCTTTCAATTTGTCTACTGGAGTACGCTCCAATCTTGCGCGCCTTCTTTCCCGGTCTAGGATCTTAGTTTTGGTGTCTTCTCTAAATTTTCCAAGGTCACTATGGTATTTAGTCCATCGCGCTCTATCGGAGTCGGTGTCTGTTGAATTGCCTTCTGTTACAACCGAGAAATACTCGGCCATGCGAAGCCTCAATTCAATGTCCTCATTTAAGGCATATTCTATGAAGGTAGTAATTTCGTCACGTCGCGCCTCTGATTTGGATATGTCTAATTCGACTGCCTGCCGAGCGTTTTTGAACTGAAGATCCCAGAACTGGATAGCTCCTGGCACCAATACGGATGCCAATCCGACGAGGGCGGTGCCAACGGCAATCTTCCAAAAACTCATTCGCGCTTCGTATCGCCGTAAGTCATATTCAAGTTGGCTGATCCCAGAGGTTGTCGTAGGTTGAGAGGGTCTGCGGTCTTCTGGCTCTTTATCCGTCATAGAATTCCCTCTCGGTAATTTAGTGAGTTCTATCACAAATTGATGGTTTCTTAAACTTGGCTATTCACCTATAGACACCCACCCCCAACCCTGTTACACGCTCCCAATCTTGCGGCCTCGGATTCGTTCCGGGGCCTCTGATATTTGTAACCGGGGACCTTCGGGGCCCTATACCCTTGGCACCTACGGGGGCCTATCACATAGCAGGGAAAACCCCTGCACTTGCTAAACGGAAGACAGAAAGCATGGCACTCAAGTCGTACAAGCCGACGACGCCGGGCCAGCGCGGGCTGGTGCTGATCGACCGTTCGGAGCTTTGGAAAGGACGTCCGGTCAAGTCTCTCACTGAGGGTTTGACCAAATCGGGCGGCCGGAACAACACCGGACGGATCACTTCACGCCGCCGCGGCGGTGGCGCAAAGCGTCTCTACCGGATCGTTGACTTCAAACGGAATAAATTTGATGTCGCGGCAACCGTCGAGCGGATCGAATATGACCCGAACCGGACCGCATTCATCGCACTGGTAAAATACGAAGACGGCGAGCAGGCATATATCCTGGCTCCGCAGCGTCTGGCTGTTGGTGACAAAGTCGTGGCATCCGCCAAGGCCGACATCAAGCCGGGCAACGCAATGCCGTTCTCGGGCATGCCCATTGGTACCATCGTCCACAACATCGAGATGAAGCCTGGCAAAGGCGGTCAGATCGCACGTGCGGCCGGTACTTACGCCCAGTTCGTTGGTCGCGATGGCGGCTACGCTCAGATCCGTCTGAGCTCGGGCGAGCTGCGCATGGTCCGTCAGGAATGCATGGCCACCGTCGGTGCCGTGTCCAACCCCGACAACTCGAACCAAAACCTCGGTAAAGCCGGTCGTATGCGCCACAAGGGCGTTCGTCCGTCGGTTCGTGGTGTTGCAATGAACCCGATCGATCACCCGCACGGTGGTGGTGAAGGTCGTACCTCGGGTGGCCGTACGCCGGTTACGCCGTGGGGTAAGGACACCAAGGGTAAGCGTACCCGCAACAAGAACAAAGCGTCCCAGAAGCTGATCATCCGCTCGCGGCACGCCAAGAAGAAGGGACGTTAATCTATGTCTCGCTCTGTTTGGAAGGGTCCTTTCGTCGATGCTTACGTGCTGAAAAAAGCCGAAGCAGCGCGCGAGTCGGGCCGCAACGAAGTCATCAAAATCTGGTCGCGTCGTTCCACCATTCTGCCCCAGTTCGTGGGTCTGACTTTTGGTGTGTACAACGGTCAGAAGCACATTCCCGTCAACGTCTCGGAAGACATGATTGGTCAGAAGTTCGGTGAATACTCGCCGACCCGCACCTATTATGGCCACGCCGCAGACAAAAAAGCGAAGCGGAAGTAAGTCATGGGCAAGGAAAAGAACCCCCGCCGCGTGGCTGAAAACGAAGCAATGGCGAAAACGCGCATGCTTCGCACCAGCCCGCAGAAACTGAACCTGGTTGCGCAAATGATCCGCGGCAAGAAAGTTGAGAAGGCTCTGACCGACCTGACTTTCAGCAACAAGCGTGTCGCGCAGGACGTCAAGAAGTGCCTGCAGTCCGCAATCGCGAATGCCGAAAACAACCACAACCTAGACGTTGACGAGCTGATCGTCGCCGAAGCCTGGGTTGGCAAGAACCTGGTCATGAAGCGCGGTCGCCCGCGTGCCCGTGGCCGTTTCGGCAAGATCATGAAGCCGTTCTCGGAGATCACCATCAAGGTGCGTCAAGTTGAGGAGCAAGCCTAATGGGACATAAAGTCAATCCGATCGGCATGCGCCTTCAGGTCAACCGCACCTGGGACAGCCGCTGGTACGCTGATACCAAGGACTACGGTGATCTTCTGCTGGAAGACATCAAGATCCGTGAGTTCATCAACAAAGAGTGCAAGCAGGCCGGTGTTGCACGTGTGATCATCGAACGTCCGCACAAGAAGTGCCGCGTCACGATCCACACCGCACGTCCGGGTGTCATCATCGGCAAGAAAGGTGCGGACATCGAAGTTCTGCGCAAGAAGCTGGCCAAGATGACCGACAGCGAACTGCACCTGAACATCGTCGAAGTGCGCAAGCCGGAACTCGACGGTCAACTGGTTGCCGAGTCGATCGCTCAGCAGCTGGAACGCCGTGTCTCGTTCCGCCGCGCGATGAAGCGTGCTGTTCAGAACGCCATGCGCATGGGCGCCCTGGGTATCCGGGTGAACGTCGCTGGTCGTCTGGGTGGTGCCGAAATCGCACGGACCGAGTGGTACCGCGAAGGCCGCGTGCCTCTGCACACCCTGCGTGCCGACATCGATTACGCACATGCCGAAGCGATGACCCCCTATGGGATCATCGGGATCAAGGTCTGGATCTTCAAAGGTGAGATCATGGAGCACGATCCGCAGGCACGTGACCGTAAAGCACAGGAACTCCAGGATGGTCCGGCACCTCGCGGTGCAGGCGGCCGTCGCTAAGGGGGAATTGAGATGCTTCAACCAAAGCGTACAAAATTCCGCAAGATGCACAAAGGCCGGATCAAGGGTGAAGCCAAAGGCGGCTCTGATCTGAACTTTGGCACTTACGGTCTGAAAGCTCTGCAGCCTGAACGCGTCACTGCGCGTCAGATCGAAGCTGCACGTCGTGCCATGACCCGTCACATGAAACGTCAGGGTCGTGTCTGGATCCGTATCTTCCCCGACACTCCGGTCACTGCAAAGCCGATCGAAGTTCGTATGGGTAAAGGTAAGGGTTCGGTGGACCGCTGGGTTTGCAAGGTCAAGCCCGGTCGCGTGATGTTCGAGATCGACGGCGTCAATGACGACATCGCCCGCGAGGCCCTGCGCCTGGCCGCGATGAAGCTGCCGATCAAGACCCGCGTCGTGGTTCGCGAAGACTGGTAAGCGATTGGGGCTAAGGCCCAGTTCGCAAAAAGATTGACCCCCGTCGGAACACCGGCGGGGGTTTTATGTTGGGGGCGCTGCCCCCGCCGCGGCAAGCCGCGCCTCCCCCGAGGTATTTTTGGCCAGATGAAAAATGGATCCGCTCTTCATCTGGCTAAAAATATCTCGGAGCGCGAGGCAGAGCCTCGCAATTCCGCCATCGCCTTCCCCGCATCACTGGTCTAAGAGATGGCGCATGGCACAGATTGAATCACTCTTCGTTACCCGTCTCTATCGCGCAGCTTTGTCCGAGTTTGGTCCTAAGATCGATGCGGAGGAGTTGGAAAACTCCTGCCTTGTCATTGCCGAAGATGACGAGGCCGGGCAGGATTGGTGCGAAGAGAACGGCTATCCTGGCTATACAAGCTATGCCTCGCTGACCGACCTGCCCTGGCGGTTCCCGATCTTTGCCGATCTGGTGAAAGTGCTGGATCAACACGTGGCGGCCTTCGCCAAAGATCTGGAGTTCGATCTTGGCGAAGGAGAACTGAAGCTGGAGGATCTGTGGATCAACATCCTGCCCGAAGGCGGAATGCACTCCAGCCACCTGCATCCGCACAGTGTAATCTCGGGCACAACCTATGTGGCGATGCCCGACGGGGCGAGCGCGCTGAAGCTGGAAGACCCCCGCTCAGGCCGCATGATGGCCGCGCCGACACGGCTGAAAGGCGGGCGACGGGATTTGCAGCCGTTCATCTATATCAAGCCGAATGTAGGCGACGTCCTGTTATGGGAAAGCTGGCTGCGCCATGAGGTGCCGATGAACATAGCCGAGGACGAGCGGATCTCGGTCAGTTTTAACTACAAATGGGAGTGAGCCTCGGTCCGCGAAACAGCGATCAAGCTGCACCACGCCCATTACTATTTTGCGCTGACACGAGCCCGAAATTTGGGAAAACCGATGCAGTTTCCGTTTACCGATCCAGACCTGTAGGTCCCGTTTTTGAATTTGAGATCGAACTTCATAACGCTTCCGGAAGAACAGCTTCCCTGTTTTGAAAAGATTGCGTCGAACTGAAGCCGATCATCTGTTACCTTTCGCACCTTAACACCCTCAGGTGTAATGCCATGGGCGGCAAGAACCTGCGGTGTGTTATTGGCGACGGCGATATCCATCTGCCAAGGGCGATTGGAATTAATAGTCAGTGTCCACTTTCCGTCCGGGGCAGCCGAAGCGCCGTTCGCCATGGCCCACGCGATGCCAACTAAGAGTGCAAATTTCAGTTTTTTCATTTCATCACCAAAAATTTAAGGTCAACTAAATCGCTCGTTGCCTGACACGACTTCGTTGCCGATCAGCCCTAATCCTCAAAAACACGCAGCCCAAAGGCAAACTTACAAAGTCTGACAACCCGACAAACTGGGCCGGCCACCGCCGGACGAAGAAGCTCCGATTAATGACGTAAGTGTGCTGTTCCCGACCCCGAAGTCTTGGGTCGAGTTAGATCTAATCGTGAACTCTGATGACGTAACGCCCGCATGATTGATGCGGAACCTGCGCGGTTCTGACGACGAGTTTCGCACAGTGTAGAGAATCCCCTGACCGCGGGCAGCCTCAACAGGACCGTACGATACGATGCGCATTGTCGAACAGTCTCCGACGGTTGACGCAAGCTGGCTGCTACATGAAAGCCCGCGCTTTCGACGTTCCGCCTCAAGCAACGGAACAGCCTCGTTAATTTTCTTGGAGAATGCATATCGTCCACACAAGTCGCTGTTGGACAATTGAGCTACATCTTGTTGAGACAATTGGGCTGTCGGGACGCCACAGGCGGAAACTGCGACAACCAGGGTAAGTAGAGAACCGCGCAAAACACGTTTTCTAATTTCAACAAAGTACATAACCAGACACCCTAACACTCATACAAAACAACATTAATGACTGTAATGATGCTACGAATTGAAACATTCACCGTCAACTCTAGGGTCAAAGCTGGCACCTAGACGTTTAAACCCGATAACTTTGTTGAATCATTATGGCCGACAAAACGTGTGCCATTCACCAGACATCTTCGTATTTGTTGCCTCTAAACTTCCTCTTGCCACCCACCCCCTAAACCCTTATACGGCGGCATCCTGCAAGTCCCCCGGCCGAGTCGGGGGATTCGCATGTCTATCATTCATCCACCAGGTCCAAGGTGACCCTGCAAGGGGGCCTTCTGGTGTTTTGAGCAAAGGAAAAAGGCGATGAACGCCCAAGAACTGCGTGACAAGACCCCGGACCAGCTCCGCGAGGAACTGGCCAACCTGAAGAAAGAAAGCTTTAACCTGCGCTTTCAACAGGCAACCGGTCAGCTGGAAAATACAGCTGGTATCAAAGCGGCCCGCCGCAATGCTGCCCGCGTCAAAACCATTCTGAACGAAAAGGCCGCTGCCGCGGCATCGGAGGAGTAATCCTATGCCCAAGCGTATCCTGTCCGGAATCGTAACCAGCGACGCCAATGAGCAGACCGTGACTGTTTCGGTTGAACGCCGTTTCAAGCACCCTCTGCTGCAGAAAACCGTTCGTAAGTCCAAGAAATACCGGGCTCACGACGAAAAGAACGCCTTCAAGGTCGGCGACACCGTACGCATCATCGAATGCGCGCCGAAATCGAAGACGAAACGTTGGGAAGTTCTGGAAGCGTAAGCTTCCGGGATTTTTCATTTGTCGAAACCCTGGGGGATCTAATTAGACCAGCCCCCACAGGTCGGGAGAAACCACATGATCCAGATGCAGACCAATCTGGATGTCGCTGACAACTCCGGCGCACGCCGAGTTCAGTGCATCAAGGTCCTGGGTGGTTCCAAGCGTAAATACGCCTCCGTCGGCGACATCATTGTCGTCTCGGTGAAGGAAGCCATCCCGCGCGGCCGCGTAAAGAAAGGTGACGTTCGTAAGGCCGTCGTCGTACGCACCGCCAAAGAAGTCCGTCGCGAAGACGGCACCGCGATCCGTTTTGATCGCAACGCCGCCGTCATCCTGAACAACAACAACGAGCCCGTCGGTACCCGTATCTTTGGCCCCGTTGTTCGCGAACTGCGCGGCAAGAACTTCATGAAAATCATCTCGCTGGCTCCGGAGGTGCTGTAATCATGGCTGCTAAACTCCGTAAAGGCGACAAGGTCGTCGTGCTGGCCGGTAAAGACAAAGGCAAAGAGGGAACCATTTCCTCGGTTGACCCGAAGGCCGGTAAAGCTGTTGTCGATGGCATCAACATCGCCATCCGCCACACCCGTCAGTCGCAAACCTCGCAAGGTGGTCGCCTGCCTCAGGCAAACCCGATCGAGCTGTCGAACCTGGCGCTGCTGGACAAGAACGGCAAAGCAACCCGCGTTGGCTTCCGCATGGAAGGCGACAAGAAGGTTCGCTTCGCCAAGACCACAGGGGACGTGATCGATGCTTGATAACGCAACCTACACCCCGCGTCTGAAAGCACAGTACGCTGAAACCATTCGTGCCGCGCTGAAAGAAGAGTTCGGCTACAAGAACGACATGCAGCTGCCCAAGCTGGAAAAAATCGTTCTGAACATCGGTTGTGGTGCTGAGGCGGTCAAAGACTCGAAGAAAGCAAAAGCTGCTGTCGAAGATCTGACTGCAATTGCTGGTCAACAGGCCGTTGCAACCAAGGCGAAGAAGTCGATCGCGGGTTTCCGCGTCCGTGAAGACATGCCGCTGGGCGCGAAAGTGACCCTGCGCGGTGACCGGATGTACGAATTTCTGGATCGTCTGATCACCATCGCGCTGCCGCGCGTTCGTGACTTCCGCGGTGTTAAGCCGTCTTTCGATGGTCGTGGCAACTTTGCCATGGGCATGAAAGAGCACATCGTGTTCCCGGAAATCGACTTCGACAAGGTCGACGAGGTCTGGGGCCTGGATATCGTAATTGCCACCACAGCGAAAACCGACGCTGAAGCGAAGAGCCTGTTGAAAGCATTCAACATGCCGTTCAACGCGTAAGCGCCGGGAGGATTGAGACATGGCTAAAAAAGCAATGATCGAACGCGAGAAGAAGCGCGAACGCCTGGTGGCCAAATATGCCGCAAAGCGTGCCGAGCTGAAAGAAATCGCGAATGACGAGAGCCGCCCGATGGAAGAGCGTTTCAAAGCGCGTCTGAAACTGGCGAAACTGCCGCGCAACAGCTCGGCTACCCGTCTGCACAACCGTTGTCAGCTGACCGGTCGTCCCCACGCTTACTACCGTAAGCTGAAGGTCAGCCGTATCGCGCTGCGCGAGCTGGGTTCTGCTGGTCAGATCCCCGGCATGGTGAAATCGAGCTGGTAAGGGAGACATAGATATGAATGATCCTATCGGCGATATGCTCACCCGTATCCGCAACGCGCAAATGCGCGGCAAGTCCACCGTTTCCACCCCGGCTTCCAAGCTGCGCGGTTGGGTTCTGGACGTGCTGGCGGACGAAGGCTACATCCGTGGCTATGAAAAGACGACCGGTGAAAACGGTCATCCGGCCATCGAAATCAGCCTGAAATACTACGAAGGCACCCCTGTTATTCGCGAACTGAAGCGGGTCTCGAAGCCCGGTCGTCGCGTATACATGGGCGTCAATGACATCCCGCAGGTCCGTCAGGGTCTGGGCGTGTCGATTGTCAGCACTCCGAAAGGTGTGATGTCGGACGCAAACGCTCGCTCCAACAATGTTGGCGGCGAAGTGCTCTGCACCGTCTTCTAAGGAGGTCTGCAATGTCTCGTATTGGTAAAAAACCGGTCGAGCTGCCCAGCGGCGTTACCGCCTCTGTGTCCGGCCAGACCATCGAAGTCAAAGGTCCGAAAGGCACCCGCAGCTTCACCGCCACCGACGACGTGACGCTGTCGGTTGAAGACAACGTGGTCAAGATCGACCCCCGTGGCATGTCCAAGCGTGCCCGCCAGCAGTGGGGCATGAGCCGCACCATGGTTGCCAACCTGGTAACCGGTGTGACCCAGGGCTTCAAAAAAGAGCTGGAGATCCAGGGTGTTGGTTACCGGGCTCAGATGCAGGGCAACACCCTGAAGCTGAACCTGGGTTACAGCCACGATGTTGATTTCACTGCCCCGGAAGGTGTCACCATCACCGCACCGAAGCAGACCGAAATCGTTGTGGAAGGTATCGACCAGCAGCTGGTGGGCGAAACCGCGGCCAAAATCCGCGAGTGGCGCCGTCCCGAGCCGTACAAAGGCAAGGGCATCCGCTATAAGGGCGAGTTCATCTTCCGCAAGGAAGGCAAGAAGAAGTAAGGACGCAAACAATGGCAAACAGCAAAAGAACCCTGTTTCTGAAGCGCCGCCTGCGCGTTCGGAACAAACTTCGCAAAGTCAACGCCGGCCGTGTACGCCTGTCGGTTCACCGTTCGAACAAGAACATCAGCGTTCAGCTGATCGACGACGTTCGTGGCGTGACCCTGGCCTCGGCCTCGACCCTGGAAAAAGATCTGGGTGTTGTTGGCAAGAACAACGTCGAAGCGGCCACCAAAGTGGGCGCGGCCATCGCCGAGCGTGCCAAGAAGGCAGGCGTCGAAGAGGCCTATTTCGATCGTGGTGGCTTCCTGTTCCACGGCAAAGTGAAGGCTGTCGCCGACGCTGCGCGTGAAGGTGGTCTGAAGATCTAAGACTTGCGGGCAGCTTTGCGGCTGCCCCGATGATCCGGGGGCCTCGGCAAAAGTCGGGGCTCACTTGGATTGAAGCAAACGGCGTCACAAGCGCCACATGAGAAAAGGGATGCCAAATGGCAGAACGTGAAAACCGTCGGGGCCGTGGCCGCGACCGTGAAGAAGCACCGGAATTTGCAGATCGTCTGGTCGCAATCAACCGCGTGTCTAAAACCGTAAAAGGTGGTAAGCGCTTTGGCTTCGCCGCTCTGGTGGTTGTCGGCGATCAGAAAGGCCGCGTCGGCTTTGGCAAAGGTAAAGCGAAAGAAGTACCTGAGGCCATCCGTAAGGCGACTGAACAAGCCAAGCGTCAGATGATCCGCGTGCAACTGCGCGAAGGTCGTACCCTGCACCACGACATCGAGGGCCGTCACGGCGCCGGTAAAGTGGTTATGCGTACCGCACCTGAAGGTACTGGTATCATCGCCGGTGGTCCGATGCGTGCCGTGTTCGAAATGCTGGGCGTCAAGGACGTTGTGTCCAAGTCGCTGGGCTCGCAGAACCCCTACAACATGATCCGCGCCACCATCAACGGCCTGCAGAAAGAGCAGAGCCCGCGTTCGGTTGCCGCACGTCGTGGTAAAAAAGTTGCCGACATCCTGCCCAAGCGGGACGAAGCCCCTGCGGCCGAAGCGCCTGCTGAAGCCGAAGCGTAAGGAGAGCGACCCATGGCAAAAACCATCGTCGTCAAGCAGATCGGTTCCCCGATCCGCCGCCCCGCCGAACAGCGCGCAACCCTGATCGGCCTGGGCCTGAACAAGATGCACAAAACCCGTGAGCTGGAAGATACTCCGTCGGTTCGCGGTATGATCCGTAAGATCCCGCATCTGGTAGAGATCGTCGAAGAGCGCGGCTAAACGTAGCCTCTTTGAAGAACTAGAAACGCCTCTGACTTTGGTCAGGGGCGTTTTTTCTTGCGTTTAACTGCGTCTGACGTATCGTTTTGATCCATTTTGATTAAAGAGTGAGAAAAGATGCGACTGTTCCTATCCGCGCTTTGCGCAACGGCTATTGGTGTTACCGCACATGCAGCCTGCCCCAACAAAGCTCCAAAACTCTCGAAAAGCTATTTCTCGAACGGCGACCAGAAAGTGAATGCAGCCTGGCTGCAAAAAAACCTTGCGGGACGAAAAGTCGTTTACCCCGGCAAAGACACAGAAACATATTTTGCCGACGGAACCTATTCCTACAAGAGGAATGGTCAAACATGGAAAGCAAACTCATACAAATTTTACGACAACGGGATGCGTTGCATTGGATACCAAAAACCTCGGTTTGATCTTTATGTCGTGAACAACGGCAAGCTGATTCTGGTAAATGAGCAAAAAGAGAGATACGAGGGGAAGATTAGGAAATAGTAGGCTTTTGGGCGTTTTTTACTTTTTCACAAGGCGTTAGTGCCGCCACACGGCCTGCGTTCTTTAGTGGAAACGCCCTTACAACAGTTTCTGAGTGCTTTTAACCCCCATAGAGCCTTCCGAATGTCCTACGCCGTCCGTGTTGCGTCAGGATCAACCTTTGTCATACCGAAAACGCATAGCGGCTAGACCGAAACCTCTGTTGTTAGCGATAACCTTCGACCTTATCTCAGCCTTGTCCAAACAAGGAACACAAGAAGGAAACGTCAAGGAATACGCCTTGATTTGAGAAAGGATTAAGAAGATGACCACTGCTACACTTACACATTCTGGCTTGAACTTCACCGCCCGGATTGCGGACATGATCGAGCGCGTGAAAGCCGCGCGTGCCCGTGCTGCTGAGTACCAGCGTACGTTTTCCGAGCTGCAACGTCTGAGCAACCGCGAACTCGATGACATCGGCATCCGCCGCTGTGACATCGCGGATATCGCACACAAGCATGTCTACTGTTCGTAATTTCGGACGGCCGGAAGCATGTGACAAAGGCGCCGTTTGGCGCCTTTTTTGTTTGGTGCATTGGCTCATACAGCGACCGGAAGGCGACTAACGGCGAGTGTACTGTCTAAAGATCACAGTGCCGCTGTATGGGGCTAAAATCCTACTCTACGTCGCTTTCCAGACATAGACTCTCGCACAACGCGTTCCTCCCATCCCTAGCCTTCGTACGCACTACCCCAATGACCGCCTACGGCAGAGTGGTTCAGTCTCCACTGCAATCCGTTGCTCGCGCTTGATGTGGCCCAGCACCTCACGAAACGCGCGGTGCTTGGGTTTGCCTTCCAGATAATCTGCCAGTTTGAGCAGGTTGATCGGATGCTTCTTTACAAGCAATTCGATCCGTTGCACGGCATCGTCCAACGAATAATGATCGACGAACTGGCAAGCCACCTGCGTCGGGGTCAACAGGCAATAATCCTGAGCGCGCTTGGCGGTGTAGCGCGTGATGTCGAAGGGCGACGCACCCAGGGCGTGGAATTTGGGGATGTGTACGCGCATGTCCGCCTCTACGTGTTCCAGCACCGTACCGGAGGTCTGACGGAACCCCAGCGGGCCAAGCTTGCCGACAACATGCTTTCGCATCGCCGGAGAGATCATGTCTACGTCGGCCCGGTCGTATTTCAGATCATCGAATACTGACAACAGCCCCAACTTTTCATCGGCTATCTGGAAATACGGCTCACCACTGAACGTTCGCATTTTTTCCAGCACCCGGTTACGTTCAGCTGTCGGATCAGAGACGAAATCGACCTCGCCAGTTCGAACCGCCGAAGTCGCGAAACCAGGCAGCAAGCGTCTTAACAGCGACTGCTGCTTATTTCCATGCTGTGGTGTGTTCTTAGAGTCAGCCATGCCATTTGATGTAGCGCCAACGGGCTGACTTACCATTCTTACCCGTCAGCCTTCATCTCGGTATCGATCATAATTGTTATTGGACCGGTCGAAAACGGACCTACGCCAAACTCTGTATGATCAATCTCACCAGAGGCCGAGAATGCCACCCAGTCACCCTTATAATAGTCAAGTGATCCACCCAATGGGTGCGCGCCCTGATGCGTCAGCGTGGTTTGCAAAGTCACAGGCTTTGTTACGCCGTGGATTGTAAGGTCACCGGTCACGTCCGCAGTCGCATCACCGGTTCGCTTAATCTCTGTGCTGACGAATGTGATCTCGGGATAGGTTTCGACCTCAAGAAAGTCAGCGGACTTCAGGTGATCGTCCAACGGCCCAAAACCAGAAGACAAGCTGGAGGTATCGATAGTCACGTTAAGTGTAGAAGCTTCGATATCGTCGGCATTCAAATCCAAAACGCCTTCTACTTTGGTGAATTCGCCATGCTGGTTCGAGACGCCCGCATGGCTCCAACCGAACCGGACTTCAGTATGTCCCTGGTCGGTTTTGTAGGTCTGCGCAAACGCCGGAGTTACAGCAGCGAAGAAGGCCGCGGTTGCAATCATAGACTTTATAGTCATTTTAATCTCCTTTCACCCGGTAGGTACTGGATTATAGATGAATTTTCATCTAATTAAATTCCACCAAAACTGCAATCGAAATGAGAGAGTACACAAAGTTGTGAAAAACGATCTGCCGACAGCTTTTGAAACCGAAATATGGGTCGCTATGAACCGAGCCACCCGACGAATCCAATCGGATATCAGCGCGGCCTTGAAGGAAGCGGGCCTACCGCCGTTGAAATGGTATGATCTGCTCTGGTCGCTCGAGCGCCACGGTGGACAGTTGCGTCCCTTTGAACTTGCACAGGACACCATTTTCGAACAGTCAAACCTGTCCCATCTCAGCAAACGGCTGGCTGCAGAAGGTTTGGTCGAATTTGTTGAATTTGACAGTGACAGGCGGGGGAAAGTCCTGAAGATCACCCAAAAGGGCCGAGACCTGCGAAAGCGCATGTGGTCCATCTACGGCCCTATGCTTCATGACAGGATGCGCAGCTTTGGCGCGGTCAACGGTTGGAAGGCGTTCATCGACGCGGAACAAGGCCAATTCTGATCAAACCAATAGCACCAAGTTTCCGACGTGATTGAATTTCATACTGCGGAACGCACAAAAAAACCCCCGCTTGCGCGGGGGCCTTTATCTTCTCCAAAGACAAGTCCGATCAAAGACCGGTGGACACGTCGATGGTGTTACCCTCTTCCAGGGTCACGTATGCTTTTTTGACGTCTTTCCGACGGCCCAGTTGGCCGCGGAACCGCTTGACCTTGCCTTTGGTCACGGTGGTGTTCACCGCTTTGACCTTCACACCAAACAGCGCCTCAACGGCCTCTTTGATCTGCGGCTTGTTGCTGTCGATCGCCACTTCAAAGACAACCGCGCCGTTTTCGGACGCCATGGTCGACTTTTCGGTGATGATCGGCTTGCGGATCACGTCGTAGTGTTCTGCCTTCGCGCTCATTTCAGACGAGCCTCCAGTGCTTCGACAGCCGCTTTGGTGAGCACCAGGGTGTCACGCTTGAGGATGTCATAAACGTTTGCACCCATCGACGGCAGGATATCCAGACCTTCGATGTTGCGCGACGCCTTCAGGAAACCTTCGTTCACGGTCGCGCCGTCGATGACCAGAGCGCGTTTCCAGCCCAGGTTTGCAACCTGTTTTGCCAGTGCGGCGGTCTTGCCTTCGGCTTCGGCGTTCTCGATCACAACCAGTTCGCCTGCTTTGGCTTTGGCCGACAGAGCGTGGCGCAGGCCAAGCTTGCGGAACTTCTTCGGCAGGTCGTGGCCGTGCGAACGAGGGGTCGGGCCCTTGTAGATACCACCCTTGCGGAAGATCGGAGCGTTGCGGTCACCATGGCGTGCGCCACCGGTGCCCTTCTGGCGATAGATCTTCTTGGTCGAGTAGCTGGTTTCCGAGCGGGTCTTGACCTTGTGGGTGCCGGCCTGCGCGTTGTTGCGCTGCCAACGGACCACACGGTGCAGGATGTCCGCACGCGGCTCGAGACCGAACAGATCGGCGTTCAGCTCGATGTCGCCGGCTTTGCCGCCGTCCAGTTTGATTACATCAAGTTTCATGCTTCACCACCTTCCGCGGGAGCTTCTTCCGCAGGTGCTTCGGTTGCAGCCGATTTCACAGCAGCCGGGAAAGGCAGGCCTTCCGGTGCTTTCTTCTTCACGGCGTCCTTGACGGTGACCCAGCCCGATTTCGGTCCGGGAACGGCGCCTTTGATGAAGACCAGACCACGGTCGGCGTCGGTTTTGACGACTTCCAGGTTCTGGGTGGTAACACGGGCAGCACCCATGTGACCGGCCATCTTCTTGCCTTTGAAAACCTTGCCCGGGTCCTGACACTGACCGGTCGAACCGTGCGAACGGTGGCTGATCGAAACACCGTGCGAGGCGCGCAGACCACCGAAGTTGTGGCGCTTCATCGCACCGGCAAAGCCTTTACCGATCGAAGTACCCGAAACGTCAACCTTCTGACCTTCCAGGAAGTGTTCTGCCGAAATCTCAGCGCCCACATCAATCAGGCCATCTTCAGAGACGCGGAACTCGGCCAGCTTACGCTTGGGCTCAACCTTTGCAGCGGCATAGTGACCGCGCATGGCTTTCGAGGTGCGTTTTGCCTTGGCAGCACCTGCGCCCAGCTGAACGGCGGTGTAGCCGTCTTTGTCAGCGGTGCGCTGTGCAACGACCTGCAGGTTGTCCAGGTGAAGAACGGTCACAGGAATCTGCTTGCCGTCTTCCATGAACAGGCGGGTCATGCCAACTTTTTTTGCGATAATACCAGAGCGCATAATCTATACCCTCCGATCTTACGACTGCAGCTTGATCTCGACGTCCACACCAGCAGCGAGGTCGAGCTTCATCAGCGCGTCAACGGTCTGGGGGGTCGGATCAACGATGTCCAAGAGACGCTTGTGCGTGCGGATCTCGAACTGGTCGCGGGATTTCTTGTCAACGTGAGGGCCACGGAGAACCGTGAACTTCTCAATCTTGTTCGGCAGCGGGATCGGGCCGCGCACGTTCGCGCCGGTCCGCTTGGCAGTGTTGACGATCTCTTGCGTGCTGGCATCCAGAACGCGATAGTCAAATGCCTTCAGCCGAATACGGATGTTTTGGCTTTGCATAGATACAGCCTTTTATCAGGCGTTGAGGTTGAGAGGAGGACAGACGCGCATCGCCAACCCTCTTCGAACCCAAAAGGCGGGAATCACCCCGCCTTGATGTTCTTGTTGAGAACTCGCGCGTATTAGTGGGATTGGTGGGATTTGGCAAGGGGGTATCTGTGCAAACTGGACGCCTCACAAAACCAGATCAGAAATCCGAAACGCATAGGTGCCTTCGACACAGTTTCCTTTAGGTCAAACTCTTTTGAACAGATCACTCACCGTGCGCTTAGACCCCCGCGCCCAGAATTAAACCCAATATGTCAACGCCAATGGCAGAACCAGCAGCGTCGTCAGGGTTGACAAGAGGATAAATCCCGCCACGTCAGGTGCTCTGTCGGGCTGGTACTGGTCTGCGAAAAGATAGTTCGCGACGGACGAAGGCATCAAGCAGCACAGGATAACGACGCCGCGCTCAGTACCAGTGAAGCCAAATAACCAAGTCGCAAACAAGGCCACGACAACTGCGATGCCTAAATGAACAATGGTCAACACACCCGCTTGCCGCACATCTCTTATCTGAAAAGAAGCCAAGGTATGCCCCATCGTCAAAAGGAGCAGCGGTATCGTTAAACCACCCAAGATATTGAAACTCGACTCTATTGGTTGTGGCAGGCTGAATCCGGTGAAAACAACGCCCAAAGCGATGATCGCCGCGTAAATTACCGGAGAAGTGATCAGCCTTTTTATCGAAATAGTACCGGATGGAATCCAGATGCCGATTGAAAACATGCAAAGAAGAATGACCACGACGAAGCCCATTGCATAGGCCAACCCTTCTCCGCCAAAGGCCAGCAACGTGACCGGCAAACCTATGCCCCCGATGTTTCCGTACATTAATGGGCCAAGGAAAACGGGCACAGAGTATCCTAACACTCTGAGGGCAATAAAACTCAACGCGGCGAAGCCAGCGACGATTGTCGCTGCTGCGGCCATCACCGTCAGAAAGGTGTTTGCATCGATCTGCGCCGTTGAAAGATGCGATATAACAAGCGTAGGAAAGCCGACACGTGATATCAGCCCGTTTATCACTTTGTTGTCGAAGGGCACTTTGAACAGAGCCAGACAGTATCCTATGCCCGCACAGATCAGAACGGGTAGAATGATATTGAAAACATTCAGGAATACATGTTCGAGATGTGTAATCATCGCAGTTTCCGACCCTGTTAGCAGAGTGCGCGTTCAAATCTGAAGAACACTGTACCAACGTCGACAATGTGGCAAGGTCTGGCATTCGAGCTGCTGGTTAACAGTGCTCCGCGAAATAGCGTGTATTGCGCTGTTTCTGATTTGCCCTGAGGTTTGGCACAAGTCACCTATTCTGGGCAGTTTCCGTTGGATTAGCCGCAAGACATTTCGACGAATAGCCTCTGCCTCATGTGTTCGCCCGGTTGGCACAAGCTGTATACGCTTGAAATGTTAGAAACGAAAAAGGCCGCCCCCCTGTGGGACGGCCTTCTTTAGTTCTTTACCGAGTTGCTCCCGGCAGATTTTCCTGAGGAAAATCGCCTGCCGCAACCAGGCGCGACAAGCGCGCCTTACTCGATGATCTTCGACACGACGCCGGCGCCGACGGTGCGGCCACCTTCGCGGATCGCGAAGCGCAGGCCCTGCTCCATCGCGATCGGTGCGATCAGCTCAACGCCGA
>NZ_JBQFRG010000010.1:0-181362 GCF_056537285.1 Ruegeria sp. CF8 | reverse complement strand
AAAAAAACAAAAAACCAAAAGTTTTTTGAAAACACCCAAATACCTAAACAAAATCAACCGGTTAGACTGATGAAGAGAAGAGGGAACGGGCCAGAAATTGCTTGCAACACCCCAAAACTCGCAGCACCGCACCCTTATGCACACAGTTACCCACAGACTCGCTTCCGCATCAGGCTGAATCGGCCGTCTTCGATCCGGAAACGAGTCGTGGCATCGGCAAACGCAGGGCAAGAAGTACGAGAATGATCGTCAGATAGACCAGCGGCTCGATCTGGAACCCTTTGGCCAGCATCACGTAGTGCAAGGCACCCAACAGCGCGATTGGGTACACCAAACGGTGGAGCTTGCGCCAACGCGGTCCTAACCTGCGCACCGACCAATTGTTGGATGTCACCGCCAGCGGCACCATGAGGAGAAATGCCGCCATGCCTACTGTGATATAGGGGCGCTTGAGAATATCCGCCCAGATCTGGCTGGGAAGCTGCACATCCAAAACCAACCAAACTAAAAGATGCAGGCTTACATATGAGAACGTCAGCACTCCGATCGCACGTCGAAACTTCATCAGATTCAGACCTGCAAACCTGCGTAGGGGCGTGATTGCCAGACCAGCGATCAAAAGTTGCAGCGCCAGTTCCCCATAGCGATGTTCCAGCGCTTCGATCGGGTCGATACCCAGCCCCCCGGTCAGGCCCAGATAGAACAGCCAGGGCGCAGGTAGCGCCCCAAGCAGGTAAACGGCCCATACCGGAATACGGCGGAATATCTGGTTCACGGCCTGCATGGTCTTAGTAGTTTTTGGTCAGATCCAAGCCTTCATACAGGCTGGCGACCTCTTCCTCATAGCCGTTGAACATGAGAGTGGGGATTCGTTTGGCAAACAGACCGCCCCCAATGCGACGCTCGGACGCCTGTGACCAACGCGGGTGATCTACATTTGGATTCACATTGCTGTAGAATCCGTATTCGCGGGGGTTGGACATGTTCCAGCTTGTGGGCGGCTCTACGTCAGTCAGAGTGATGCGCACAATCGATTTGATCGACTTGAACCCGTATTTCCACGGAACCACCAAACGCAAAGGCGCGCCATTCTGGTTCGGGATCGTTTTCCCGTAAATTCCTGTGGCCATGATCGTCAGCGGGTGCATCGCCTCATCCAGACGCAGCCCCTCGCGATAGGGCCATTCGAGAATCGGGAAACGGGTTCCGGGCATTTCATCCGGACGGTATGCAGTTTCGAAAGCGACATATTTCGCACCTTCCTGAACGCCGGCCATGTTCAGCAAGTCGGCAAGTTCAAACCCGTTCCAAGGAATAACCATGGACCAGGCCTCGACGCATCGGAAACGGTATATCCGCTCTTCGATGGTCATCTCTGACAGAATGTCTTTGAAGTCATACTCACCCGGGCGATCCACCAAACCGTCGATCTTGACGCTCCAGGGTTCAGTCACCAGAGATCCGGCATATTTGGCAGGATCGTCTTTACCGGTCCCGAACTCATAATAGTTGTTGTAGGTCGTGATCTCTTCCCATGTGTTGGGTTCTAACGCGTCTTGCGCTGCAGCCGGGCGCGCCATCGCGGTCAGTCCGACACCCGCCAGCCCGGCCATCACCTGCCGCCGGTTCAGGAACGCCGCCTGTGGGGTGACGTCGGCTTGTGTCAAAGAATTAGTCCAGCGATGCGCCATATGGGTCTCCGTTCGGTACTTACGTCTGTATTGACGTAATGCGCTGATAGCACAGCGCCAGCGAAACAGGCGTAACGATTGAGCGAAGTGACTGTAACGTTCTCAATTCAGGCCACCTGCAACGACCAGAGTAATTCTACCTGTTCAGCTCTTATTTGCACCGGGTTTGGCCGAGCTGTTTTCCAGAAACCTTTACAAAAGCGCCTACCGGACTGCACTCTGTCACGCAGGCATCTCACGCGATCCTGCGCGTTGCTTGCCTGCCATTGCAGCCGTATCGCTGCAGAAAGGGAGGAAGAATTATGTGTGACATCTGTGTAATGAGCGCCGTCAAAGACAGGATGCTGTCTCGGCGCGGGTTCTTCAAAGCTGCAGCTGCGACAAGCGTCGCCGCCGTCGCAACCGGTGGCACAGCCCCCGCGGCACTAGCCGCAGGACATGGCAGTGTCGAGGACATGACCCACACGCTCAGCCCGGAATTTCCGACATGGGGCGGGGATCCCGGTATTTCGGCTGAACAGGCTTTCAACTTTGCAGATCACGGATTCAACCTGTTCAACCTTTCGATCAATGAACATACCGGCACCCATATCGACGCCCCACTGCATTTTTCGGCGGATGGCACCTCGGTGGATGAGATCCCGGTCAACGATCTGGTGGCCCCATTGTGCGTCGTGGACATCGCCGCCCGCGCGGCAGACGATGCAGACACACGTGTCACCCCGGACGACTTGAAAGCGTGGATCGCAGCAAATGGTGACATCCCAGATGGTGCCTGCGTTGCGATGCACTCAGGTTGGGGCGGCAAGACCGCAACCGACGGGTTCCGTAACTTCGATGGCGAAGCGCAGCACTATCCCGGTTTTCATGTCGAAGCGGCGCAGATGCTGATGGAGGACACCGGCGCGCGGTCAATAGCGGTGGATACACTGTCGCTGGATCACGGCATGTCGGCAGATTTTGCCACCCACTACGCATGGCTGCCCTCAGGTCGGTTTGGGATTGAATGCCTGGCCAATCTGGATCGGGTGCCGACATCCGGTGCAACACTGGTCATTGGTGCACCAAAACATGCAGGCGGCACAGGAGGCCCAGCGCGGATCTTTGCGTTGGTGTGAACTCACTGAATGACGACTGACAGAACTCCACCATCCCGGTGGTGTTCTTTCTCTCATTGACGGCATTTGGACCTGACCGCACGCACGGTGACTGCGGATTGGTACTGATCCTCAACAGAGCCTGCTTCCAGATTAAACGCCCTCAGCTCTGCCAGCGCATCCGCCATTGGCGCCAAAGTCTCGCAGGGCTCCCCAAGCCAGGCTTCGTTAATCAGACGCACCTGCAACATTTTCTCCTGCATCAGAAACTGGCTGCCCGATAGTTCGATTTGCTCGACAAGCGGAACAGCCTCTCGCAGGTGCTCCCGCGCGGCTTCAATGTCATGGGCAGGACCTTGCGCAAATTGAATACGCGCCTTGAGTATCTGCTGGTCAATCGCGTCGATCGGTTTCAGATCATCCACCTCGACTGTACCGGCAACTCGCAACGCGTCGTCAGTCCGACTCTGCACCAACAATGCCTCTGCCAACGCATTGAGGTCGTGACGCTTCAGCATCTCGGGCTGCTCATCCCAGGTCAAATAAACGGTGTCAGTCAAACGCGCAATCTGACCACGTTTCGCTTCGATCAGCGCAAAGGCGACATTTTCATCGCCCTGAGTCTGAAGCTGATAAATCTCGCTGTTGATATCCTGTAGCTGGTCCAGTCGCGATATAGCCGTATTACGCTTTTCCTCGAGCCGGATGTCCTCGCGACTGAGATAAAACTTGTCGAATTCCAGATAGGTTGTGAACAGCAGGGCCGGGATACCGACGATGTAGATGGCGTCTCGAATTTTGTCGGTGGGAATCCGATCCCAAAAGGTCTTTGGTTTGGGCGTGGATAGTTCCGTGAGCAAGACAATTGCGTCTTCAATCTTGTCCAATCTCTGGTTTGAGTCATCCTGAGACATAAGAAAATTCACTCGCAAAAAAGGTTCAAACAGTATTAGTTACGCGCGCCCTAGCCGAATAATGCGGACGGCTAAGTCAGAATAACAAAAAACCCGCCGGAATGGCGGGTTTTCTGAGTTGGGAAATTAATGCACCACGGCATCATCCGGGCGGGGTCGGTCTGACGTCCCCAGCCGATCGCCAATGATCAACCCGTCCGAACCCGCGGTGACGGGAACGGTCTCGCCGTCCTTGATCTCACCGGCCAGCAGCGCTTCGGCCAACGGGTTCTGAAGCGCGCGCTGGATCACGCGCTTCAACGGGCGCGCGCCAAAGACCGGATCATAGCCTTCGTTGGCCAGCCATTCCTTGGCACCGTCGTCCAGCGCCAACTCGATCTTGCGGGCAGCCAGACGTTTCTGCAGACGCGCCATCTGGATATCAACGATGCCATCCATATCGGCCCGCTTGAGCCGGTCAAAGATGATGGTTTCGTCCAGACGGTTCAGGAATTCCGGCCGGAAATGCGCCCGGACCGCATCCATCACATCCCGTCGTGCCTGCGCGCTGTCCGCACCTTCGGGCAACTGGCTGAGCGCCTGAGACCCAAGGTTCGACGTCAGGATGATCAGCGTCTGCTTGAAGTCCACGGTGCGGCCCTGACCATCGGTCAGCAAACCATCGTCAAGAACCTGCAACAGCACGTTGAACACATCCGGGTGCGCCTTTTCGACTTCGTCAAACAGCACAACCTGATAGGGCCTACGCCGCACGGCTTCGGTCAGCACACCGCCTTCGTCATAACCGACATAGCCCGGAGGGGCACCGATCAGACGGGCGACCGCGTGTTTCTCCATGAACTCGGACATGTCGATACGCACCATCGCGTTGTCGTCATCGAACAGGAAGTTCGCCACGGCCTTGGTCAGCTCAGTTTTCCCCACGCCGGTAGGCCCGAGGAACAGGAACGAACCCAGCGGGCGACCTTCGTCATTCAGGCCCGCACGCGCACGACGCACGGCGTTGGCAACAGCAGTGACCGCCGCATCCTGACCGATCACGCGGGAATGCAGATCGTCTTCCATCCGCAGCAGCTTCTCACGCTCACCTTCCAGCATTTTCGAGGTCGGGATACCCGTCCAGCGCTCGACCACAGCAGCGATCTGAGTCGGGCGCACCGTTTCCTCGGCCATCATCGCATTGCTTTCGGCGTTTTCGGCCTCGGTCAACTTTTTCTCAAGCTCTGGGATGACGCCATAGGACAGCTCACCGGCTTTTGCGAGATTGCCTTCGCGCTTGGCGATTTCCAGATCAGCGCGCGCCTTGTCGAGCTGTTCCTTCAGATCACGGGCACCGGCCAGCTTGTCGCGTTCGGCCTGCCATTGGGCCGTCATCTCGGCGGATTTCTCCTGCAGGTCGGCCAGATCCTTTTGCAAGGTTTCCAGGCGATCTTTCGATGCCGCGTCGTCTTCAAGCTTCAGCGCCTCTTCCTCGATCTGCATCTGCAGGATCTGGCGATCCAGCTGATCGAGTTCCTCGGGCTTACTATCCACCTCCATCCGCAGTCGCGACGCTGCCTCATCAACAAGGTCGATGGCTTTATCTGGCAGGAATCGGTCAGTGATATAGCGATGCGAGAGCGTCGCCGCCGATACCAGTGCCGAGTCCGAGATGCGCACGCCGTGGTGCAGCTCGTACTTTTCCTTGATGCCCCGCAGGATGCTTATCGTATCCTCGACGGTTGGCTCGGTCACCATTACAGGCTGGAATCGACGGGCAAGTGCCGCATCTTTTTCAACGTATTTACGGTACTCATCCAGCGTGGTCGCGCCGATACAATGCAGCTCACCCCGAGCAAGCGCAGGCTTAATCAGGTTTGCAGCGTCCATCGCGCCGTCGGATTTACCAGCGCCGACCAGTGTGTGCATCTCGTCGATGAACAGAATGATCTCACCAGCGGCCTCGGTCACTTCGGTCAAAACGGCCTTGAGGCGTTCTTCGAACTCACCACGGTACTTCGCACCAGCGATCAGCGCACCCATGTCGAGCGCCAGCAGCTTCTTGTCCTTCAGCGATTCCGGCACATCTCCGTTGACGATGCGCAGGGCCATACCTTCGGCAATCGCGGTTTTACCGACGCCGGGTTCCCCGATCAGAACCGGGTTGTTCTTTGTGCGGCGCGACAGAACCTGCATCGAGCGGCGGATTTCCTCATCCCGCCCGATGATCGGGTCGATCTTGCCCTCTGCCGCGGCCTCAGTCAGGTCTCGCGCGTATTTCTTGAGCGCATCATAGCCCTCTTCCGCCGAAGCGGTGTCAGCGGTGCGACCCTTGCGGATGTCGTTGATCGCTTCATTTAGTTTCTGGGCGGAAACAGCTCCGGCTTCCAAAGCTTCCTTGGCTTTGGATTTCACCATACACAGCGCCATCAAAACGCGTTCGACCGGCACAAAACTGTCGCCCGCCTTGGTGGCAATCTTAGTGGCCTCGTCCAGAACCTTGGCGGTCTGGCCATCCATGTAAATCTGGCTCGCGTCACCGCTGACCTTAGGGATTTTCCCCATCGCGGCGTCCAGCGCCTCGACCACGCGGTTGGGCGCGCCGCCCGCGCGTGTGATCAGGTTGCTGGCCAGCCCCTGATCGTCATCCATCAGTGCTTTGAGTATATGTGTGGGCTCCAGCCTCTGGTGCCCTTCGCGCAGCGCAATGGTCTGCGCTGCTTGCACGAATCCCCGTGCCCGCTCGGTGAACTTGTTCAAGTCCATGATATTCTCCTTCTCCAAGCGCCCCGTTTTGACATGCCCGCTTGGCGGCACATATCGGTCGAAGCCTCACATTCAATCTGGGAAATATCTTTTCCGGTTCAAGAGGCTAAGGCGCAGAAATCACGCCTATTCGCGCTGTATGGTGTAAACGGTGTAACCCCCGGTCTCGGCAACCTGGATCGCACCCAGATCATCCACCAAAGACTGCGCCGCCGCACTTCCCGTCGGGCATGACACCAGATCGGCCGTGTGATCCAGGAAATTGCCGGTAAAGGCCGTTTCGCCCGTAAGCTGACACCAATCACCCTCGGATCTGTAGCCGCCCACAAGACGCAGATCATCATTCGTCGGTGCAGGTGCAGCCCCTGTTTCAGGTGTTTCGGGTGGGGTTTCGTCACATGCAGCCAGCGCAACCAATACGCCCAGCACAACCAGCTTTTTCATTTTCTGTCCCTTGTTCTGAAATCAAGTGCTCAATACCCGGCACGATAGCACAAAATGAACGTGCCCGCGCCCGGCTTCGAAGATGGACAGAACCGCCTGAACCCGCTAGGACGCAGACGTTTGCCAAAAAGGAGCGCCCCCATGTCCGATGACCGTCTGATCGTAGCCCTCGATGTCCCCAATGCCCTGCAAGGTCTGGCCATGGCTGAACGGCTGGGAGACAGCGTCTCGTTCTACAAGATCGGTTTGGGTATGCTGACCGGTGGTGGGTTGGCTTTGGCCAACGAACTGAAACAAGACCACGGCAAACGCATCTTCCTGGACATGAAACTGTTCGACATTGGCAACACAGTGGAAAACGCCGTGCGTGGGCTGACACAGTTCGATCTGGATTTCCTGACCGTGCATGGCGACCCGCATGTGGTGCGCGCCGCGAAAGAGGGAGCGGCGGGCAAGGATCTGAAAATCCTCGCTGTGACGATCCTGACTTCGCTGAACCGTGACGATCTGGACGCCAGCCTTCTGAAAGACGGCGACGTGCAGGATTTGGTTGTCGAACGCGCCGCCAAGGCGCTGGAAGCCGGAGCAGATGGCGTCATCGCCAGCCCGCAGGAGGCCGCCCTGATCCGCGCCCTGCCCCAGGCCGAAGGTCGCCTGATTGTAACCCCCGGTGTGCGACCTGCCGGTGCTGCGCTGGGTGATCAGAAACGTGTGGCTACGCCAGCCAGTGCGATTCTGGATGGTGCAGATCACATCGTGGTTGGCCGTCCGATCTATCAGTCACAAGACCCGAAAGCCGCTGCCGAAGCCGTTCTGGCAGAGCTAAATTCTTTGAAAGTTCACTGACTGAACCAGATCAATTCGTCAGGTTTGCACGTTCGGTTTGCCAGATAACAAATTGACCTTACGTCACTTTGCGGGGAAACCGCGCCAAATCGTCCCTGTGCCGGAAAACACACATTCAAGTTGCGAGTTTTTACAAAACCGTCATCGGCCTATCGAAACTTGGGAAATTCAGCGATTCTGAGGGCAATACTCCCCAACGAACCGCTTCTTCCTGAGGTTCGTTACTTCCCCCCGCCACGCAGCGGGGGGCTTCTTTTCGGAAGGCCACACCGCAAAACCGGACCTTTGATCCAGCACCGAAGCTGGTATAAGTGACCTCCAAGCCAACTGCGGAACGCATGAGGGCGCAGATGCCCGGTCTTTGCCGAGATTGCCTGACACCTTTGACAAACGAACGGCGCTGTCCGGCCTGCGGCAGCCCCAGGGTCAAGTTGCACCCCGAGCTCTTTGACCTGTCCATCGCTCATATGGATTGCGACGCCTTCTATGCATCGGTTGAAAAGCGCGACAATCCCGAGCTTGCTGACAAGCCCGTTATCATTGGCGGCGGCAAGCGAGGCGTCGTTTCAACGGCGTGTTACGTGGCCCGGATCCGGGGGGTGCGTTCCGCGATGCCCATGTTCAAAGCGCTGCAACTCTGCCCGGACGCGGTAGTTATAAAACCGCGCATGTCCGTTTATGCTGAAGTGTCGCGCGACATCCGCGCCATGATGGATGAGTTGACGCCGGTCGTCGAACCACTGTCCTTGGACGAGGCGTTCATGGATCTGTCAGGCACCGAAAGACTGCACGGTGCTCCGCCTGCCATCATGTTGGCCCGGTTGGTCAAACGGATGAAAAACGAATTGGGCGTGACAGGGTCCATCGGGCTGAGCCACAACAAGTTCCTTGCCAAGGTTGCGTCGGATCTCGACAAACCGCGCGGGTTTTCGGTGATCGGCAAGGCCGAAACGGAGACGTTCCTAAACGACAAACCCGTGCGGCTGATCTGGGGTATTGGCCCAGCGGCACAAGAATCGCTGGACCGGGCGGGGATAAGAACCTTCAACGATTTGCTGCGCTGGGATCAAGAGGCGCTGACGGCACGCTTCGGCGCAATGGGGTATCGCCTGTGGCATCTGGCCCGGGGGCAGGACAAACGACGTGTCTCGGCCCATGAGCCGATGAAGTCGATCAGCAATGAGACCACATTTTTCGAAGACACGGCCAACCCCGAGATTCTGGACGGGCATTTGTGGCGCATGGCCCTGAAAGTTTCGGACCGGGCCAAAGCCAAGGATCTGGCGGGGCGGGTAGTGACGCTCAAGCTGAAGAAAGCCAATCACAAAACCCTGACCCGGCGTGTGTCGCTTCGCGATGCAACCCAGATCGCCGACCGGATCTATCGCACTGCAAAAGGGTTGTTTGATCAGGTCGGCGATCAGGGGCCTTACCGCCTATTGGGGTGTGGTCTGTCTGATCTGTGCCCGGCAGATCAGGCCGACATCTCGGGCGATCTGCTTGATCCCGGCGCTGCACGCAGGTCGCAGGCGGAACGGGCCACCGACGAGATCCGACAAAGGTTTGGCTCGGATGCCATTGTAAAAGGCCGCGCGCTGCGCTGACGCTACTCTGCCGCCAGGCGAACCGGTTCCGACCCGATGCTGGCAATTTCGCGCACCACCTGCCGCAAGAGTTTCGAAAACGCCATAAAATTGGCGTTTGGTGCGATCTTCTCTTCGTCCATATAAAGCGCGCGGTCGATCTCGATCTGAATGGCGTGCTGATGGCGCCCCGGACGACCGTAGGTCTGGGTGACATAGGCACCGGCGAAGGGCGCGTTTCGCGCCACGTTCAATCCCGCCGCAGCAAAGGCCGATTCAACAAGGTCCACGACTTCGGAAGACGCTGACGCGCCAAACCGATCGCCCAGAACAATATCTGGACGTTTGCTGCGCGCCGTGCCGGCCATCGAGACCGCCTCATGCGGCATCGAATGGCAATCCACCAGAATTGCCTGACCAAATGTCTCATGCGATTCGGCCAGCAGGGATTTCAATCTTGCGTGATAGGGACGCCAATACGTATCGATACGCAAACGTGCTTCATCCATGGTCAGCTTTCCGCTGTAGATTGCACGACCGTTGGCCACGACGCGGGGAATCACCCCCAACCCAGAAGCGACGCGCGGATTGTGCCCATGTCTGCGCGCACCGCTGATCAGGGCCGGGTCCAGTTCATCCAGACTGCGATTCAAGTCCAGATATGCACGGGGCATGGCCGCTTTGATGAAGGGCGCTCCATGTTCGGCCGCAGGTGCAAACAGTTGATCCACAAAGGCATCTTCCGATGACCGAATCACATTTTGATTCAGCACCGAACGTTTCAGAAAAGCCTCAGGATACTCTCGCCCACTGTGCGGAGATGAAAAAACCACACAAGAGGTTCGGTTTTCGGGCATATCCAAGACATAGGCTGTGTTCTGCATGATCCCTCCGCGTTCGCAATCAACATAGACCGGAAAATAGTTCTTCCAAACCCCTTGAACCCCTGAACGACTCCTTTTATAGACCCCGCTACCGGCGCGGGTATCCGCGCCCCATTTCGTTATGGGGCTGGGCACGCAAAGGGAAAGTGGGCGGTTAGCTCAGCGGTAGAGCACTTCGTTGACATCGAAGGGGTCACAAGTTCGATCCTTGTACCGCCCACCATCTATTCACTGTTCCGGTCTTCCGGGGCACCCGACTAACCCAGGCGCTGGCCACGTCTTTGATGAAGGCGCCGCAGATTGGAGACAGACCATGAAGGTCAAGAACTCGCTCCGCTCGCTCAAGAACCGGCACCGTGATTGCCGGATTGTGCGTCGCAAAGGCCGCGTCTACGTGATCAACAAGACGCAGCGCAAGTTCAAAGCGCGTCAGGGCTAAGAACTGCATAAATCTTTTAAAGAACCGCGCCTTTCAGCGCGGTTTTTTTGTGCCTGAAATCAACCTGCAAATGGTGAGTCTGCCGCACGTACGCTACTGCGGTAATTCGATGAGTAAAAGCGGCTAAGTCTTAGACTGACATTTCTCATTGTTATAAGTCGTTCTCGTGTTAACGTTTGACTGTTTTATGATGTCAGGAGGTCTGTTTTGGCCAACGATGACCCTAATGCGGTATTTGGGACAACGCTGACGGACATGGTTGCCGATATTGGCAAAAGCGTTGCCCAGGCTGCGGAACAACTGAGCCGAGACCAGTTGGAAGCACTAAAGAACTATCCGCAAGAACTGCGCGACATGGGCATACCGCCTGTCTTTTATCATATGCAAGATGTCGACGTTGAGCTGAAAGTGGTCATGGAAATGTCCAGCGAGCAAGGGCAAGAAGACAGGCTGTTCAGCTTTCTTTGGGGTCCCAAGCTGACGCAGACCGATACGCTCGACTCAAAAAGCGCGTCCACCATGCGCATGCGTTTTGTCCCCGGACCCGTTCACGAGGATGAGACCGGCAGGCCCGAAGATGGCTAAACCTGATCGAAAGCAACCGATGGAAGTTCGGGTTACCGAAATGCCCGAAGCGTTTACGCTTTTGCTCAAGTCGCTTTCGGACAGGCTGACCGCCATGGAGACACGCGAAAACGAACTCAGGCAGACCATCTCGGACCTGGAAGACAGGATCGAAGAGTTGGAGAATGGCGGTGAAATGATGGTCGGGGCCGGTTTGCCGCCCGTGACGAACCCATTGGCCAGTGCTGCCGCCGAGGTGATGGCAGACGATAAAGACACGCAGATCGTCGACGCCCAGAAATTCTCGCAAGCACTGGGAGAACAGATTCTGGCCGGATCTAACGACAGCGACGATTTCACCATCGACAACGTGAAAGTCGAAGCCTTCGTTGGATTGGGCCAGGATGGTGAAACGGCCCAGATTGCGACCAATGCAAAGAAGCAGGTGATCAGCCAGAACGCTTCAAAAGTTACATTTTCCGTCAGGAGGCGGTCCCCCACAAAGATTATCAAGTAGACTGAATTTGGAACAGGAGTTCGAAGATGAGTATCGGGCAGGAATTGCTAAACGTCCCATTTGCGGAAATGGTTCAGAAACTGGCCCTTTCCGTAGCCGAGTCGCAATCAGAACTGGATCGTCATTCGACCGATGTCGCCAAATACATGGCCGACCAAAAGATTATGCTGCCCGACCTGTCCAACCCAAGTGGACCCGGCAAAGAATTCAGCCTTGTTTCGATGGGCTTTCTTCCCGCGTTTTATGCTGTTCAGGAAGCTGAGATCGAAGTGAAAATGGCGATCTCGATGACGAAACAAAAGGAAAAGTCAGGCAGTGCATCCGTCAAAGGCGGCTGGGGGCCGGTGGCCGCACAGGTCAATGCCAGCTATTCCTCTCGCTACGCATACAGCCAGGAAGGCGCGAGCAGATTGACCATCAAATTGGCACCTGCAGATCCCCCTATTCTGCTTCAGAAATATATGGAGGCTGTGACCGCGGCGATGCTTGCCGAAAATCCGGTGATGGGTGAAGACCCCGACCCGGAGCCTGAGCCGGCCCCGCAGCCTCGTCTGACAGGAAAGCAGTCAAAGAAACGGCAATAACTTAGTCGTGGACGGCTCAGATTGTCGCAATCTGAGCGGTACGTCGCAAAGGCGGCAGTTTTTGAGTCCTGTGTGACACAGCGCCAGTTCTATGTACTTCTGCGCCTAGACCCGAAGTGAAAGGTAACGAACTGCGCCGTTTGGCGCGGTTTTTCTACGCACGACGCTTTTTAGAACGTGACCCCGGCGTGAATCAGAATCCCGATGACCATCAAAATGTTTAGAACCATTGAGATGCCATTGCCGACATAGATCGGAAGCTTTCCCACAACCAGACCGTAAGCGAACCACAGGAAAGAGACAGCAGCATAAAGCGACCATGACACCAACGATTGGCCAGTCGCGTGTTCTGTATGCGTAAAATAGAGCTTCATCAGTTGCGGCAGGGTCGCAAATGGTCCGACGACGCCTACAAAAACCATAAAGCTTTCGTAGCGCGCCATCCAATGGCCTAGGTTTGATTTTTCCAGTTTTTCCGCAAGTGTTTCGGGCATCAACCGATCCTTTTCGTGCACTAATCAATCCGACTCTGCCTGTCGCAGAAAAGCTGTAAGCCCAAACTAACTCGCGCGGCCCCTGCGGCCAATACGTCTAAAAACGTTTCTGGTTTACACTCAAAACCCCTTTCAGACACTTACCCAACTATTTTCGTCGGATTTCCTTGCATCCCGCCGGGAATCGTATAATTGATCAAATCAGTCGGATTAATGTCCGCTCTCTGAATTCAACAATGGGACGCATCATGCTGAACTCCTCCACCTGCATCGTCGCCGCACTGTCGGCATTGATCGCCACCTCCGCCGTCGCTGAAGGGGAACTGAACCTTTATTCGTCGCGCCACTATGACACCGATGAACGTCTGTATACCGATTTCGAAGACGCAACCGGTATCAAGATCAACCGCATCGAAGGCAAAGCCGACGAATTGATCGCGCGTATGGAAGCCGAAGGCGCAAACTCGCCTGCTGACGTGATGCTGACGGTCGACACATCGCGCCTGGCTCGTGCCAAGGACGCAGGCATCTTGCAGGCTGTCGAAAGCGCAACGCTGGAAGAACGCATCCCTGCAAATCTGCAAGACAGCGACAACCAGTGGTTTGGCTTTTCGCAGCGCGGTCGGATTATCTTTTACAACAAAGAAAACGTCGCCAACCCACCGGCCACATATGCCGATTTGGCCAAGCCAGAATACAAGGGCCTGATCTGCATCCGCTCGTCGACCAACACGTACAACCAGACCCTGTTGGCTTCGATCATCACCCATGAGGGCGCCGACGCAGCGAAATCCTGGGCCGAAGGCATTGTCGCCAACATGGCGCGTGAACCGCAGGGCGGCGACACCGATCAGCTGCGTGGCATCGTATCGGGCGAATGCGACATCGCAGTCTCGAACACCTATTACTTTGCACGGGCAATCCGCAAAGATGTCAAAGGCCTGTCTGCTGACCGCGACATGATCGGGTGGGTCTTCCCGAACCAGGAAGGTTACGGGGCGCACATGAACCTGTCAGGCGGCGGCGTTGCAGCAAACGCGCCGAACAAAGAAAACGCGATCCTATTCCTTGAGTATCTGGCAGGCGATCAGGCGCAGCAATATTTCTCGGCAGGTAATGACGAATACCCGGCTGTACCTAGTGTCGCGCTGGCCGAATCTGTCGCCACCTTGGGAGAGTTCAAGGCCGACGAAGTTAACCTGTCCGAAGTTGCCAAGAACATTCCCGAAGCACAAAAGATCTTTAACGAGGTTGGCTGGAAGTAACCTTCCAATTCCACGCAAACCACAAAGGGTGCGAGGTTTCCGCACCCTTTTTCGTTTACAGTTTATTTATTTTGTACTATTTTTCTCGTATCTGGAAATTTTTCTATTATTTGATCCATGCTCGACACGCTTTCGAACCGCCTTGCCAGCCGATTGAATGAACTGCGCCGTGGGCGTGGATGGTCTCTGGACCAATTGTCTGAGCACAGTGGCATCAGCCGCGCCACCTTGTCTCGGATGGAGAAGGGAGACGTCAGCCCCACGGCAGAAAACCTTGGTCGTTTATGTGCCGCGTACGACTTACCGATGTCACGCCTGTTGATGATGGTCGAAGACAGTTTTGATCCCAAGGTTCCGTTTGAACGTCAGACGGAATGGAGCGATCCCGAGACAAGATACACCCGCCGCGCCGTGTCTCCACCTGCAAACGGTCTGAATGCCGAGGTCGTGGAATGCCACCTGCCGCGTAACACCGTGATCACTTATGAGACGCCGCCCAAGTCGGGGCAAGAACATCACCTGATCCTGATCGATGGCGCGCTTACACTGACGGTTGACGGAACGCCACACGATCTGAGCGCGGGAGATTGTCTGCGCTATCACCTGTCCGGTCCGACCCGGTTCGAAACAGGCGCCGAACGAGGCGCACGGTATCTATTGGTGCTGGTATGATCACGCGTCTGACCTGTTCCGAATTTGATGTCGCCGTGGATGATCTGGCTGAGATTTTGCACGCCTGTGTCCATGACGGAGCCAGTATTGGGTTTATCCTGCCCTTTGCGAAGGAAGACGCGCGGAATTATTGGCAGCAGAACGTGCGGCCGGGATTAAACGCAGGCGCTTTAGAGATCTTTGCGGCCTGTGACGGCGCGCGCGTTTTAGGAACCGTGCAGCTTATCCCGGCAGCCATGCCCAACCAACCCCACCGTGCGGATGTCGCAAAGCTGCTGGTTCACCCAAACGCGCGGCGTCGCGGGTATGGCCGCGCTTTGATGGCGGCGCTTCTTCACCACGCCCGCAGCTTGCACCGCACGATGCTGGTGCTGGACACGCGCAGCAGCGATCCCTCACTACTGCTGTATCAAAGCCTCGGGTTTCAGATTGCAGGTGAAATACCGAATTATTGCCGCAACCCGTTCGAACCCCAGTTGGAACCAACAACATACATGTACAAAGACCTGTCCGCCTGAAGATGGGCGGCGCGGCTACTCCGCTGCCGTAACCTTTTCAGGGAACTTGTTTGGCAAAAGCCCCAGACGACGCGCGTGCCGCACATCGGCCAATAGATCGCGCTCGGCTGCTTCGAACAGATCCTCAGGGTCGTCCAGGACAAAGTACCCCATCTGGTGCATGTCGATCCGATAGGGCGTGCGCAGAATAGTCAGGATATCAAACGCGTCGCGATCCGGGATGTCGCTGGTTACGGCATAAACCAGTTCGGTCGGCGACGACGCCAGCCCCGATCCCAAAGCCTTGATCTGACCATCCTGTCGGCGCAGCCCAAATTCGATGGAAAACCAGTATAGCCTGATCAGCCACGCATAGTCTGCATCTGTCGCCTGCTGGCCTGCCTTCCCGATGGCGTGGCTGAACGCGGCAAAGCGTGGGTCACTGAGCAACGGGGTGTGGCCGAAGATCTCATGAAAAATATCCGGCTCTTCGATATAGTCGAAATCCTCGCGCGAGCGAATAAACGACGCTGCGGGAAAGACGCGATCTGCGAGCATACCAAAAAACGTCTTGAACCCAATAAGGGCCGGAACCGGCTTCACCCGCCACCCCGTCAGGTCCAGCAGCCGATCCGAGATATCAGCGCAAGACGGCACCTTGGTCTTTGGCAACTCAAGACGCGCAAGTCCGTCCAGATATTCGCGCGCCATGTAGCGCTGAACATTATCCTCCTGCGCTGCGTATAGATCGGCCCAAACGGCGTTTTCTTCATCCGTATAGGCGATATGGCCACGCGCGTCGGCGACTTTGGCAACGTATTTGGTCGATTTAGGCATCCGCTTCCTCCTGATGAGGAACAGGATACCGCGTCACACGTGAGGGATTTGTTTTGATTACTGACGATTTCTCGCTAGTTTGACCGAAATAGACCGTAAAATCTGAAATAGCGAAACATATGCTTCATCCTGCTGATATCGATATCCTGCGCGAGCTTCAGATCAGTGGACGTCTGTCAATGCAGGAGCTGGCGGACCGAACCGGATTATCGGCCTCGCAATGCTGGCGGCGTGTTCGCGATCTTGAAGCGTCCGGAGTGGTTACAGGCTATCGCGCGCAGGTGCCCGCCAAGGCCGTTGGTCTGAACGCGATCGCGTATGTCCATGTTGCGCTCAAGGATCATCAGGAAAAGAACATTGCAGATTTCCTACGTTTGGTCGAAACCGAACCTCAGATTGTTGAATGTGCTTCGATCACCGGGGATCACGATTTCATACTAAAAGTCTATGCTAAGACGCCCGAAGATCTGGAGGTCTTCATCATGCAACGTCTCTTGAAGTCTGGACTGGTCCGCGACACGCGCAGCAACTTTGTTCTTCGCCAAACTAAGACCCGCGGACCCTTACCTATACTTTGAAGGCGGATCTCCTTCTCAGCAAACGAAATCACACCTTAAACTCAACAAATGAAAACGCCCGGCCACCTTCAGGGTGCCCGGGCGAACTATACTCGGTGTCAACGACGTCGATTAGAAGTGAGCTGACTTCGTGCCCGCCGGTTTTTCAGTCAAAGGCGCGAACTTGGTCAGGTCGATGCCTTCAACAGCGGTCTTGTACTCGTCGATATTTGGGGTGCGGCCCAAGATGGCCGACAGCACGACAACCGGGGTCGAGGCCAGCAGGCTTTCACCTTTCTTGTCCGGCGCATCCGCCACGACGCGGCCCTGGAACAGGCGGGTCGAGGTGGCCAGAACCGTGTCGCCCTTGGCGGCTTTTTCCTGGTTACCCATGCACAGGTTACAACCCGGACGTTCCAGGTACAGGATATTTTCGTACTCGGTGCGGGCATTCTGTTTCGGGAAAAGATCGTCGAATTCGAAGCCCGAGTATTTCTCAAGCACTTCCCAGTCACCCTCTTCCTTCAGCTCGTCGATGATGTTGTAGGTTGGGGCCGCGACGACCAGCGGTGCCTTGAATTCGACCTTACCGGCTTCCTTCTCAAGGTTCTTCAACATCTGGGCGACGATCTTGATGTCCCCCTTATGCACCATGCACGAACCAACAAAGCCCAGATCGACATGCTTTTCAGCGTTGTAGTACGAGATCGGGCGGATCGTGTCGTGGGTGTAGCGTTTGGACACATCGGCGTTATTGACATCCGGGTCGGCGATCATCGGTTCGACAATCTGATCCAGATCGACAACGACTTCAGCGAAGTATTTCGCGTTGTCATCCGGTTGCAACGCGGGCTTTTCACCCGATTTGATCTCGGCGATGCGCGCGTCCGCGATATTGATCAGCTTTTGCAGCATGCCGTTTTCATGTTCCATGCCTTTGTCGATCATGATCTGGATGCGCGACTTGGCCAGTTCCAGAGAACCGATCAGGGTCTCATCATTCGAGATACAAACCGAAGCCTTGGCTTTCATCTCGGCTGTCCAGTCGGTGAAGGTGAATGCCTGATCCGCCAGCAGCGTGCCGATATGAACTTCAATCACGCGGCCCTGGAACACGTTATCGCCATGCTGGTCCAGCATCTGCGCTTGGGTAGCGTGAACCACGTCGCGGAAATCCATGTGATCGGCCATTTTGCCTTTGAAGGTCACCTTGACCGACTCCGGGATCGGCATCGAGGCTTCACCGGTCGCCAGTGCCAGCGCCACGGTGCCCGAATCTGCGCCAAAGGCGACGCCTTTGGACATGCGGGTGTGGCTGTCGCCGCCGATGATGACCGACCAGTCATCTACAGTAATGTCATTCAACACTTTGTGGATCACGTCCGTCATCGAATGATAGACGCCTTTGGGGTCACGTCCGGTGACAAGGCCGAAATCATTCATGAACTTCATCAAACGCGGCGTGTTGGCCTGCGCCTTGGCATCCCAGACCGATGCGGTGTGACAACCGGATTGATAGGCCCCATCAACGCCGGGCGCCACAACGGTCGCGGCCATCGCCTCAAGTTCCTGCATGGTCATCAGACCGGTGGTGTCCTGCGAGCCGACAATGTTGACCTTGACGCGAACGTCCGAACCCGCGTGCAGGGTTTTGCCCGGCGTGGTGCCCAAGGCGTTCTTGTTAAAGATCTTCTCGACAGCGGTCAGGCCTTGGCCCTCGTGGCTGATTTCTTTGGACGGGGCAAAGACCACAGGTGCTTCGACACCCAGCGTTTCGGCTGCGAATGTTTGCAGCTTTTTTCCAAACACAATGGCGTAAGAGCCACCGGCCTTCATGAATTCCACTTTTTGCGGGGTAAAGGACGAGGAAACGTCGACCAGCTCGTCGCCATCTTCGCTCAGCAGTTTGTGGTCTTTGGTGTTGATCTTCAGAACCGTACCTGTGGCCACCGAGTACTTCTCTTCCAAGATCGGGTTGCCGTCGTTGTTCAGGATCGCGTTGCCGTCTTCGTCGACTTTCTTGACCCAGTTTTTCAGGTCAAGACCGATGCCACCGGTCACGCCGACGGTGGTCAGGAAGATCGGAGAGATGCCATTCGTACCCGCGACAATTGGGGCAAAGTTGACGAAGGGCACATAGGGGCTGGCCTGCTTACCGGTCCAAAGCGCCACATTGTTTACGCCGGACATACGCGAAGAGCCAACACCCATGGTTCCCTTTTCAGCGATCAGCATGACACGTTTGCCGGGGTGCTGAAGCTTCAGATCCTGGATTTCCTGCTGCGCCTTTTCCGAGATCAGGCACTTGCCGTGCAGTTCGCGGTCGGCGCGCGAGTGTGCCTGATTGCCCGGCGACAGAAGGTCTGTGGAAATGTCACCTTCGGCAGCAACATATGTGACGATTTCGATTTCCTCGTCGATGTCGGGCAGCTTGGTGAAAAACTCGGCCTTGGCATAGCTTTCCAAGATATCCCGCGCGACGGTGTTGCCGTCCTCGAGCGCGGCTTTCAGTCGGTCGGTATCGGCGTCGTACAGGAAGACTTGTGTTTTCAGCACTTCCGCCGCTTTGCCAGCAACCGCCGCGTCATCGCCCAGCGCAAGGTCAAGAAGAACCTCGACCGAGGGGCCACCTTTCATGTGCGACAACAGCTCGAACGCAAAGTCCTGCGAGATTTCTTCGACGTCAGCTTCGCCCAGAATGATCTCTTTCAGAAAGCTGGCCTTTTCGCCGGCAGCGCTGGTTGTACCAGGCAGCGTGTTGTAAATGAAGTAGTTCAGCGAATCCGCGCGATGTTCGTGCTGAGGATCACGGATCTGGTCAATGATCTCTTTCGTCAAGGCGCCATCATCGATGGGTTTTGGGCTCAGGCCCTGTTCTTTGCGGGTTTCGATTTCGTTCAGGTAATCAGTATAGAGGCTCATGACGGGTCCGACCATTTTGCTGGGTGTACCGGCAGTCAAAAAAGCCGGTAAGTTATAATTTGTATGCGGCGGTATACTAAAACTGCGCCACATGCAAGTCCCAGACCTGCGACCCGGTGTCCCGAGCCGGTTGCAGCCTGCCAAGGTCGTTACCCTCGCAGGAGCGAGATGAAGAGGTCAGCTAAGACGGATCGTCCCCAAAGGCTGTAATCAACGCTTGCGCCAACGGCAAGGAAGAGTAACCCAACCGAGACGGGGTCAATCCCATCCGCAGAACGATCATGTCATGAGACGGGAACACACCGATGAACTGGCCATCATGCCCCTGTAGCCAGTATGCGTCTTCAAAGGGCGGAAAATCTCCCGGAGAGTCCAGCCAAAGATGCCCTTTGGCATAGCGCCCATCCGAGGCACCCACCGGTTCGACCATCCAGTCCACAAACCCCTCGGGCAAGATCCGGGTATTGTCCCAAATACCCTTTTGCAACAAAAGCTGACCAAACCGGGCCCAATCGCGGGCCGTGGCATACATATAGCTGGACCCGATGAACGTATCGTTGGCATCCGTCTCAAGGATCGCCGAGGTCATGCCCAGCGGCTCAAACAGCGCAGTTTGCGGGTAAGTTAGCCCGCCATCTGGCAACTGATCCTGCCAAACACGGGACAAAACAGTGGTTGTTCCGGAAGAGTAATTGAAATCCGTACCGGTTTCAGCTTCAGGTGCTCGATCCGCTGCAAAGCCAGCCATATCATTGCTGAGATACAGCATTCGGGTCACATCAGAGACGTCGCCATATTCTTCATCCCAGTTCAAGCCGCTGGTCATGGACAGCATGTCAGCCAAGGAAATGTCACGACGAGAGTCCTCGGTCCAGTCCGGAAAGCTATCGACCAGATTATCTGCAAGGTTCATCTGACCTGCTTCAATTAACGTTCCAATCAATCCGGCCGTGACGGTTTTGGTCATGGACCACCCCAGCAAAGGGGTTTGAGCGTCAAACCCGTCGGCGTAGCGTTCAGCCACGATCCGCCCGTTTCGAACCACGACGACCGCGCGATACCCTTCACCAAGCAAGCTTTCATCAGACATGACGGCCTGAACCTTTGCATCCTGCGAAAGGGCCGCGTCGTTGCCTTTTGGCCAAAGGCCAGCAGGCAAAGGGTCGGGCGCCACAAGCGTTTCTGCGCTTAGAGCAACATCATGAACGTTGGTGCAGCCAAGCCCGTCGCGATACTGAGAGGTTGCGGGGGCAAAAAACCGAAAAAGCCTGGCTTGAACTATTTGCGCCTCTTGATCAACCTCTATCGAGACTTGTTTGAGAAGCGGATGTCCCGGAGCTTGCACATCTACGGCCAGCACCTCATCGGGATCACGTCCGGCAATGAAAACGTTCGAACAGACGATTTTGGCCGAGTAATTTGTACCGACCTTCAGCAGATCGGGTGGCGCAATCAGCAGGTAGCTTACCAGCCCCACGACGCCCACGATCACTATACCGCCAATTGTTTTCACTATTTTCCCGAACATCTGACTGCACCGCCTCTATTGTCATTATGCCCAGTGACGTTAGCGGCAACGTGGCCGCGTTTTCCACACTTCCGTTACGTAGAAGTCAGCCCCCCATTGTCAGATTCATGCGTTACGCATCATCCCAATGGTGCCACTTCCGACCGAACCGAGCGACCAGTCCTCGCGGGAGTCGGCGCTTCAATGACATAGCCGTTATGCCGGGGCTGGAAATCCAAAGAAACAAACTTGCCCTAACGCACAATACAAGTTGAGTTTCACGTCGGCACGCGGCGACCAAAGAACGTCGCAAAGTGACGTGACCCGTTTGCTGGCTCGTGTTAGTGGCCCCATGAAAGGGCACCTCATGACGGCCGATGTAAAGCTGCAAAACCCAACAGCAGGTATTGCATTCATTCTGATAGGAATTTTGGCGATTTCTATCAACGATATGCTGATCAAGTTCCTGTCTGGCGGTTACCCCCTGCATCAAATGGTTTTCACCAGATCATTGATCGGGATCGGGTTCAGCCTGGCTTTGGTGCAGATGGAAGGCGGTTGGCGCATCTTGAAAACCGATCAACCCGGGCTTCATCTTTTGCGTGGGGTTCTCATCGTTGTTGCCAATTTGACATTCTTTACGGCGTTGGCTGTCATGCCTCTGGCCGAAGCAACCGCAGTATTCTTCGTTGCGCCCCTGATGATCACTTTGCTTAGCATTCCGTTGCTTGGGGAAAAGGTTGGCCCCATGCGCATCGGCGCCGTGATTGTGGGTTTCCTCGGCGTGGCAATTATGACTCGCCCTTGGGAAGCCGGCGGCGCGCGCGACGTCAGTCTTTTGATGTATGCCCTGCCTGTGGTGGCGGCATTTACCTATGCCCTCAACAACGTGCTCACCCGTTTGCTTGGTGCGAAATCCAAAGCATCAGCGATGGCTGTCTATATTCAGGCGTGTTTTATCGTTGTCAGTTTACTGTTCTGGTCTGTAGCAGGGGACGGGCGCTTTGCCGACGCATACGAAAATGAAAGCTTGATCTTCTTGCTAAGGGCTTGGGTTTGGCCAGAAGGCACTGATCGATGGTTGTTTGTCGGGCTAGGGTTCAATTCGGCAATCATTGGGTATTGCCTGGGTCAGGCTTACCGAATGGCTGACGCCGCCACGGTGGCACCGTTCGAATATGTCGGTCTTCCTTTGGCAGTGTTTTGGGGATGGGCGATTTGGGGCGAACTGCCAAATCTACCTGTCGCGACTGGCATCGTGCTGATCTTGGGATCTGGATTGTTTGTCTTTTTGCGCGAGCGCCAGAAAAAGAGGAACGTGATTACTCGAAAAAGAGTGCATCGTCGTTATTAAGTATCACCGCTGGCTCAACTGCACTTGGCAGCGCTTTTTTTGAGCGTGAATTGCACGCAACGCTGACCTCGTTCTAAACGTTTTTAAACTGCATGACTTCACTGATGTCGCGCTCGTGCCCAAAAAAGGTAGAGGCCTGGCAGCGGCCTCTACCAAGTCAGGTCACTTATTGAAGAACTCCGCTACAGCATCGGTCGATGCCTTTACCGCCTCGGGCTTGTAGAAGAAATCCACATGCGAGAAGTCATCAAACGCCAGTTCCTCGTGCTCATTCGTCAACTTCTCAACAAACTGCGTTGAGCAGAGCGCTGTGGAAGCATTTGTGCCGTAGATGGTCAGGGACGGCTGCGCAATCTTGTCTGCATAGGCTTCACCGATGGAAATCAGCGACTGCATGGGCTGATCGCCGATGTGCATGTTTGTGTAGGTCGCAACCGAAACCGGACCTTTGACACCATCACGGCCGTAGTAGTCATAGGTCTCGCCTGCCATCGCAGGGTAAGCGGCCGCGTCAACGAACTCTTCGCGAGACATTTCGTCGGTCAAACCGAACGGCGCAACGTAGTCGGGATCGCCCGTTTCATACATTTTTTGTGTTGATGCGTTCGCGGAAGCGATCAACTGGTTTGCTGCGTCACGGTCGGCCCACTGGAAGGCATCGGCTGCCATCATGCCCGACACCATTGCGATCTTCTTGATCCGATGATCGGTCACAGCGGCGGATGCGATGATCGAGCCGCCTTGGCAAACGCCCAAACCGTAGACTTCATCCACGAACGGAAGCGTGCCTAGGTAGGAAACAGCGTCCCAGGTGTTTTCGATTAGCCGGAACATGTAGCGGGATTGCTTGTGCTCTCCGGGCAGCGCAGGGGACGAGCCCATGCCGAGGTAATCAAACCCGAGATAGATGAAGCCCCGTGCGGCCATTTCCGGGCCCTATGTGGCCGGGATCTGATCTTTGACCTGCGGGAGCGGGCTGGCGCCAACGATTGCTTTGTATGTCTTGGTCTCATCAAAGCCTTCGGGCAGGTAAAGATCGCCCGCCAAATCCACGCCAAAGGATTTGAAGGTGACTTCGTTCTTACCGGCTGTGAGGTTTTGGGGTGTCATGGTCTTGTTCCTTTCGGGGTCAGACGGCTTTGCGCCTTGCTAAAGTAAATCGTTTTGTTTACTTATGGTGAAGAGCGATAAATTGTAAACTAATCTTTTTACTTTTTGAGGCAAGAATCGTGAAACGTACTGAAAAAAAAACGAAAAGATATCATCGATGCGGCCATCGACGAGTTTCGTGAACAAGGTTTTCTGGGCGCAAAAACCACTTCAATCGCCAAAAAAGCGAACGTATCGAGTCGCACGCTCTACAATCACTTCGAGAGCAAGGAGGCCCTGTTTGAAGCGATCTCACAAATCATGCTGGAGCAGAACCGAAGTATGGAGCCAGTGCCCTACGACCCGGATCGCGATTTCGTTGAACAATTGAAGGAAGCACTTTGGAGCTACATCGGCGTGATCACCGAAGAGACAGCGATCGGATTAAACCGGATGGTCATTTCGGAATTGATCCGTGACATAGACCGGTCACGGCAATTCTTCACTGAAACCGCAACACACGACTACCCGATAACAAGGCTGGTCAGCGAGGCGATGGACGCAGGTGTAATTCGCAAAGCCGATCCGGTTTTCGCGACCAACCAGCTTTTGGCGCTTATCAAAAACTTCTTCTTTTGGCCCGAGTTCTTTCTCGGTGAGAATCCGACACCCAAAGAGGCGTTGGACGATTGTGTCGCGATGTTTCTGGCCTACTACACAGCAGACGCCTGAACCATTGGCGCAATTGAACGCTTTGTATCTCGGAGCCTACAGAAATCGAGTTCACATCCGGTATGATCCCGGTGTCCGGCTTGTCCACTTTCGGAACGCTCTGTGGAAATTCGCAGGGGCCGAAAAGCCGGTGTCGAAGGCGATTTGATCGATACTGTCCGTGCTTTGCTGTAGTGCACGGATCGCGATATCGCGGCGCAGGGCATCCTTGATGTCCTGAAAGGATGTTCCTTCGTCTTTCAAGCGTCTGTTCAATGTCCGGGGCGTCATTTTCAAGGCTCGGGCTGCATCCGTAAGCTGGCAAGATTGCCATGTCGCTCCGTAAAGAAAGGCCCGAACACGAAGGCTGTTTGTATGCGCCCGAGAGCCTGTGAATATCCAATCCAGCGGCGCGCGCTCAAGAAACACCGACGCCTCCTCAGTGCTGCGGGTGATCGGGCGGGTGAATTGGCGAGGGTCAAAACGAATGCTGGTTTGCGGGGCGTCGAATTCGACAGGGCACGGGAAGACAACCGAATAATCCGCAGCAAATTCCGGGCGGGGAAAGGCAAAGCAAACCATTTGAACTGGCGTTTCCGACCCGCTGAGCCAGGACAACAACCCGTGCGCCAGTTTCAGGATCAGCATGTGGCCAAAGCGCTGCGGTTGGGTTTCGCCCAAGTAAGGCACCAGAGCCAGTTCTACCTCATTTGGCCTGTTGCGCAGGTCAAAATAGAAGTCATCCAAAAGCAGGTTCCAGAACGTCGAGAAACGATAAAGGGCCGAGGTCAGGCTGCTTGCTCCGCGCTGCACCGTCACTAGATGTTGCAGGGCGCGGGGCCGGATCGGGCGGCTCCAAAGCCCCATCATTTCGTCCCCGGTTTCAGGCGCAGCAAGCTGGTAAAGCTGCGCAATTTCATTGAGGGTAACACGTTGATTTGGTGCCATCGGACCGGCCTGAAGACCAGCGCGCCCTAGCAGAGAAGTCATCTCTTTCGGCGCGCAACGGGATCTAAGTGCGTCCAGCCAGTCCTGAATGAATTCTACTGAGACGGTCGTCAGCGAGATAGGGTCATGACTGGTCACAGGAACCTCAGAGTGGCGTGATCGGATAGTATTTTGGCAAAATATGAGCTTATAGGCAATCCAGTCGACAGGTAGATGACGTAAACCCATAGTTTTCTACAGTGAGCCTGGAATGTCCTATCAGCCGCCCGTTCAGGATTTGATGTTTTGCGTCGAACACTTGTCTCATTGGGAGCAGGTGTCTTCCTTCGCGGTGTATTCAGACTATGACCTGGACGATATTGGCGCTGTACTGGAAGGCTATGCCCGGTTCTGCAGCGAGCAGATCGCACCCTTATCGCATATCGGCGACACGCTGGGCGCCCGGTTTGACAACGGGCGCGTGACCATGCCTGAAGGCGATGCCCAAGCTTACGCTCAATTTGTTGAAATGGGATGGCAAGCGCTGGCTCACCCGGTGGAGTATGGCGGCATGGGGTTGCCGAAGACCGTCGGCGCGGCTGCGGTCGAGATGCTGAATGCCGCCGATATGAGCTTTGGCCTGTGCCCTTTGCTGACCGATGGGGCCATTGAGGCATTGCTGCTGACTGGTTCGGACGAACAGAAAGCCACCTATCTGGAGCCGCTGATTGCAGGGCGCTGGTCTGGCACGATGAACCTGACCGAACCGCAAGCGGGCAGCGATTTGGGCCGGGTGGCAACAAAGGCGGTGCAGCGTGAGGATGGCAGCTATGACGTGTCGGGCACCAAGATTTTCATCACCTATGGAGCCCATAACCTGACCGAGAACATCATCCATTTGGTGTTGGCCCGCACGCCTGACGCACCTGCCGGGCCAAAAGGGTTGAGCCTGTTTATCGTGCCGCAGAAACTGGTCGACGCAGATGGAACGGTCGGGTCCGAAAACACAGTCAACTGCGTGAGCATTGAACACAAGCTGGGTGTTCGCGCCAGTCCGACGGCTGTATTGGAGTACAAACAGGCCACTGGATTCTTGATCGGCGAAGAAAATCGTGGGCTGGAATACATGTTCATCATGATGAACGCTGCGCGTTTTTCCGTTGGTGTGCAGGGTATTGCGACGTCAGAGCGAGCCTATCAACGTGCGCTGACCTATGCGCGCGAGCGCGTGCAAAGCCGCCCTGTCAACGGTCAGAGCAAGGATGCAGTCGCCATCATCGAACACCCGGACGTGCGCCGTATGCTGATGCGGATGCGCAGCTTGACCGAAGGTGGGCGTGCAATGGCGGCGGCGACTGCGGGGTTGCTGGACATCGCACACCATCAGGACAATCCAGAGATGGCTGCTCTGGCCGAATTCATGGTTCCGCTGGTCAAAGGTTTTTGTTCGGAACGCGCAGTCGAGGTTGCCTCGTTAGGTGTTCAGATCCACGGTGGTATGGGTTTTATCGAGGAAACCGGTGCCGCGCAACATTATCGCGATGCCCGCATTCTACCGATTTACGAAGGCACCACCGCCATTCAAGCCAACGACCTTTTAGGGCGCAAGGTGATGCGCGACGGTGGCGAAACTGCCCGTCTCTTTGCTGCCCGAATTGCTGAGACCGAAGCACTATTGACGGAAGGCGACACAACTGCGCAAGCGATAGGTGCAAGCCTTGCGCAAGCACGCGAAGCGTTTGAATCGGCGCTGAACTGGTTGTTGGAAAACAGCCGCAAGGACATCGACGCAGCATTTGCCGGCTCTGTCCCCTTTCTTATGCTGGCAGGAACCTTGGCTGCCGGTTGGAAGCTGGCAAAGGGCGCTTTGGCCGCGCAAGCATCGCTGGACGCCGGGCAGGATGCTCAATTCATGGCCCAGAAAATCGCGACTGCGCTTTTCTTTGCACAACACATTCTGCCCGAATGCACCACAGAACACAGCCGAATCCTGCTGGGCGCGCGCAGCCTGCTTGACGCGAATTTCCCCGAATAACTCCTCCAAAGGACCCGACCCATGAATGACGTCGTGAACCCCGACACATATGAAAACCTTGCAATTTCAGAGCGTGAAAACGGCTTGTATGTCGTTACGTTGAACCGTCCTTCAAAGCGCAACGCGCTGGATGTGGCCACTATCGAGGAACTGATCCGCTTTTTCAGCGGTGCCCGTATGGCTGGTGTCAAAGCTGTGGTGCTTGCTGGTGAAGGCGACCACTTCTGCGCGGGCCTTGATCTGGTTGAGCATTGGAAGGCCGACCGCAGCCCGGATGACTTCATGCATGTCTGCCTGCGCTGGCATGAAGCGTTCAACAAGATGGAGTACGGCGGCGTGCCGATCATCGCGGCATTGAAAGGTGCGGTCGTGGGCGGAGGGCTGGAACTTGCCAGTGCGGCGCATATCCGGGTCATAGACCCTGGCACCTATTTCGCCTTGCCTGAAGGCCAACGCGGGATTTTCACCGGTGGTGGCGCGACAATCCGAGTGTCCGACATGATCGGCAAATATCGCATGATCGACATGATCCTGACGGGTCGCGTTTATCAGGGGCAAGAGGCCGTCGATCTGGGGCTGGCGCAATACATCACCGAAGACGGCGGCAGCATGGCAAAAGCGATGGAGCTCGCAGAGCAAATCGCACAGAACCTGCCCCTGACCAATTTTGCAATCTGCTCGGCGATCAGTCACTTGAACAACATGTCAGGCATGGACGCAGCCTATGCCGAGGCTGTGGTAGGCGGTGTGGTCAACACCCAACCCGCCGCTCGGGCGCGCCTTGAAGCCTTTGCAAACAAAACTGCCGCCCGTGTGCGGCCAAACAGCTAAGTCAGGCGGAATCGGGATGCGCCATCATTTCGAAGCTCTTCAGAAGACGCGGGCAAATCACGTCCCCTTGTCACCATTGTCCTTTCTGCACCGCGCCGAAAGCTTACACGGTGCGCGAACAGCAGTGGTTTATGGCGATATCCAAAGAACATGGGCCGAAACTGCAAACCGCATTCGCGCAGTTGCCGGTGGGCTGGTCGAACTTGGCGTGCGGAAGGGCGACACTGTTTCGGTGCTCAGCCCGAACATCCCAGAGCTCTTTGAGCTGCACTTTGCCCTGCCTTTGACCGGCGCAGTGCTCAACACGCTGAACACGCGTCTGGAACCGGAAACCATCGCCTACATCCTGGATCACGCGGACACCAAGCTGGTGATCGTGGACCGGGAGCTTGTACCGCTTCTGTCCAAAGCTTTCGACCTGCTCGGTCGAACTCTGCCGGTGGTCGAAATCGCTGATCCTGCAGTTACTGGGGAGAGCCTTGGTGGTCAGACCTATGAAGCGCTGACCAAAGCCGCGCCCCTGTCGATCGAACTGCCGGAAGATGAGTGGGATGCCATTGCGTTGAACTACACGTCCGGCACATCCGGGCGCCCAAAAGGCGTGGTTTATCACCATCGCGGCGCTTATCTGATGGCTCTTGGCACCGGGACGGCATGGCAGATGCCCCCCTATCCCGTCTATCTGTCGGTGGTGCCGATGTTCCACTGCAATGGCTGGGGACACCCTTGGTTGATGGCTATGCTTGGGGCAAAAGTTGTGTTCACGCGCGCTCCAGCCGCTGACCGCATTCTGGGCGCGATCCGCACCCACGGCGTAACGCATTTCGGTGCCGCGCCTATCGTGTTGCAAATGCTGGCCGAAGCCGAAAGTGGCGCGACCCCATTTGAACCCGCAATCCGTGTGTTGACCGCGGGTGCACCACCACCGCCTTCAGTGCTGGAAAAGACCCGTGCAATGGGGTTTGACGTCATGCAGGTCTATGGGCTGACAGAGACCTACGGCCACATCTCTCAATGTCTTTGGCAGGACGACTGGGATGATCTCAGCCCGGCTGAACAAGCGGAATTGCAGGCCCAGCAAGGTATTGCCTTTCCAATGGTCGAACAGGTCACAGTGATCGACCGCGAAACCGTAGAACCGGTTGCGCGTGACGGTTCGACACAAGGCGAGATCGCCATTCGCGGTAACACGGTGATGGCAGGGTATTACAAGGACCCAGCGGCCACCGCGACAGCTTTCGAAGACGGTTGGTTCTGGTCCGGCGACGGCGCGGTCATTCACCAAAACGGCTATATTCAGATACGCGACCGCCTGAAGGACGTGATCATTTCGGGCGGCGAGAATATCTCGTCCGTCGAGGTCGAAGCCGTATTGTACCGTCATGAAGCAGTTCAGGCCGCAGCGGTCGTGGCGATGCCCCACGAGAAGTGGGGAGAAGTCCCCTGCGCTTTTGTCGAACTGCGCGAAGGTTCCGAAACAACGTCTGACGAGATCATCGCCTTCTGCCGTGACCATCTGGCGGGGTTCAAAGTGCCCAAAGCCGTTATCTTCGAATCCCTTCCCAAAACCTCCACAGGCAAAATCCAGAAGTTCCAACTTCGGGACCGCGCCAAAGCAATGGACCTTTGATATGCGTCTGCTGTCCCAATCCCGCCGCCTGCGCCAAACACCTTTTTCCGAAGGGGTCGAGGATAAAGGCGTTACTGCCTACACCGTCTATAACCGGATGCTGCTGCCCACAATGTTCGAGAGCGTCGAGGCCGATTATCGGCACCTCAAATCTCATGTGCAGGTCTGGGATGTGTCTTGTGAGCGGCAGATCGAACTGAATGGGCCTGATGCGGGTCGTCTGATGCGGCGGTTGACCCCCCGCAACCTGGAAAAAATGCAGGAAGATCAGTGTTACTACGTTCCAATTGTCGACGAGAACGGCGGCATGCTGAACGATCCGGTGGCGATCAAACACAGCGCGGATCGCTGGTGGATCTCAATCGCCGACAGCGACCTGTTGCTGTGGGTCAAGGGCCTTGCAGTCGGCGCGGGCATGGATGTGCGGGTTTTTGAGCCTGACGTTTCGCCGCTGGCCATTCAAGGGCCAAAGTCGGATGATCTAATGGCTCGCGTGTTTGGAGACGAAGTGCGCGACATTCGCTTTTTCCGTTACAAACGGATGGTGTTTCAGGACACATCCTTTTTGGTCGCGCGCTCTGGTTACTCGAAACAGGGTGGGTTTGAGATCTATGTCGAAAACGGTGCCTACGGGATGCCGCTGTGGAATGCGCTGTTCGAAGCCGGAATGGATCTTAACGTTCGTCCGGGATGTCCAAACCTGATCGAACGGATCGAAGGCGGGCTGTTGAGCTATGGCAACGATATGACCATGGAAAACTCTCCGCTGGAGTGTGGTTTGGGCAAATTCTGCAAACCGGGCGAAGACAGTGACCACATTGGCAAGCACGCACTTGCGCGCGAGGCCGCAACTGGTCTGGCCCGACAGATCCGCGCGATCTCTATCCCCGGTGATCCCGTGCCACCTGCCCGCTCAGCTTGGCCACTGCTCAAGGATGGAAAACGGGTTGGTCAGGTCACGTCCGCTGCCTGGTCACCGGATTTTGAAACCAATGTCGCTATTGGCATGGTCGATGCCGGACACTGGGATGCTGGTTCTGTTCTGACGGTCAGAACCCCAACCGGTGACCGACAGGCCAAGATTCAGGAAACGTTCTGGATATAGCCCAAACCAAGGTGACGCCCGCGTCTGAAATTTTGGTTCGACAACGCCGCTATAACAAGACACGCATTCTCCAGCGCTTCGACGCATTTGGGTTCTGCCGGGGGACTGTTTGAATTGCGGTTGCGTTACGTCGCGAACCGATAAGTTGGCAGTTGAGGGTTGTGCGAAACCAACGCTGACGACCCAAACAACCTCAGGCTTCAAAGAACACTCTTGCAATCGCGTGCGCTGGCATAGTCACCTAGGCCAAAGGAGGCCGGAGGAAGCCTATGGCGCGTTGGAAGTTTGTGATTTGTGTTTGGAGCGCGCTGGTACTTGTCGCATGCGCTCCTAAAACCCGCACTTACGAAAAGACGGTATCGGCCGCATTGCCAGCCTATTCGGGCACCGCTCTGAGTCAGTTGGCCAATCGCTTGGGGGATCCCAAAGACGGCCGGTCAGGTGTCAAGCTGATCAGTGATGGTGAAGAAGCGCTTGCCTCACGGCTGTTGATGGCCGCCGCCGCCGAAAGAACGTTAGACGCTCAGTACTACCTTCTGCATGACGACCCGACGGGACATCTTTTTGCAGCCAGTCTGTTACAGGCCGCAGATCGGGGGGTTCGTGTCCGGCTGTTGTTGGATGACATGGATACGTCCAGCTACGACGCGATGACCGCCGCATTGGACCATCACAAAAACATTGAGATCAGGCTGTTCAATCCGTTCTGGCGAGACCAAAGCCTGTTGGTCGCTGGACTGACGGACTTCAAGCGCATCAATCGCAGAATGCACAACAAATCCATGACAGCTGACAACGTGTTTACGATTGTGGGTGGAAGGAATATCGGCGCCGAGTATTTTCTGGCGCGGAAAGAAATGAACTACGCAGATCTGGACGTGCTGGCCGCTGGCCCTGTTGTAGGTGAAGTTTCACAAAGCTTCGACGCTTATTGGAACAGCGAATTCGCAGTCCCCGCCCGCGTGGTTGTGGGAGAGCCCGAAGATTTTGACCTAAGCGATGCGCGAAGCAGGTTGAATGAACTGGTCGAGGAAGCAAAGCAAACACAGTATGGCGCTGCCCTTAGAAAGTCAGCACAAGAGAACTTCGCAGATGGGGCCTTTTCACTGGATTGGCTGCCCGCGAAGCTTTACGCTGATCCGCCTTCAAAAGCGGCCGGACTTGAAGGTTCAGACCCCATTCTTGCATCGCAATTGCTTCCGTATTTTGAGAATGCCAGCAGTGAGGTGAATATCGTTTCTGCCTATTTCGTACCGCGCAACAACGGTGTGAAATGGCTGACCGAACTTGAACGTCGTGGTGTCGAGGTAAAGGTGGTAACCAATTCGCTGGCCTCCAACGACGTTGCACCCGTTTACGCGCATTATGCCAAAAAACGCCGAGCGCTTTTGCGCGGTGGAGTAGAACTCTACGAGTTGCGACCCGACGCCTATCAAGTCCAACGCCGCGGCATAAACTGGGCTCAGTCCAGATCCGGCCTGCACTCCAAAGCTTTCGCCGTTGATGACCGGTACTTGTTTGTGGGATCTTTCAATTGGGATCCGAGGTCAGTCAAAATCAACACCGAGATGGGAATTCTTATAGACTCGCCCGCATTGACCACACAAACCATGAGTGCGCTAGACGACGCGCTACCCGCATACACTTACAGTGTAACCCTTGAGCAAGCTGGTCAGCTTAAATGGACGACACGAAGCGATGATGGCGAAGTTCTTGAATATCAATCCGAGCCAACGGGATCAGCCTGGGACCACATAGTTGCCGGGTTTCTGAGTATATTGCCAATCGGGTCTCAGCTTTAGGTCTATTGAGAAATAGTTTGACGACATGTCGTGGGTAAGTTGGCTTCGGTGTCCCACTCGTCCAATTGAGAAAACGTTTTAGCGGGAGAATAGTCGTTCCGGACCTTACCCACCGCCGTCTTGGGCGCGTTCTTGCGTGGCACGGTACCCTTGTTCTCTAGGTAACCGTTCACCGTCTTCCAATCCGAGGCTGCCCACGGCCTGAGGTTGACGTGACTGGCACCGTTGTCTGACCAACCTCCTCCTCGAAGTTAGGCAGAAATTGGTCGATGACGTGCTCGTATAGAGCCCGAGGTAATCAGGGCTTTTTTCAGGCAATACCGCCCAGACAGAGCTTATTGAATCCTTGGAAGCTCAAGCGTAAGGCTCGCTCCTGCTACAGCTGGATCGATTGAGACCTGCCCCCCGTGGCGGCGGGCTACGGCTGAAACGATCGACAAACCTAACCCGCTTCCCTCCGAGGGTTCCAGTTGTGAAAACCGGCTGAATACGGCGTCGCTTTGGTCCGGTGTAAGGCCGGCACCATCGTCGGCAACAGTCAGCCGGACCGTGTCCCGAGCGCTCTGTAAAACAACCGAAATTCTGGTCAGTTCAGAACCTCCATGTTTCAGCGCATTATCAAGCAGGTTTTTGATTGCCTCCGACAGAAATATCCGGTCACCCGCGACAGCGATTGGTGAATCTGGCATCGTGACTTCAAACTCGATACCCTTTGCGAGGATGTGAACGCCCATCTCTGCGCAGGCCTCTTCAACCACCGAGCGGAAGTCAATCTTTTCCATCTGATCCTGATGCGTTGGTTGCCTCAGCCGTTCCAACGACAACAGTTGCTCGGCAACTGTGGCCGAGTTTTTAGCCGCCGCTATAAGTTCTACAATACGTTTGTCTCTGTCTGCGTCTGTTTTTGCGCCTCGCAAAGCCTCGGCCATCGATTGGACTGCAGCGGCTGGATTGCGCAGCTGATGCGCGGCTTCAGAAATGAACACCTGATGCGCGTGGATACTGTGTTCGACTTGCTCAAACAGCCGGTTCAGAGTTTTTACAATCCCATGGACCTCGACCGGAACCTGGCGTTTGATTTCACTCAGGTCATCGGGTGAGCGCAAGTCGATGGCGTTCTGTAAATCCAGTAAGGGCCGCAGACCACGCGCGACGCCGAACCAGACAACAATAGCGAGGGTCACCAGCAGGATACCCATCAGGATCGCCGCACGGATTGACAACTCATTGGCAAAGGCATTGCGATCCGCGATGCGTTGCCAGACCGTGACCGTTGCATCACCTACCAGATTTTCTAAGGTGACCCGTTCAGTCATTTTCAGAACGCGCACCGGCTCGTCCCGATATAGCGCTTCAAAAAACTGAGGTTGGAACACGTCCTGCTCCGTTGGGTTCGGGGCAGCCGGTGGATAGGCATAGCCGGTTACGTAAATACCGCCAGGGCCAGTTACGTGGTAGAATATCTCTCCGCCCGACGCATCGCGGATCAAGCTGCGGGTGGTCGGCGACAGGGCATCACCTTCTGAAATCGCCACATCACGCGAAATCGCCAGACCCGCAGCTAGCAGGCTGTCATCAAAAAGTTCCTGTGCCGTTTGCTGGGCAACCGTGTAGCGCCAATATCCAAGCAGGATCGCAAGCAGAACCAACGGCGTCAGGATCAGCGTGAAAAGCCGGAGCCGGAGCGAACCTTGTTTGATCACTTCTGAACCTCAAGCAGATAGCCAAGGCCACGGGCAGTCTTGATCCTGATGCCAAGGTTCTGAAGCCGCTTACGCAAACGCGACACATGAGGTTCGACGGCAGAATCCTCGACATCGGCCCCCACACCATAGACGTAGTCGGTAAGCTGGCTTTTTGGCACAATCCTGCCCCGCCGTTCCAGCAGGCATTCCAGGACGGCCATTTCACGGCGTGGTACATCAAGCACCTGGCCTTTTGCGCTCACCTGACGAGAGGTGCGGTCGAATTCCAGATCTCCGATGGTTTCGCGGGACCCGTAGTCCAGTTGCTTACGACGAGAAAGAGCGCGAATGCGGGCCTCAAGCTCGTCCATTTCGAAGGGTTTGACCAGATAATCATCGGCGCCCATATCCAGACCCGAGACCCGATCACTGGTTTCGGTGCGCGCAGTCAGCAGGATGACAGGCGCACTGTCACCCCTATTGCGCAGAGACCGCAGAACCTCGAGCCCTGACCGGCCAGGCAGATTGATATCCAAAACGATCAGATCCGCGCCTTCCTGTTCAAGATATTGGTCGGCTGCGTCTCCATCCGTCAGCACGTCTGCGGCATGGCCACGGTCCCGCAGGCGATAGGCAATGGCGTTGGCGAGGGTTTCATTGTCCTCGACGATAACAATCCGCATTTGGGCTCCTGCAAGTTTCGCGCAAGGTTGGCCCTCCATGATTGCCAGATGGGAGGGGGAATCAACCCCGCAGTTCTATTTGCGATCATGGTAGCGCCAAGGGCGCTGGCGTGGTTGTCTGGTCAACAGGGAGGAACCAATGGCCATTTCCAAATTCACCCGCCGCGCGGTCGTGGGGCTGATCGCCGCCGCCGGAATCGCTGCACCTGCCGCCGCCGAGGTTGATTTCTCGGGCAAGACAATTGAGTGGGTTATACCCTTCTCGGAAACAGGCGGCTCTGCCAAATGGGCCAACTTCTTTGCGCCCCTTCTGTCCGAGGCGCTGCCTGGTCAGCCAACCGTTGTGGTCAAATTCATGCCCGGCGCAGGCTCAACCAAAGGAGCCAACTGGTTCCAAAAGCAGAGCCACGATGATGGAACACTCCTGTTCGGCACGTCGGGTTCGACTCAGTTTCCCTATCTGCTAAGCGACCCGCGCGTGCGCTATGAATACAACGACTGGATTCCGGTCATGGCATCGGGCACCGGCGGTGTCGCCTATCTGAACGCTGAGGATGGCGCCAAGTTTGACGGTTCGGCAAATGCACTGAAAGACATCAACTTTATTTACGGCTCGCAAGGGGCCACACGTCTGGATCTGGTGCCGCTGCTGGCCTGGCAGATGTTGGGCATGAATGTAGAGCCTGTCTTCGGCATCAAAGGCCGCGGTGATGGTCGTCTGATGTTCGAACGTGGCGAAGCCAACATCGACTACCAGACATCTTCCGGCTATCTGGGCGGTTCCGCCCCACTGGTTGAATCCGGTCAGGCTGTGCCGATGATGACATGGGGTGCACTGGACGCCGACGGCAATATTGTCCGAGATCCGACCTTCCCTGATATTCCAACCTTCAAAGAGGTATGCGAAGCCACCGATGGCTGTGAAACAAGCGGTCCGGCATGGGACGCCTGGAAAGCCTTTTTCGTGGCCGGCTTCCCGGTGCAGAAACTGGCCTTCCTGCCGGGTGACACCCCGCAAGAGGTCGTTGATACCTATACCGCCGCGTTCCAGGCCGTGACCGAGCGTGCTGACTTTGCAGACATCTCCTCAAAGCGGGTGGGTAAGTACCCTGTATTCGTGGGTGACGGCTCGCAAGCCGCACTGCAGACGGCCACGAGTGTCGATGACAATGCCAAGGAATTTGTCCTGAACTGGCTTAAAGAGGCCTATGGCGTCGAGCTGAACTAAGTCGATCCTCTCAGCGCGTGCCCAGCTGCGGGCACGCGTTTTTCCTACACTAGACAATCTATGAAAGGCGGCCGCTATGGAGGTTTTCGCCACCGCTCTTCCTGCGCTCAGTGACGCGTGGGGTCTGATCCTGCAACCCATCGTTCTGGGATATCTTGTTCTCGGTGTCGTTATGGGGCTGGCCGTAGGTGTGTTCCCAGGACTAGGAGGCATTGCCGGATTGTCCTTGCTGTTGCCTTTCATGTTTGGAATGGACCCGATCCTTGGGCTGGCACTGATGATCGGTATGGTTGCCGTTGTCCCGACCTCTGACACTTTCGCTTCGGTTCTTATGGGCATCCCCGGTAGCTCTGCCTCGCAAGCGACAGTACTGGATGGCTTCCCGATGGCCAAAAATGGCGAAGCAGCCCGCGCGTTGTCGGCCGCCTTCGCCTCTTCGCTGTTTGGTGGGCTTGTCGGTGCAACTTTCCTGACCATGTTCATTCTGGTCGCGCGGCCCATCGTACTGGCCTTCGGTTTGCCCGAGATGCTGATGATCACCATCCTGGGCCTGTCGATGGTTGCCATTCTGGCGGGGCGCATCCCTTTGAAGGGTGTTGCCGCAGCCGGATTGGGGTTGATGGTCGGCACCATCGGAGAGGCCGATGCGGGTGGCTCTTTGCGTATGGCGACCTATGACATTCCTTATCTAACGGACGGTCTGAAACTGGTAATAGTGGGTTTGGGCATCTTTGCCGTTCCCGAAATTGTCTCACTGCTGCGGCAGGACCGATCCATTGCCAAAGGTGCCTCGCTGGGTGCCGGTTGGTTTGACGGGGTCAAAGACTGGGCGGCAAACATATGGCTTTCGGTCCGCTGTTCGATAATCGGGGTGGTCGTTGGCGTCATTCCCGGCCTCGGTGGCTCGGTCGTGGACTGGATTGCCTATGGCCATTCAGTGCAATCCACGAAAGACAAAAGCAAATTCGGTAAGGGCGAAGTGCGCGGTGTCATCGGGCCTGAAAGCTCGAACAACGCCAAGGAAGGTGGCGGGCTGGTACCAACGCTGCTGTTCGGCATCCCGGGCTCCGGGTCTATGGCGATCTTCATCGGCGCGGTGGCTCTGTTGGGCTCCGGCGATATCGAAGTTGGACCGAGCATGCTCAAAGACAACCTCGATATCACGTATTCTATCGTCTGGTTGCTGGCGTTGGCCAATGTCGTGGGGACGATCCTGTGTATCGCGGCCTCAGGCGGCATCGCAAAACTGACCACGATCCGATTCACGTATCTGGCACCGTTTCTGTTCATGCTGATCAGCTTTGCGGCTTTTCAGTCCGGTCAAAACTTCGAAGACCTTCTTGCCTTGTTTGTAATCGGTCTGATTGGCATCTTCCTGCGCCGTTTCGACTGGTCGCGCCCGGCCTTTCTGATTGGGTTCGTGCTGTCGAACCCGGTTGAGAAGTTCACCAATCAGGCTTTCCAGATTGCCTCATTCAGGTTCCGAAAGAGCTTTGCTGAAGGCATGGAGTATGTCTTCAGCCCCATCGTAATCGTTCTGATCATCGTCACCGTGGTGTCCGTCATTCTTGGCATTCGGCAGGCCAAAATGATCATGTCCGAGGGTGAAGTCCAATCAGGTAGCAAGCGCGCTCCGCTGGTCTTCCTGCTGGTGATTATGGCTTATCTGATCGTGGCGTTGGTCAATGCCAACATGATCCCTGACTACAACATGACCGATAAGATCATCCCGCTGGTGATCGGCGGTGTCTCATTGTTCTGCTGCGTGATCCTTTTGTTCCAGATGATGCGCCGACCCGAAGGCGATCCGATCTTTGCCGACAAGGAACTTGCCGGCGAGGACGCCAGCGCGCCGCACGGCCTTTGGTCAACTCTGGCGTGGTTTGCTGGTTTGATTGCAGCCACATGGGTCGTCGGCTTCATCCTCGCCCTGATCGGGTTCCTGATCTCATTCTTCCGCGTTCGTGCCGGTTCCAGCTGGCCGATGACCCTGATCCTTACCGCCTGCGGCATTGGTTTCATGTGCGTGATGGCCGGGGCGTTGAACAGGGATTTCCCACCCGGTCTGCTTCAAGACATGGTGAACCTGCCGTGGCCGCTGAAATGAACGATGCACTGACACTACTGTGCCTTGAAGGGGACGGCATCGGGCCAGAGATCATGGCCGCAACGCTGGCGGTTCTGCAAGCCGCCAGCCCGGTTCTGAACCGAGAGATCAAGATCGAGCAAAAGGATATCGGTTTTACCGCGTTGGAGGCGGAAGGGTCGACGCTCCCACAAGCAGTAATTGAAGCCGCCAAAACTGCAGACGGCGTTATACTTGGACCGGTATCGCACAACAGCTATCCATCCGTCGATCAAGGCGGGCACAATCCGTCAGGCATTCTGCGCAAAGAGCTTGAGCTTTTTGCCAACCACCGCCCAGCCAGAACATGGCCGGGATTGGATGCACCGTCCCGCAAGGCGTTTGATCTGGTGGTGATGCGTGAAAACCTCGAAGGCTTTTACGCTGACCGCAACATGTACGCTGGTGGTGGTGAATTTATGCCCGAACCGGACATCGCGCTGGCTTTCAGGAAAGTCACGCGTGCGGCCAGCATGGACATTGCTCGAGCCGGGTTCGAAGTGGCCGGGTCGCGCCCTTCCAAAAAGGTGACCGTAGTTCACAAGGCCAACGTCATGCGCATGACCGACGGCTTGTTCCTCGATTGCACCAGAACCATGGCCGACGAGTTCCCTAATGTGGCTTACGACGAAATGCTCGTGGATGCTGCGGCAGCTCATCTGGTTCGGGACCCTTCGCGGTTTGATGTGCTGATCACGACAAACATGTTTGGTGACATTCTCAGCGACCTGGCTTCGGAACTGGCCGGAGGGCTGGGATTAGCCGGATCTCTCAACTTCGGATCTCGACACGCAGTGGCGCAGGCCCAGCACGGTTCTGCACCGGATATCGCGGGCAAAAATTTGGCCAACCCGGTCTCGCTGATTTTGTCCGCGGAAATGTTGCTGCGGCATTTGCGCGAAACCGCAGCGGCCGATCTGATCCGCACATCTGTGGGCTTGGCTCTGTCCTTGCCCGAAACGCGCACGCGCGACCTTCGCGGCGCGCTTGGCACCCGTGAGTTCACCGAAGTTCTGACAAACCTTGTCGAGGAAGGCACGAGATGACCCAAACGGCAATCCCCTACATTTTCATGCGAGGCGGCACCTCGCGAGGCCCTTATTTCCGCAGGTCGGACCTCCCCGAAGATCTGGATACCTTGGCTGAAGTTCTAATCTCGGTTGTCGGAGCCGGCCATCCTCTGAATATCGACGGCATCGGCGGTGGCGCGGCAGTCACCACCAAGGTCGCGATGCTGTCGATCAGCGACGATGACTGGGCGGACATCGACTATTTCTTTGCCCAGGTGTCCGTTGAGGAAAAGCTGGTGGATTTCAAACCGACCTGCGGCAACATCCTGTCTGGGGTCGGCCCCGCCGCAATTGAGATGGGGTTGATTAAGCCCAAAGGCGATCTGACCGAAATCCGTATCCGAGCTGTAAATACTGGGGCGCGGGTCGTAGCCAAGATACAGACACCAGGCGGTGAGCTGACCTATGATGGTGACGCAGAAATTGCGGGTGTCCCGGGAAATTCCGCGCCGGTGCAATTGAGTTTTATGGGGGTCGTCGGCTCCTCTACCGGGGCCTTTTTGCCCACGGGTAATCTGCGCGATACTGTTCAGGGTGTCGAACTGACTTGCATGGATGTCGCCATGCCAATGGCCATTGCCCGCGCGGTCGATTTTGGCCTGACAGGGTATGAAAGCGCCGAAGAACTGGACACAAATCGTGAATTTTTCGATCGGATGGAAGCCATTCGGATAAAAGCCGGACAATTGATGGGCATGGGGGATGTTTCACAGTCGGTGACACCCAAGTTCGGGATTTTGGCGCCAGCCAAAGACGGTGGAACTATTGCCGTCAGATACTTCATGCCGTGGAAGACACATCCAACGATGGCGGTGACCGGCGCGCAGTGCATGGCATCATGCGCTTTGACACCTGGCTCAGTTGCGGAAGGGCTGCTTGAGCGTGTCGACAAGAGCCCCGCAGAGGTCGTTTTGGAACACGCTTCGGGGAAAATCGACGTCCTCGTGGATTTTTCAAATGAAGACGGGTTTTCGTTGAATGCTGCTGGGTTGGTGCGCACAGCGCGCAAGCTGGCCGAAGGCTCAATCTACGTGCCGCAAAGTATTTGGGTTAGCAGTTGATAGGGTGCATTTCAATTGGTATACAGTGGTATACAATAGGAGATGTTGCGATGGATGACTACTCGGAATGCCTCGACATTGCCCGCCAGGAACTCAAACTTGCGCAAGCGGCGCTACGGCGAAACATGGCAGAATACCCAACACCGATTGCAGGGTGCGATGAGCAGTTCAATCACTTGCTTGATCAAAGCCAACGCGTTCGCAACGCGCTGGCCGCACTTGAAGCACCAAATTTCATTCCAACACCAAGAAAACTCACCCCGGGTCGGAGTTTAGAAAGCCGATGAAAGTTCACATTCTGGATGACTGGTTCGACACCCTGCGCGGTTTGCCTTGTTTCGCCAAGCTTGCTGAGCACGACGTGACGATCTGGACCGATCATGTTGAAGATATCGACAAATTGGCGTCCCGGTTGCAGGACGCAGAGGCCATTGTGCTGTTCCGCGAACGCACCAAAATCACACGAGAGTTGCTCGCGCAACTTCCTAATCTCAAACTGATCAGCCAACGCAGCGTATATCCTCACGTCGACCTGGACGCTTGTTCGGATCAAAACGTGTTGCTCTGTTCAAACATGCACGGCGGAACGCCTTCCTATGCTGCAGCAGAACTGACTTGGGCGCTGATTATGAGTGGTGCGCGCGATTTACCGTCGCAGATGGCTTCGGTCAAAGCTGGGCGTTGGCAAGCTGGGGTGGGCAAGACTCTGCGAGGCCGCCAACTGGGTCTCTATGGCTACGGTCGCATCGCTCGCGCAGTTGCCGACTATGCCAAAGCTTTTGGGATGAAAGTGGTCTGGTGGTCCTCAGACGAAGGTCGGGCACGTGCCATGGCGGATGGGGTCCAAATTGCGTCCAGCCGCGAGGCATTCTTCACCGAAAGTGATGTCGTTTCGCTTCATGTGCGGCTGAAACCGGGCACGCATGGCATAATAACTGCGTCTGATCTTGGACGCATGCAGCCGGGTGCGTTGTTTGTGAATACATCCCGCGCAGGGCTTATCGCGCCAGACGCGTTGCTGAACGCGCTCAACACCGGTCGTCCCGGAAAGGCGGCCATTGACGTATTCGACACCGAACCCCTGACCGACCCGAACGATCCGTTGCTGTCTCATCCGAACCTGATCGCCACCCCACATATTGGGTTTGTGACCGAGGACGAATTCGACCTGCAATTCGCTGATATCTTCGATCAGGTGAATGCATACGCCGACGGCGCGCCGATCCATATGATCAACCCCGAAGTCTGGAACAACACGAACTAGGTTTCACCGAAACTACAAGTTTGCAACCTGAGCCTTCAACGATCGTAGGTCCAAAAGATCGACCTTACACTCTGCGACGGACTCGTTACAAAAGGGCCTCCACGCGGATTCTTCCGTCGGTCGCTTGCATCAACACCTCTCAAGTCAATTTCTTCTTAAAAAGAGGATGCAGAACAACGGCCGTAGGGTTACGCCAACTGCTTTAGGCGAGGCATCAAATCCAAGAGCTCCCGAGTATACGAATGCTGCGGAGCTTCGAACAACGAATCCGTCTCCTGAACCTCAAGCAACTTCCCATTACGCATCACGCCCACACGGTCACACATCTGACGTACGACCGGAAGATCATGGCTGATAAAGAGCATAGTCAAGCCGAGATGTTCCTGCAGATCTTTGAGAATATTCAGGATTTGCGCTTGAATGGATACGTCTAAGGCGCTGGTCGGCTCATCGCAGATCAGAAAACGGGGCTGAGTTGCGAGGGCGCGCGCAATACAAATGCGCTGACGCTGTCCACCGGAAAACTCATGCGGATACTTGCGCCACGCGTCCTTGGCTAGCCCAACCCAGTCAAGCAGTTCGCGCACACGCGGTTCGATAGCGGGCTTGGGCAGGATTTTGTGATGATGGATGGGCTCGGCCACGAGGTCCCCGACCCTCATGCGGGGATTCAGGCTGGAGAACGGATCTTGAAAGATCATTTGGATCTGGCGGCGGTAGGCTTGCAGGGCCTCTGCCTCCATGACTGTGACGTTTTCGCCATCAAAGATAACCCGTCCGCCATCTACGGGATAGAGCGTTCCAATCATCCGCGCGACCGTGGACTTGCCAGAGCCACTTTCGCCGACAAGACCGAAAACCTCACCGTCGCGAATGTCGAAACTCACCTGATCGACGGCAGTGAAGTACTTGCGTTGCGATGGCAGCAGCCCGCCTTTTTGCAGGAACGTTTTAGTAATGTTTTCGACTTCCAGCAGCTTGCCTGTTTTGGACAGATCGGTCTTGTCCCAATGAGCTGCCAGATCGTCGATCTTGAAAGTTCTTTCCCGCTCGCCATAATTGACCACTGGGAAACGCTCGACCTTGGTGTGCGGGCGCGGCACGGCGGCAATCAGGGATTTGGTATACTCATGTGTCGGTGCGCCGAGGATCTGATCGGTCGTGCCGCTTTCAACCACATGACCGGAGTACATCACGGTCACCGTGTCGGTGGTGTCGGCGATAACGCCCATATCATGGGTGACGAGGATCACGCCGACCTGACGCTCTTTCGCGAGTTCCTTGATCAGATCCAGCACCTGCGCTTGGACAGTCACATCCAAGGCCGTTGTGGGTTCGTCCGCGATCAGAACACTGGGCTCGGTACAGAGTGCAAGCGCGATTACCACCCGCTGACGCATCCCGCCGGAAAACTGGTGCGGGTACTGGTTGAAACGGTCCGCCGGGTCAGGGATGGACACGCGATCCAGCAGGGCAATGGCGCGCTTTTTTGCCTCGGACGCGGACAGGCCAAGATGCAGTTGGATCGTCTCGACCAATTGCTCACCAACCGTGAACAGCGGGTTTAGCGAGGTCAGCGGGTCCTGAAAGATCATCCCGATCTCTTTGCCTCGGATTCGGCGTTTGTCTTCGGCGTCCAACTCGTCAATGCGGCGCCCATTCAGCCAGACCTCACCCTCTGAGACATGGGCCGGAGGGTCTAGTAGGCCGATCACAGCGTTGCCGGTCATGGACTTGCCTGCACCGCTTTCGCCGACAACGCCCCGGATTTCACCGGGGTGGAGGTCATAGGTGACATGCTCGACCGGCTTGAAGATGCCGTGGCGGGTGGGGATTTCCACCGTCAGGTTACGGATCGAAAGAACGGGATCGGTCATTTCAGCCTCGGGTTCAAAACATCGCGCAGCCAGTCACCCAGCAGGTTCACACTCAGCGCCAGTGCCAGCAGGGTGCAAGCCGGGAAGAACAGAATCCACCACTCGCCTGAGAACAGGAAACCCTGCCCGATACGGATTAGCGTGCCCAGCGACGGTTGCGTAGGTGGCGCACCAACGCCCAGGAAACTAAGAGTCGCCTCGGCAATGATCGCCAGCGCCAATGAGATGGTCGCAATCACCAGCACCGGTGACAGCACATTGGGAAGGATATGGCGCAGCATGATTGTCAGCGGGCTTTGCCCGATGATGCGTGCAGCGGCGACGTAGTCCTTGTTTTTCTCGACCAGCGTTGCGCCCCGGACGACCCGCGCGAACTGGACCCAATCGGACAGGCCAATGGCCAGGATCAGCACCCAGATCGCCATCTGGTCGCGATACTCCACCGGAGTAATGCCTTTGGCGATGCCAAAGATCAGCATGGCCAAAAGGATCGAGGGGAAAGTCAGCTGAACATCCGCCGTGCGCATGATGATCGTTTCAGTCCAGCCACCGAAATAGCCTGAGAGCAGGCCCAGAATGATACCCAGAACCATGGCGAACAGAACGGCCGCCACCCCAACAAATAACGAGATCCGCATTCCATATAGGATGGTCGAGAACACGTCCCGTCCCTGATCGTCTGTGCCCATCAGGAAGCTTTCGCCAGTAAAGGCATTCGGTTCCATCGGTGGGGTGAAGCCGTTCATCAGGTTCAGGCTCGACGGATCGAACGGATTGGTCGGCGCAATCAGCGGAGCAAGGACGGTGGCGAGGATCAGGATCAAAGCCACCGTCGCCGAGACCATGGCGACGGGCGAGCGACGAAAGGCGTAGAACTGGTCGCTGTCCAGAATGCGTCTCACTCGGCTCATGCGCTGACCCTCAGGCGCGGGTCGATGAAGGCATAAAGGATGTCGACCGCAAGGTTGATGGTGACGAAGATGACTGAGATCATCATCAGGTAAGCTGCCATGACAGGGATATCCACGAACTGGATTGCATTGATGAACAGAAGGCCCAGGCCCGGCCACTGGAACACCGTCTCAGTGATGATGGCGAAGGCAATAATGGCCCCTAGTTGCAGGCCGATGATGGTGATGACCGGGACCATAGTATTCTTCAGCGCATGGCGGAAATTGATGGTCCGGTCGCTGAGGCCGCGGGCGCGGGCAAAACGGATATAGTCTTGCCGGAGGACTTCCAGCATTTCGGACCGGACCAGCCGCATGATCAGGGTCATCTGATACAGACCCAATGTAATCGCTGGCAGGATCAATGCCTTAAGCCCGCTGCTGGTCAGCAAGCCGGTGTTCCACCAGCCCAGATCCACCACTTCTCCGCGCCCAAAGCTGGGTAGCCATCCAAGTTCGACTGAGAAGACGTAAATCAACAGGATGCCGATCAGGAAGGTCGGCAGAGACACACCGATCAGTGATGCCGACATGATGAAATTCGCGGCAAACCCGTCTCGCCGAATTGCGGTGAAAACACCCAATGCGATGCCTAAGACTATGGCAAATACGGCCGAGACCAGCGCCAGTTCCAGCGTGGCTGGAGCGCGCTCGGCCAAGATTTCAGCGACCGGACGCCCCTGACGGAAGCTGACGCCGAAATTGCCCTGTACCGCTTCTTGCAGAAACTTCACATATTGCACCGGAAACGGCTGATCGAGGCCCAGCTGAGCCCGCAGACGTTCCACATCTTCCATAGTCCGCTCTTGCCCCAGCATGTTGTCGATCGGGTCACCGACAAAACGGAACATGGAAAAGGCGACAAGGCCCACAACGAACAGAACCAGCGCCGACTGGGCAACGCGCCTGATAATGTATGACAGCATTTAGTTGACCGTGACCCATCGCAAAAGGAAGAAGTTATCCGTCCGCTGCGTCAGCTCGATATTGCTGCGCGCACCCCAGACCAGAGCCTCGACGTACAGCGGCACATAAGCCACTTCGTCCTGTAGGATGGCTGCGACTTCATCCAGCATGGCCTGACGGGTGGATTCATCAATCTCGGACTGGATCATCGGCAGCAGCTCATCCACGCGCGCGTTCGAATAGCCGCCGAAGTTCCATGATCCCAGCTTCTTTTCTTCGTTCGGGGTAGAAGCAAGGAAGCGCACGGGATGTTCGGCATCGAAAGTACCGGGCGACCAGCCCAGCAGGTACATGTCGAAATTATCGGCCCGCAGCTCAGGCCAGTAGTTCTGAACCGGCATAGCGTCGAGCGTCACATTCAATCCAACTTGGGTCAGCATGGCGGTGATTGCCTGACAAACGGATTCGTCGTTCAGGTATCGGTTGTTGGGACACTTAAAGCTGATCTCTGCCCCCTCTGCCCCAGCCTCAGCCAGCAACGCCTTGGCACCTTCGGGATCAAACCCATAGGGGTCTGCGTTTGCAGCCGAATAGCCGCGCATCGCAGGACTGACCAACTGGCTCGCCACCTCTGCATTACCGCGCATGATGGTTTGCAGGATAGCGGGAACGTTAACTGCCTTTGCCACCGCCTCGCGGACGCGCGCGTCTTGGAACAGGTCTGAGCTACCCTGCCCGGCTTCGCTCGCGCCTTCCTGCTGGTCGAGTCCCAGCATGATTACGCGCGCTTCGACGCCCTGAATGACCTTCACATCCGGATTGCCTTGCAACCGAGCCACGTCCTGAATGGGGACCGGGTTGATGAAATCCACATCTCCTGAAAGCAAAGCCGCCAGAGCGGTTGCCGGATTCTGGATGGGCACCAGTTCGGCGCGGGTCAGGTTGTGTTCTGCTTCGCCCCACCAGCCTTCGAAGGGCTCGAGAACGGTACGCAGGCCAGGCTCACGTGCGGTGACTCGGAAGGCACCTGTGCCATTGGCGTTCAGGGTCGCATAGTTACCTGCTTCTTTGTCGGGAAGGGCTGCGTCGTTTGCCTCGGCCCAGCCGCTATCCATGATCATCCAGTTAGCAATGCTGTCCGGGAAGATCGGGTTTGGCGCGGTGGTCATCACGTCGACGGTGTAATCGTCAACCTTGACCACCTCGCTGACGGGCGCGAACCAGCTGCGCGTGTCGGAATTTTCATCGGACGCGCGCTGGTACGAGAATATCACGTCATCCGCGTTGAATTCGGACCCATCATGAAACGTCACGCCCTCGCGCAGGTTGAACCGCCAGCCTGCGCCGTCCCCAATGGTTTCCCAACTGGTGGCCAGCGCCGGTTCGATGGTCATATCCTTGCCCCGGCGCACAAGCCCTTCGTAGACATTGTTCAGAAACCCCAAAACGGGGGCAGAGTTGACCGCATGAGGATCCATTGTTTGCGGGTCCGTTGTAACGGCAAACGTGAACTCTTTGGCTGAGACAGGAAAGGCAAGCGCGCCCAAAAGCGCGGCAGTGGTCAGACGTTTCATGATAGCTCCCACTTTTTGGTGGCGGGCCCCTTAGTTCGAGGCCCGGCCACGTTTCTTAGTTCAGGCCGAAATGCTTGACCATAGGCTGATCTTCGGGATCAACGTTGATATCCAGGTTTTCAGCCATGCCCCAGTTCAGCACTTGATGGTGGATCGGAATATAAAGCTGTTCGTCCTGCACCACACGCCAGATCTCGGCGATTGCCTGATCGCGAGCAACTAGATCAGTGTTCGACGCCAGCGACTTGATCTTGGCGTCCAACTCATCGTTGTCGTAACCCGTGCCATTCCACGTCCCAATGTCGCTTTCACGGCCATGGACGAGGAAGTTAAAGATGTACTCTGAGTCGTAAGTTGGTACGCCCCAACCCAGCATGTAGAAATCGGTCTTGCCATCCGTGATCAGCGGGAAGTGCTGCGCCTTCGGTTTGGCATCCAGATTCACAGTAATACCAATCTGACCCAACATCCCGACAGCGGCCTGACAGATGCCTTCATCGTTGATGTAACGGTCGTTGGGACAATCCAGCCGGATCGAGAAACCGTCGGGATAGCCCGCCTCGGCCAACAGAGCCTTCGCGCCTTCGACATCCGTGCTGCTTTCACCGTCCATCTCGGCGGTCCAGCCGTTCACGAAGGGCGGAGCGATCATCCCCGCAGGTTGCGACTGACCGCGCATGACCACCTGTTGGATGGCGTCTCGGTTGATCGCCTTGGACATGGCCTGACGTACCCGGACGTCGGCAAGGGGGTTCTTGCCATCGACGTTATCCGCCTCGATGTCGTCCCCACCTTGGTTCATACCAAAGAAGATCACCCGGTTTTGCGGTGCTTGCTTGACGACCAGCCCGTCTACGGCGTTCACACGGTCCAGATCCTGCACCGGCATATCCTGAAGAAAGTTCACCTCGCCCGACAGCATCGCCGCAACGCGGGTGGCGTCGTTCTGGATGGGTGTATAGATGATTTCGCTGATTGCCATTGGGAACTCATCACGACCCCAATAATCCTCGTTCCGCTCCATCACCGTTCTGACGTCCGGTTCGCGGCTGACCAGTTTGTAGGGGCCGGTTCCATTCACATTGACGGTCGCAAAGGTGATCTCTCCGCCTTCAAAGTCCTGAACGTTGATCGCGTTGTTCGCCTCGGTCCAGCCTTTGTCCATAATGAACAGGTCAGTGAGGTTCGCAGGCAGAATGGGGTTCGGACCGTCCGTCTCGATCTCGATCGTGTGGTCGTCGACGGCGCGTACCTCAACAATCGAGTTGATCAACTCTTTCATGTCCGAGTTCGGCTGCTTCGCACGATTGATGCTGAACACAACATCCTCGGCGGTGAAATCAGCGCCGTCATGGAATTTCACACCCTGACGCAGGTTGAACACCCAGACATTCGGATCGCTCTCGCTGGGGGCCCAATCGGTGGCCAGCGCAGGCTCAAAAGCGCCGGACGTGTCGCGGATAATCAGAGGTTCATACATCTGGTGGCGCACAGTATGCGTCGGCCCTTCGTTCTGCGAATGCGGGTCAAGCGTCAGCGCATCCCCCGAGCGCGCCCAGCGCAGGGTTTCTGCATTGGCCATCGACGTCGTCGTCATCAACAGCGCAAGCGCGAGTATTGGTTTGTTCATGTTTTTCTCCCATTTTGCAGATGCTTATCTGCTTTGAATTCACGATGCTCTGTCGCAAATTTCTGTGAACGTTATGGTTGTGGATAGCATACCAACTGCGAATGCATGTCAATCGTTCAACGCGGTGCTGAGTTGCCAAACGTTTGCAACACGGAATTTTTTGATGGCAGCTACTCTCTAAAAAACATCGTAACCTGCGCTTCAATTGTCGTTGAAGTCAAAGAACTTTTATAAGGCGGCACCAATTGCAAACCGTACTAGGGCGGTGAGCAAGACTATCGTCCACTCACCAATCCCAGCGGAACCAGACTACAGCTCTAAAACAACTTTTCCGACCGCAGCTCCGGTTGTAAGGCGCTTGTAAGCTGCGTCGACATTGGTCCATCCGAACTTATGTTCGTCAACAATCGGTTTAAGCCCGCCAGCGTCGACAAGATCTGCCAGCTTCTGCAGGGTTTCACCATGGGTTTGCCGCCCGACATTGTGCATCATCGGGATCAACATGAAGACGACGTGCAGGGACAAGCCTTTGAAATGCACAGGCGTCAAATCGATTTCGACCATAGCGACCGTTGAAGCGACATGGCCGTTGAGTTTTGCAGCTTCGAACGAGTTCGTCATGTTCGCTCCACCCACAGTGTCAAACACCACGTCGAAGCCTACGCCTTCGGTATGTTCAGCCACATAGTCCGCGACTTTTTGGGTCGTGAAATCCACGGGCCGTGCACCCAGACCCTCGATCAACGCCAATTGATCCGAACCGCGACCAGTTGCGGACACGTTGGCACCAAGGTAACGGGCGATTTGGACGGCGACATGGCCAACGCCACCTGCGCCGCCCTGAACCAGCACATTTTGCCCTTCGCTGACACCGGCGCGGGTCAACCCTTCGTAGGCGGTGATACCGACAAGAGGTAACGCTGCGGCTTCTCGCATGCTCAGAGTCTTCGGCTTGTGTGCAATCAGACGGGCGTCCGAGTTGATATACTCTGCCAAGGCACCCGGCAGGTTCATCAATCCACCGGCGCAGCCGTAAACCTCATCACCGGGGGCAAAATCGGTTACGCCTTCACCAATTGCGACAACCGTACCAGCAAAGTCCATGCCAAGCACGGCGGGTAATGCAGGGGACAGGGGCAGGTCTGCTCCCATGCTTCGGATCATTGTGTCGACGGTGTTGACACTGGTCGCGGCCACTTTGACAACCACATGTCCAGAAGTCACGACCGGGTCGGGCATTTCAACACGCTCGAATGGTGCGTTTGGTCCATAGGAGTTTAGAACCATTGTTTTCATTGGGATGTTCCTTTTGCAACGTAGCATCGGGCGCATCGCTTTTTTGCGCACCCGATGGGATCAGCGTTTTGGTGGTTGGTCAGTTGATGTCCTGCACCTGCATCACGAGATCGCCCCATTTGCGCTGGTTTTCGATGTCGTGTTCCAAACCTTGTTCATCCGCGATGGTGAAACGTTTGACGGCCGGAGTTTTGCTGGTGGCCTGATAAAGCCAATAGGCTTCTGCCTTCAGCGCTTCATCAATGGGTTTGTCGATGGATTCATAAACCATCTGCTTGCAGGCATTGATCGATTCCGCCGGGAATTTTGCGATCCGTTCAGCCAGCGCGGTCACATACGGGCCAATTTCATCCGGCTCTAAAGCCTTGTTGATGGTGCCCAGGCGTTCTGCGTCATCCGCGTCATAGTCCTGCGCACTCAGGATGATCTCAAGCGCTTTGCCAAGGCCGGTCTGACGTGCCATGCGCGAGGCGCCACCACCGCAGGGCAGAATTCCCATGCCGACTTCCATCTGCATAAACTTGAACTTACCCCGCGCGGCAAAACGCATGTCGAGCGCCAAGGCCAATTCGTGCCCACCGCCACGTGCAAACCCTTCCAGCTTTGCGATGGTGGCTTGTGGAACTTTGCTTATCCGCTCGCATACTGACTGAAGATCCAGAAGCTGTGCATCCTCGCGGGATACTGCCTCGGTCGACATGTCTTTGAGCAACTCGGTATCGTAGTGGCAGACCCAGATTTCTGGATTGGCAGACTGAAAGATCACGACCTTGGTTTCGCGGTCCCGCTCTAACCGCATGGCCAGACTGTTGAGATCGGCCAGCATTTCCTGGCCTTGAACGTTTACGGAGCCGAAATTGAACGTCACTGTGGCGACGCCGTTTTCAACCGCAACTTCAAAGGTTTGAAAGTTCTCATATTTCATCAGGCAATCCTTTCTTGGGCCTCGACGCGGTGTGCGCGAGGGATAGGGGAGTGTTGAATGTGGCGTGTGTGGCGCTTCCACGCCGCTTTGGTCAGGCCTTCTGGCTGACCAAAACTCTGATTGTGTTCATGACGTCGGCAACATGATCTTCGTTAAGCGCTGCAGCATGCGGGTTAGCGAAAGCGCCGCTATCATTGTCGAAATAGGCACCAGACGCACCAGCGAAGCGCTCACCCAAGGCAGCTTCAATCAGGATAGCCGCGCCAATGCTCATGTCGTTCCCGGATACGCCGAAGCCTTCTTTGACCATTTTTGAGGCCAACAGAGATCCGGGATTTACGGCTACCATGACCGGTGCTTCGGTATGCGACTTGGCCCATTCCTGGGTCCAAATGGTGATGGCCAACTTGCTCTGAGCATAGGCTTCCATATCCGCCATCGGCACATTGCCTTGCATGGCGGTCGTATTTACGGGCGCTTGTGCCGCCGATGACAGATTCACAACGCGACCGTCTTTGGGAATGATCGGCAGCAGCAATTCGGTCAACAGATACGGTGCAAGCGTGTTGACGACAAAGCGGATGTCCTGCCCATTCTCTAGCACGGTTTGCGGGGCTTTCAGCACTCCGGCGTTGTTGATCAAAACATCCAGCTTGTCATGTTTGGCCCGTACACTTTCGGCCAGTTTTTGCACAGCAGACAGATCGCTCAGATCAGCGGCGTAGCTTTCAACGTTCCCGCCGATTGCGGCGGCGGCGCTCTCCAATTTGGGCAAACTGCGCCCATGCAGAAGTACTTTGTGCCCATTGGCGGACAGTTTCTGTGCCGTGAGCAAACCAATACCGTCGGTTGAACCTGTAATGAGAATAGTCTTGGTCATTGGTCTGATCCTCTAGGAAAAGTCAGGCAGCACAACGTCCGCCAAGTGTTTAAGGGTTTGGTCGATTGGGGCCTGATTGAATCTCAGGTTCAGTGCGACGTGATTGACCCCGAGAGCTTCGATCTCACGCAGATAGCTAAGCAAAAATTCGGCGCCGGACTGAAACCCAAGATGGATTGAACGCGGTGGTGCAGCGGGGTCGGCAATGACATCGACATAGAGCGATTGCATAACGGGCTTATCCGGTTGGCCCGCCGCCTTCACGCGTTGTCGGTAATCCGCAATGACTTGCCCTTGGGCCGACGCGTTGCGCGGATAGGTCATCCAACCGTCACCGTTCTGTGCCACCCAATCGGGTGTTTGCTGGCTGCCACCGGTAATGAGCATCGGCAGGCGGGTTCCATGCGGTTTGGGCAACAGGTCAATCCCACCAGATAGCGTACCTTGCGCGTTTTCATGTGTAGGGTAATCCGATCCAACCGCGCGAATGTATTCCACGCTATCGCGGAAACGAGCCCCGCGGTCATCATAGCTTTGGTTCATCGCCGGGTACTCCTCGGGCCGATCACCGGAAGCAACCCCCAACAGCAATCGCCCACCCGAGAGTACATCTGCGGTCGCCGCCGCCTTGGCGACATGGGCTGGGTGACGCAGTGGCAGGATCACACTCGACGTTCCAAGCGCAATCCGGTCCGTCGCCGTTGCCAACGCACCCAGATAAACAAAAGGATCGAAAACCTGTCCCGGATCACCGAAACTGGGCACATTAAACGGAACGTCCCGCAGCCAAAGTGCCGCGAACCCAAGATCCTCTGCATTCTGAGCAGCTTCCAAATGACCTTGCAGCTTCGGTTTTGCGCCGACGGCGTATGGCTCGAGCGGTAACACAAGACCAATGCTCAACCGCCCCGGACGAAACACCCGATTGTAGGCCGTGTTGATCTTCGCAAACTCAGTAGGCTGCCTATCATCCAACATGTCTGTGCCCCTTTAATAACGAACCAAAGTACGGCTCTCGATGCTTTTACGGATGGTTGTAACGTTTGGGTCCTCGACCATGTCGAGCGCGCTATGCGCAATCGAAGGTAGCCCTTGATTGTCATAGATGTTGAAGATCGCGACCTCATCCGGCGTCATCTTGGAACGATAAATCCATTCATGCTTGGGGTTTCCTACCAGCCCCATGACTTGCCCTTTGCGGTCAGGATAGATCAGGTCCAGAAGAACCCAGTCTGACGGGTCAACAGATGACGGATGAACAAAGCCTAGGGGAGCCGAGTTAATTGGATCATCCACAGGACGCCATACATTGATAAAGGCATAGTGACCTTGCGCCCATTCAGCCGCGACTTCATCGCCCAACAGGTCGACGAGCCGCTGTTCAGCCCCCTCCTTACTATAGTCACTATGGACGTTGCGTGCGGGTTTACGCGTCGCGTTCGGGGCATCTACCCGAACCGTATGATCAAAAACCAAAACCTCGCGAACGCCCAACTTGTCCGCAAGCATCGCTGTCAGCTCGGCATCGTATGTCGGTTTCCAAGCCTCACCCGCAAAGTCATTCACCAGCGTTTCCTGAAGCGTGAATTCAACAGCATCAGACGAAAATGAAGTTGAGTTGGTCGCCGCACGGGTATCTGCCAAAGCGACGACGGCGGGGGTCAGCACGGGGGAAACAAGGTTACCAGCAATCCCGCCTGCATCCAGTTCAAAAGCCTGCCGATAGGGCTTGTGAACGTGGTAGTTGACTGTGGCTGTCCGCGTCATCGGCGCCTCCTCTCCAAGCTGTGTTGCATCGGTGAGGGGGATTTAACGCCGATCCAATTGCATATAAACTGCCTATTTATGGATTTATAATTCGGGAATTATATATAATGGGACTTGATACAGACGCGCTGCGATTGTTCGTTATGGCAGCAGAAATGCTGAATATCAGTGCGGCGGGGCGTGCATTGGGTATGGCTCCAGCCGTCTCAAGCGCAAAGCTCGCCAAGTTAGAGCAAAGTCTGGGTTCCGAACTTTTGCACCGTACGACTCGCAAAGTGTCGCTGTCGGTCGAAGGTGCAGATTTCCTGCCTTTCGCCCGAGAGATCATCGCACAGGAGGAGGCTGCACTTACAGCGTTGGGCAAACAAACACCCACCATCCGAGGCACCTTGCGCTTCGCCGCGCCGAGCACCTTTGCACAGCTCTACATAGCGCCGATTGTACCAAAGTTTCTCAAACAGCACCCCGACCTCACACTCGATTTACGCCTATCGGATGTTCAGTTTGATCTGATTGAAGGGAGTTTTGATCTTGCGCTCAGGAACGCGCCGCTTGTCGACACCAGCCTCAAAGGTCGAAAGCTGGCAGATGACCGCCGCATTCTTTGTGCTGCACCTCACTATCTGGAAACGTACGGCACCCCCAAAACACCTGACGATTTGACCAACCACCACCTGATCGCTTTCCAAAATCGCCAACCGCGCCCGCTGACGGGACCAGCGGGCGAAAAAGGGGTTTTCGATCCAGGATCAGCAAAGGGAAAATTGATTATCGATGACGGCCAAAGCCAGGTGTGTGCCACGTTGGCAGGGGCAGGAATTTCTTTGAACGCCCTGTGGAGTGTGCACGAGCATCTGAAATCGGGCCGATTGGCGCACGTCTTACCGAACTTCAATGCCAAAGAGGACAATGTTCTTTGGCTTATCTATCCCAAGTCCAATGTGTTGTCCCCTAAGGTTCGCGTTTTTATGGATTTTCTGATCGAAGAGATTGGCGCGAGACCGCCTTGGGAATTTTGAACCCAAAGTCAGTCAACGGCTTCAAAGTGTCAGCAAGCCAAGGTTTATGAAGACGCTAAACGGACGCGCAATGTAAAATCGTATACGTCTTCTTTGTCCGCAACAGGTGAACTCATAACTCTCTGTGTATTGTCCTCACAGCGAACAACTGCTTTCGCGGGCCGCACCGCACCATTTCATTAATGTAGTCGAAATTCCGCTTTGGTCCGGTCAGACTGATCCTACAACCTGTGTAGGTATGCTCATAATGCTGCGCTTCCTTCACTGATTTCATTGAAGAAGACCTTGAGTTTTCGCCCATAGATTTGCACGGTGTTTGCGCAAAACTTTGCACGATTAGCCCAAAAGCCTGCACTCCAACTCGAAAGCACTCTGGCCTCTGTCCTTAGGTGCCCGAAAAAGTGACCCAAAGCCAGCGCCTAACAGCTTTTAGCGCATCTTAGGCAGCATGTCTCAATGCTGGGTTGCAGAAAAAATACTAAAGGCTATCGACGACAAACCTAAACCGATGTCCGGCTCAAGACACCAAATACTGCGCAGCTGTCTAAGCGATTAGCGAAGGTCGACCGGATGTCGACCCTGTGAACGTCATCGAGCACAAAGGCTCCAAGCCAAAGCTATGCTTTGTGGGATACTCAATAAGCAACGCCTTAATAGCCTCCGATCTTCTCGTGCTCGTTCTTTAAGCGTCTATAAGAACTGATTGTTTTAACATCCCTAGCACCCCGAATACTTGTCGGACACGGTAGTCCGCAATGGCGCCCGGCTGTTCTAGTTTTCTTTTCTCCAAGTCATAAAACCAGTCAACGCATCCATCGAGGTTGATTTAATACGATTTCGTATTATTTAGTTCGATATCGTACTATTGGAGACTCAAGATGCCAAATCGAAGACGTTTTCTCAAGATTCTAGGCGGAGGCACAATTCTGGCGGCAACGGGCGCGGTCGCGTTCCTCGCTACACGCACGCCGCATGACGCGTTGGCTCCGTGGACGCCAAAACCGTATGACGACCCACGCAAGGCTGCTTTGTCCTACGCAATTCTCGCCCCCAATCCACACAACTTGCAACCTTGGCTGGTCGAGTTCGTTGGGCAAGACAGGGTGCGCATCCACCGTGATCCTAATCGCGAGCTTCCGGAAACCGATCCTTTCCACCGCCAGCTCTATATTGGCCTTGGTGCATTTGTTGAGACGATGGTACTGGCAGCAGGTGCTCTCGGGTTTGATACCGAGGTCAAATTGCTGCCAGATGGGGATGAAGGGCCTATTGCAGAAGCAGTGTTTGTACCTGGAGGGGCAACCGATCCACTTTCAGATCAAATCCTCAACCGACATTCAAACAAAGAACCGTATACTGAACAGCGGCTGTCCGAGGCGGAATTGTCGGTCCTTGAAGACTACGCCACTCTGATAACCGACGAAGATTTAGTGGCCCGTATTCAAGACCTTACGAAACGCGCTTTCGAAATCGAAATGCGAACACCGCAGACCTTGAAAGAATCCGTTGACCTCATGCGGATCGGGAAAGCAGAAATCAACGCCAACCCGGACGGGATTGAATTACGCGATCCGTTTCTGGAAACGCTGCGACTTACTGGCCTATTGGACAATGAGACCCTGATGAACGTTGACCACCCAGGCACTCAGTCACACATGCGAGGCTACTTCGCCATGCTAGACGCGACGCCGCAATACGCTGTTCTCACGACAGCCACAAATACGCGAAGCGATCAACTCAATGCCGGGCGCCAATTGATGCGTTTTTGCTTGAAGACAACCGAAATGGGCCTGGGCGTTCATCCGGTTAGTCAGGCGCTTCAGGAGTATCCTGAAATGGCCGATGAATACGCTCTCGCGCATGAGCTTCTTGCGTCACCGGGCCACACGGTGCAAATGTTGCTGCGTTTGGGGTATGGACCCGAGCCAATTGCTACACCCCGCTGGCCGCTGGAGACACGAATTCTGAATGAAGCCTGAAGATGAGACCAACGAAGTTTACCGGTTCTTCACCGAGGTCGGGATCATCAACCAGCTGATCTCGACCAAGCTTGAAGCGTTCTTACCTGGCAGAATGACCGCAACCCAATTTGGTATATTGGGCCACCTGGTCCGGCGCCCCGAGGGGGAAACGCCACTACAGCTATCGAACGCTTTTCAAGTGCCTAAGACGTCGATGACGCACATGCTCGCGAGCCTTGAAAATCATGCTCTGATTAACCTTGAAACCAACCCCAATGACAAGCGTTCGAAAATAGCCCGGTCCACGTCGCAAGGCGCGGAGTTTTTGAAAGCTTGTACCGAGCGGATGTCGGAATCCCTGGATCCAGTTTTGACCGAACTCGGTTCAGGTCCGTTTCACAATTCGCTGCCGCATCTGACGCTCATACGCGAAGCTTTGGATAGCGAACGGGACTAGACAAAAACTAGTATTGGCCAGAATACGAAGCCAAATTCTCAGAACATCATGCAATCTCCGCCCGGCGGCAGCGGCGGTGATCCTTCAGGTAAGGTGGGCGTGTAGTCAAATGTCACAATCTTCGCGCCGCCGTCGAATGCCACGAACAGTTGGTTAGATCCCGGCCTAATGGCGATGCCTTCCGGGTCAGTTCCGAATTCCAACAGACTTTGCTGGGCGAGCAGTTGGCCATCTGCCGTGAACTCATACAGGCTGTTTGACCCTTCCCAGTCATCAACAATCAACATGTGACCGGTGCGTGGGTCAATCGCAATGCCTTGTGCCTCGCTTAACGGGGGAGAGAGCTTCATGGTATCCAACCTCGCCGTCAATGCACCCTCTGAAGTGAACCAAGACAACCGTTCCGGGTCATCTTCTACGGTCACGATCTGCCCCTGGGCATTGATCGCGATGCCTTCGGTATCCGCAAAACCACCTTCAAGTTCAAAGGGTGCTCCTAAAGTGACTCCTTCTTTAGAGACACGTTGAAGACGGCCGAGACCATCACCCAGTAACAAGTGATCCCCTTCAACAGCAATTGCTTTGATCCGAAAGAGATCGCTGGATATTCGGCGCAACTCATCCCCTTGCAATGTAACGAGAATTGCTTCGGGCCCCTCGTTGGCAATCCACAAGCCACAAAACGTTGGATCGTAGTCAAGGCTTGCGGGTTGGTTGAGCTCGTAGCGCCCAGTTTCGCGAAGCTCCAATGCCGTGGCCGGAGAAGCCCCAGCGCAGATCAATAAGGCTATGGTTCTTGCAAACACTCAGGATGCTCCCGGAAAGGTATGTTGTTTTAAAAAAACTATACCTGATTATTGCGCCCCTTCAGTGAGAAAGAACAGTTCAATGGGTTGAGCAAGGCCACGTATTTCGTGATCCCCACAGCTAACGAACATGTTCGGCGCAGCACTTGCAACGGCTGACGTCGCCAACACCCTCTGACCAATTGATTTTGTTAAGTTTTCAATTCGGCTTGCGACGTTCACCGCACCACCCAAAACCGTAAAATCAAGCCTGCCGGGGCTGCCGATGTTACCGTAGCTGACCTGCCCAACGTTGATCCCAATTCCAATGTCCAAGGGCGGTTTGTGGAACTCGTCTCGTCTAGTGTTGAGAGCTTTCAAACCACTCAGCACACTCTGCGCTGCAAGAGCCGCCATTCTGCAACGGTCGGCATGGTTTTTTTGAGCTTCAATAGTGAAGATCGACAGGATGCCATCACCCATGAACTTGAGGACGTCTCCACCGTTGTCTTCTACGGCTTTGACTACCAGATCAAAATAGTCGCTGAGCGTGTCGAAGACTTCTTCTTCCGAAGAGGTTTCGGAAAGTGCCGTAAAGCCTCGCAGATCAGAGAACATAACCACGGCATCCAGAGTTGTTCGCTCACCGCGCTTGATGTTGCCGCTCCAGACTGCCTCGGAAGGCCCATCTCCTAAATAGGTTCGAAGTAGACCTTTAGACGATTTTCGCATCGTCACAGGTTCCAGAGCGGAAGAAAGGGCAGGTAAGACCGCTTCAATCAGCCTTAGATGTTCCGGCGAGAATCCATCCGGCGCCTGTGTAACGAACGTACAACCATGCAGCGATCCATCACCGTAATAAAGCAAAGTAGCGTAGTAGTCGGTGCCGCCTTGCTCTGCAAATTCCAAATAGGATGAATGCTCTGTTTCTGAGTCCAGTTGCTGGAGACTTTTGTGAAGCGGCTTTCTATTCGCCAGAATATACTCGAATGAGCTCCCAACATAACCATCCGTCAACGTCGTCTCATGTGTGACATCGTAGCTGTCGGTGCCGTTGGGCGTCCAAACCACGCCCCAAGCAATAAGCAGTGGATTGGCAAAGCGCTGGCCAATGTTTGCTCGCCACAGCGGAACTCCGGCTTCGACCAAGGAAGAACAAAACTGTGACACCACCTTTACGGGATCGCCGGAGCGACGACCTTCTGTAATCATCCATTCGGTTAGTCGAGTGACTTCTTCCATGTACCCAAGTTAGTCGCTTGCAAAGGATGAGCAAAGACTACTGGAATTGCATTGTCGCTTACATTTATTGAGCCGCCTGATCTGATTGGTTCAACAGAAGATTGTAGCCCCTCGCTTGGGCGAACTTCAGTAGAATCCAATCTCGCTGACGTCTACGCGGGCCTCGTGATCGCGCCCGTAGGCTACAACTCCAAGTGAGGTGATTGCGTCCGCAACAGGAATAGCGCGCAATATGGCGCCAGAAGCCTTGAAACCTGACAGAGGCAAATAGACTTCGGTCCAGCCTTCAGAAGTTGCGAAAGCGGCCTGATAGTATTGCCACGGAAGCACCGTGCCGCGTGTTCTGAGGTGAACGAAATATTGCTCACCGTTCCCCCGTACCAATAATCTGACGCCTGATACACCCTCATCTGGCCGGTCAGACAACTTGCGCCGGAACTGGATGAAGCCGCCGTTATTGTCCGTACTGACGGTTCCGGTCAGCCGCGCGAATGCAACATCACCTTCCGAAGGAAACTGCACCTGATCTGAGGACACTCCTCCCATGACGGTGTCGGCAACGTAGTCCCAACGTGTCTCCGGAGACTTGGAAAAGTCTTCAGTCAGTTTTTCATCAGCCTGAGCCATTGTGCATCCGATGATAACAAGACCTGAAACAAGCCCAATGAAGTTGGCACGCATATTGTTCCGTCTCAGTTCAACACCGCAATGGAAAGGTTATACGCTATGGTGCTGTCGGCCATCAGAGCCTCGTTGGAGAACTCTCCGCTTTCTATATTCTGAAGCCTTACGAGAAGCTCGCGCTTCGCATCGGACCACGGCTGACTTTCGGCAGCGGCCAGTACAACCGCACCTACTTTGGTGTTTCCGGAGCCGAGGCTAAAGCCTCAGATTTCCGTGCATTTGCGCCGTCAAGTGGCCTTACTAGCACCAGCATCGATCTGATCGGAACCTACCAGTTAGGATCAGACTGGTGGATTGAAGTGAACGCCCGTTATGAGCGATTCAGCGACGATATCGCACGTTCGCCAAGTGGACTTTCTGCGCGTCGCAGACCTTCGCGAGAATCCAAGGCTCCTTAGGGAGGCCCTTTGCGGGATTGAGCAACGCAAAGGGCCATAACCGCAACGACTAAGCCAAAAACTGATTGAATTCATCGCTTAGGCAAACAATCGCGCAGCGCAAAACTATGGGCGAACTACGCAAACTTATGGGGTGCGCGAAGTCTTATGCGCAAACCTACAACCTGTCAGAAATCAAGATTCTCCACGCTCAGGGCGTTCTTCTGGATGAATTCCCGGCGTGGCTCGACAACGTCGCCCATGAGCTTGGTAAATAGATCATCTGCTTCAACCATGTCATCGACGCGGACTTGCAACAGCGTGCGGGCATCCGGGTCAAGCGTGGTTTCCCACAACTGGTCGGGGTTCATCTCACCCAAACCTTTGTAGCGTTGCAGCGACAGGCCCTTTTCGCCTTCTTCCAGAATGGCGCGCAGCAAATCCAGCGGCCCGTGGATAACCTGAGACCGGTCGCGGCGAACCAACGTTGCAGGCGTGTTGTACACTTCTTGCAGGCTTTGGGTGAAACTGCCGGTCTTACGCGCCTCGCCCGAGCGCAGCATCGGGCCATCCAGCGTACGCACCTCTTCCACACCCCGAAGGATACGGGCCAAACGGATACCGTGATCCTGTGTGATCCGGCCTTGCCAACCGCGCTCATATTCCAGCGCGATCAGGTCCAGTCGGGCTGCAACCTTGTCAGCCACGCCCTGCAGGTCGGCATCAACCGCACCCGGAACGAAGGCCCCGGCGACGGCGGCCTGTTCCAGAATATGGCGCGGATAGTGCGTCGGGAAAGCGTCCAGAACACGCTTCAATTGACGCGCTTCGTCCACCACCCGCGTGAGGTCTTGGCCGATGATTTCTTCACCCGAGCCAAGTTTCAGCACAGCGCCCTCGACGCCCTGATTGATCAGGTAGTCATCCAGCGCTGCCTGATCTTTCAGATAAACCTCTGATTTACCTCGAGAAACCTTATAGAGAGGCGGTTGGGCGATGTAGAGATACCCACCCTCGATCAGTTCCGGCATCTGCCGGTAGAAGAAGGTCAGCAACAGCGTCCGGATGTGTGCACCGTCCACGTCGGCGTCGGTCATGATGACGATCTTGTGGTAGCGCAGCTTTTCGATGTTGAACTCATCGCGACCAATACCAGTGCCCAGCGCCATAACCAGATTGCCGATTTCCTGCGACGACAACATCCTGTCAAACCGGGCGCGTTCCACGTTCAGGATTTTCCCGCGCAGGGGCAGAACAGCCTGAGTCAGACGATCCCGGCCTGTTTGCGCGGAACCACCCGCCGAGTCCCCCTCGACCAGAAAGACTTCGGTCTTGGACGGGTCTTTCTCCGAACAATCCTTCAGCTTACCGGCCAGATAGTTCACATCCATCGCCGTCTTGCGGCGGGTCAACTCGCGAGCCTTACGCGCAGCCTCACGGGCCAGAGCGGCCTCAATGATCTTGCCAACGATGCCCTTGGCTTCATTGGGGTTTTCTTCAAACCACTCGGCCAGTTTTTCGTTCATCAGGCTTTCGACCGCAGGTCGCACCTCGGACGAAACCAGTTTGTCTTTGGTCTGGGACGAGAATTTCGGATCCGGTACCTTCACCGACAGCACGCAGGTCAGACCCTCACGCGCGTCGTCCCCTGTAAAACTGACCTTTTCCTTCTTTGCGATCCCGCTGGACTGCGCATAGTTGTTGATCGTCCGGGTCAGAGCGCCCCGGAATCCGGCGACATGCGTCCCGCCATCCCGCTGCGGGATGTTGTTGGTAAAGGGCAGAACCGTCTCGTGATAGCTGTCATTCCACCACATCGCGATTTCAACGCCGATGTCATCCCGCTCGCCCTTGATATAGATCGGCTCAGGCATGGCCGGGGTCTTGGACCGGTCCAGATATTTGACGAATTCCTTGACGCCGCCTTCATAGAACAGCTCGGTTTCCAACCGCTCGGCAGGGCGTTCATCAATCAGGATGATCCGTACACCCGAGTTCAGGAAGGCCAGTTCGCGCAGACGCTTTTCCAGCGTGTCGAATGAGTATTCGAGGTTCGAGAACGTGTTGGTCGAGGCCAGAAACCGCACCTCAGTCCCAGTGCGATCCCCGCATTCGTCAACGACTTTCAGATGTTCCGCCGTTTCACCACCTTCGAACCGCGCGACGTGCTCTTTACCAGCCCGCCAGATGCGCAATTCCAGCCAGTCGGACAGAGCGTTCACGACTGAAACGCCCACACCGTGCAAACCGCCCGACACCTTGTACGAGTTGCTGTCGAACTTCCCGCCCGCATGCAGCTGGGTCATAATGACTTCAGCCGCTGAAACACCCTCTTCCGGGTGAATATCAACAGGAATTCCGCGCCCGTTATCACTGACCGATACGCTGGAATCCGCATGGATTTTCACGGTCACATGGTCAGCATGACCCGCCAAGGCTTCATCGATCCCGTTGTCGACCACCTCATACACCATGTGGTGCAGGCCCGAGCCATCATCCGTGTCCCCGATATACATGCCGGGGCGCTTTCGAACAGCCTCCAACCCTTTGAGAACCTTGATGGAATCTGCGCCGTATTCTTGAGGAGCCTGTGCGTCTTCGGACATTCAGTCAGTACCTATATTATTTTGGTAACTTATACGTTTTCTGGTGGGGAATGTCACGCGATCCCCCAAGATTTTGTGTTTGCGAGGGTCGTTTTTTGCCTGCTGGTTACAGGCTCACAAGCGATCAATGTCAGCGGCGATATCCGCAGCGATTTCATCTGCGTCGACATCCTCGCGCTCTGCCGACAATCGCAACCCAAGAATGTCAGACTGATACCGCGCCGCCAGTCGATCCGGGTCATGTTCAGACCGAATTTCACCAGCATTCTGAGCGCTTCGGAACAGCTCAGCAAAACACGCTTTCATCTCAGTCATGTGCCGCGCAGCTTGATCTGCAAGATCGTGATCTTTCGCCTGCAACTCCGCATATGTCCTTGCCAACATGCAGGCTTTCGTCGGGTTTTCGACCGCTTCAATCACCAAACGGGGCTGCGCTTTCAACGCCCCTTTAGGCCCCAACTTTTCCGCCAAAGCCTTTAGACGCTTTACGCCCTCTTGCGTGTAGCTTTCCAACGTCAGCGCATAAAGCGCGTCCTTCGATCCGAATGCCGCATAGAAACTACCGGGCTTCAGCTTCAGCTCCCGCTCCAGATCCTTGAGCGAGGTTCCGGCCCAGCCCTGACGCCAGAAGATGTCCTTTGCTTTCGCGATCAGTGCATCACGATCATATGCGGGTTTCCGAGGCATCAGCATCACCAATTCTTGAACGATCACTCAAATATATACTTGAGTGATCACTCAAGAAACCCTAAATACGACTCATCGCGCCAGAAACAGGAGTTCCGACATGGCCAATTTCCCGTCTCACGACCTCGAGTCCGCCCCTGAAGGGTCAAAACCGCTTCTTGAAAAATCGCAGGCCGCATTTGGCCGCTTGCCAGGTCTGCACAAGGTGATGGCCGAAAGTCCCCAGCACCTGGAAGGCTATCAGGTTCTGCACGGCCTCTTCCTGCAGACCGATTTCGACAATGATGAGAAAACCGTTGTCTGGCAGACCATCAACGTGGAAAACGAATGCCACTACTGCGTGCCCGCGCACACCGGTATCGCCAAGATGATGAAAGTCTCGGACGAAATCACCGAGGCACTGCGCAATGAAACTCCGCTGCCTACAGCCAAGCTCGAGGCACTGCGCACCTTCACTCTGCAAGTGATGGAAACACGCGGCAACCCGACCGAAGAACAGCTGCAGGCGTTCTTTGACGCGGGCTACTCGCACCGCGCGGTTCTGGATGTGGTGTTGGGTCTGGCACAGAAAACCATGTCGAACTACGTCAATCACATGGCCAAAACCCCGGTCGACGAAGTTATGCGTGGCTTCCTGTGGGAACGTAAAGTCAGCGAACCGGCCTAAGCGGTCACGACCGAGCCCTCATCCCCTTCGGTGACAACCACCGTCTGTGCCCGGTCCCCCAATTCAGCAAACAACTCAGGCCCGGTACCCGTCATCCAGGCCTGAGCACCCAGAGCGCAAATTTCCTCATAAAGCGCCGCGCGCCGATCTGCGTCCAGATGGGCAGCCACTTCGTCCAACAGAACAATCGGAGGCGCCCCAACCATCTCTGCCAGTGCCCGCGCATTCGACAAAATCAAAGACACAAGCAACGCCTTCTGCTCACCGGTCGAACAATCCTTGGCCGGAACGCCTTTGGCAGCAAACACCCCATACAGGTCTGACCGATGCGGCCCTACCAAAGTCCGACCCGCCGCCAGATCCCGGAATCGGCTCTCATTCAAGGCGTCACGCAGATCCTCTGCTGTCTCAGGCATCGCACCTTCAGTCTGGACCAGCTCCAGCTCAGCCGAAGGAAAAGCCGTCTCCGCCCGATCCTGCGCGGCGCGCAGATGATCCAACGCCGCAACGCGAGCGGCATGTATGCGATGCCCGGACTCGGCCATCTGACCCTCAAGGGCCGCATACCAATGGGCATCCCGGACCTGCTCTTTCAGTAAACGATTCCGCTCGCGCATGGCTTTTTCATAGATCAAAGATGCTTCGGCATGGGCTGGGTCAAAACTCAGCGCGATACGGTCCAGAAATCGCCGCCGCCCTTCAGCTCCTTCGATCCAAAGCCGATCCATCGAAGGGATCAGCCAAACAACCCGCGCCAGTTTCCCCAGTTCAATCTGGCTCGTGGTTTTTTCGTCAATCCGAACCTGCCGCGCCGCGCCGCCCTCGGACCAGGTTTCCACCTCGTAACGCTGCCCCTGCGCATCCAATATCCCCGACAGCTTCCACCCCAACGCCTCAGGCCGTCGTGTCATCTCAGCCGCGCTTGCCCGACGCATACCACGACCGGGCGAAAACAAAGATACCGCTTCCAGAATATTGGTCTTGCCAGCCCCATTGGGCCCGTGAATCGCAACCGGCCTCCCGTCCAGCGACAGGCGCGCCAGTTTGTGAGACCGAAAATGCGAGACCGTAAGCTCGGTCAGGGCCAATCCCATGACCCCTCCCTTCATCTTTTCAAAAATACTCCCGCCGGAGGCGTCGCGCGTCAGCGCGATCAGACGCGCATCGGCATCACAACGTAAACCGCGCTTTGATCATTGCCTTCACGCATCAGGGTCGGATCACCTGCCGAATTGAACAGGAACACAGCGTTTTCACGATCGACCTGAGATGCAATCTCCAGCAGATACTTGGCGTTGAACCCGATCTCCAACCGCTCGTCTCCATACGCGACGGCCAGTTCTTCTTCAGCCGCACCGCTATCCGGAGCGTTGACGGACAGGACCAACTTGTCGCCATCCAACTGAAGCTTGACCGCACGCGACCGTTCTGAAGACACTGTCGCGACCCGGTCTACGGCCTGCGCAAACTCGGCAGCATCGACCTCAAGCTTGCGGGTGTTTCCTTGCGGGATGACGCGTGTGTAGTCGGGGAAGGTGCCGTCGATAACCTTCGAGGTCAGGGTTATATCCGGCGTGGCAAAACGCACTTTGGTTTCGCTGACCGAAACAGCAATATCCATCTCGTCATCGTCCAGCAGCTTGCGCAGCTCGCCTACGGTTTTGCGTGGCACGATCACACCCGGCATATCTGCGGCCCCGTCCGGCAGATCCGCATCAATACGCGCCAGACGGTGGCCATCGGTGGCAACGCAACGCAGCACTTTACCGCCATCCGAGCCGTCAGCGACATGCATGTAGACACCATTCAGATAATACCGGGTCTCTTCGGTCGAGATGGCGAATTTCGATTTGTCGAACAGCCGACGCAGCAGCGCCGCTGACGCGGTGAAATTCGACTGATATTCCGAGGACGCCATAACCGGGAAATCCTCTTTTGGCAGCGTCGCCAGCGAGAAGTTCGACCGGCCTGCTTCAACGGTCAATCTACCAGCCGCGCTGTCTGCTGTGAGGGTCACCAATGCCCCGTCCGGCAGTTTGCGCACGATTTCATGCAAAGTGGTCGCTGCAACCGTGGTCGCCCCGGCTTTCTCGACTTGCGCAGGGGCTTTGTCGACCACTTCGATGTCCAGATCAGTGGCGCGGAATTGGGCCACATCGCCCTCGGCCTCAATCAAAACATTCGCAAGTATGGGTATGGTGTTGCGCCGTTCCACAACGGATTGGGCCTGCGAAACGGCCTTGAGAAGGGTGCCGCGTTCAATGCTGATCTTCATACCCTCAGTTCCTCTGACTTGCGTACCGACATGGGCGGGACTGGCACGTTAGCGGTTCCACCCTGAGGCACAAGGATTTTTTACGGATTTCTGGGTTGGAAAGCCCGTAGCGTCAAGGGCATCGTGCCCGACAAGCCTCAGTTCTGGTCCAACCGTGGATTAATGCGCACAAGAAAACACCCCGGACGCAAAGTTCCGGGGCGTTTGCTTCATGAAAAGCGCAGATCAGGCTTCCAGCGACCGCCGTAGCATTTCAACATCTTCAGCGATCTGACCATCGGTCAGCTTCAGTTCCTCGATGCGCTTCACACCGTGCATGACCGTTGTGTGGTCACGCCCGCCAAAACGGCGGCCAATCTCAGGCAGCGACCGACTGGTGAGCTGCTTGCACAGATACATCGCAACCTGACGCGGGCGCGCGTATGACCGCAGGCGTTTGGGGCCGATGATGTCGGACAGTCGAATATTGTAATACTCGGACACTTTCCGCTGAATCTCTTCAACGCTGATTTTGCGTTCCGAGGCGCGCAGGACATCGGCCAAACAATCCTGTGTCAATTCCATATCGATTTCGCGGCCCACCAGCGATGCGAAGGCGAACAGACGGGTCAGAGCGCCTTCCAGAACGCGGACATTGGTCGAGATGCGGTGGGCCAGAAACTCCAATACACCGTCAGCAATCGCCAGATCAGGATAGGTGCTGCTGTACTGCTGTACCTTGTTCTGCAGAATGCCCAGGCGCAGCTCGTAATCGGTCGGATGCAGGTCGACGACCAAACCGCATTGCAGGCGCGACTTCACACGGTCTTCCAGATCCTTGATCTCACCCGGCGCGCGGTCGGCGGAAATGATAATCTGCTTATTCTGATCCACCAGCGCATTGAAGGTGTGAAAGAACTCTTCCTGAGTTGAATCCTTACCCGCGATGAACTGCACGTCATCCACCATCAGCACGTCAACCGACCGGAACAGGTGTTTGAAATCCATCATCCGGCGTTCGCGCAGAGCCTGAACAAAACGGTACATGAATTGTTCGGCGGACAGGTAGAGCACATTCAGTTCAGGATGCTTGGTTTTCAATTCCCACGCGATCGCGTGCATCAGGTGGGTCTTACCCAAGCCCACGCCGCCATACAGCACCAGCGGGTTGAATGTGACCGGACCCCCTTCAGACACACGGCGCGCAGCGGCATGTGCGAGTTCGTTGGGTTTGCCGACAACAAAACTGTCAAACGTAAAACGGACGTCCAACGGTGCAGCCTGCAACGACTCGAGCGCATCCTGAGCACCCTCGGTCACCGGCGCGGCCACAGGATCTGCGCGCACCTCGGGAGCAGCTTGTACAGCAGGCTTCGGACGCGCAGGCGAATTTGCAGGAACCCGGAAATCCAGCCGCTGCACAGTTTCCCCTGCTGTGTTCAATTCATACAATATCAGATCTGCAAAGTTCTGGCTGACGTAGTTGCCCACAAAATTGGTCGGCACGGAAAAAACCGCCACACCGTTTTGCAGCTCTTTAAATTCCAAAGGCTCGATCCAGGTGGTGTAGTTGTTCCGACCAACAGCCTTTAGCAACTTGTTTCGAAGTAGTCCCCATTTCTCTTGTGTCATTCAGCGCCTCACGCATCCCATTCTTATTGGCCTGTCGGCCTTATTCATACGAATCCGGTCACCCGGTTATGGATTCACGCACACAAAGGTATCCCTGCGCCAAAACCTGCCCGGTTTGGCGGGATGTCTTTCGAATGCGCACGTGTCCCGTAAAACGCCCGGAAATAAGTGAGCGTCCGGTAAACCGGGTTGCACGTCGCACTCTCAATTTTTAGACAGGGCCGAGAAGACCGGGTTGACCCCGGGTTTCACGGCAGATCGGCAGCCTGGCGTCAGCCAGTCGTCGCCCACTTCCTCAAGTCGACCTGATGCCCGTCAGTTCGACCGAAGAAACAGCCTGTCCCCCCAAGCGAGTGAATCGCTGATAACAGTGGTAACAACTCCAAGCGGGGCGCGGCAACGAAACTCTGATATTGACTCGGTTCTTTGGCCGAAAGAATCTCTCAGTTTTGTGAAGGCGCGGTTTTCCGGCAACACGAAAAAAGGCGCCGCTTCACGCGACGCCTTAAATATAGATCAGCGTTGCTGACATGACCATTGGTCAATCTGAGGTATTAGCCCAGTGCTTTGACGCGGGCCGACAGACGCGACATTTTGCGGGCGGCTGTGTTCTTGTGGAAAACACCTTTGGTGACGCCGCGCATCAGCTCGGGCTGAGCGGCACGCAGAGCGGCAGTTGCCGCGTCCTTGTCACCAGAAGCAATCGCTTCTTCGACTTTACGCAGATAGGTGCGGATGCGCGAACGACGCGCTTTGTTTACTGCGAAACGCTTTTCGTTCTGACGTGCGCGTTTCTTTGCCTGGGGCGAATTTGCCATGTGTCTCTGACCTTCGTTCGGTACGGTTATCTTGGTTTGCGCGCCACGGACGTATCCGCACCGGATCAGAAATCACGAGTGTGAGTCGGGCCAAGCGGGCCGCACGCGCATGTATGGCGGCGGTATGTATCCAAGTTTTTTAGGTTTGCCAAGCCGATTCTCAGACCCTCTACAATGAAAACAAGAAGGCGGGCACATGGCCCGCCTTCGAACATGATCTGGAAGGTTTTACTTGTCGCGAAATTGCGGCGCCCGCTTTTCGAGGAATGCGGCCATGCCCTCTTTCTGGTCTTCGGTTGCAAACATCGAGTGGAAAACACGACGTTCAAACAAAAGCCCTTCGCTCAGCGGCAATTCATAGCTACGGTTCACAGCCTCCTTGACGGCCCCAGCTGTCAGCAAAGATTTTTCCGCGATCTTCTGAGCTGCACCCACAGCTTCTTCGATCAGTTTTTTGGCTGGAACGACACGGCTGACAAGACCCGCACGCTCTGCCTCTTCGGCGTCCATGAAACGACCGGTCAGGTTCATATCCATCGCCTTGGACTTGCCAACAAAGCGCGTCAGGCGCTGCGTTCCGCCAATACCAGCGACAACACCTAAATTGATCTCAGGCTGCCCAAACTTGGCTGTATCCGCAGCAATAATAAAGTCACACATCATGGCCACTTCGCAGCCACCGCCCAGAGCATACCCAGCCACGGCCGCTATGATCGGTTTGCGGATGGCCGAGACACGATCATTTGCCGAAGCAAACAAATCTGCGCTCAAGACATCGACAAAGCTCATCTCGGACATTTCCTTGATGTCCGCGCCTGCGGCAAACGCTTTGTCGGATCCGGTGAGCACGATGCACCGAACCTTGTCATTGCGATCGGCTTCTTCCAGCGCGTCGCAAAGCTCTCCCACCAATTGGGAGTTCAATGCGTTCATTGCATCCGGTCTGTCGAGTTTGATGAGGGCGACGTGGTCTTCGATTTCGACGATGATCGTCTCAAAAGCCATGAGTTGAAAGCTTCCGGTTGTTCCGTTCAAGTACGATTCCTTATCACGCGAATTCTCTGGATCAAGTTATCTTTGGCATTGCGCACAGTAGAAGGATGAGCGTCCCGATTGGGTGATTCTCTTAATTGGAGCGTTACAGCCCTCAGTCCGGCAAGGCTCACCTTCACGCCCATAGACATCAAAGCTGTGCTGAAAATATCCAAGTTCTCCATCGGCTTGCCGGAAATCTCGCAAGGAAGAACCGCCCGCTTCAATGGCGTCCTGCAACACTTTCCGGATGATCGGAACCAATGCGGCAACACGTGATGCAGAAATCTGCCCGGCTTTGCGACGTGGCGACACCTTGCCGCGATAAAGCGCCTCGCAGACATAGATATTGCCCAATCCGGCAACGATTCCCTGATCCAGCAGCGCGGATTTGACCGGAGAGTTCTTACCTTTGAAGGCCTCGATCAGATGGTGTTCGTGGAAGTCATTGCTCAAGGGCTCTGGCCCCAGAACCGACAGCAGCTTGTGGTCATCGGCCGTGGCCGTCGGCAACAGATCCATCGCCCCGAACCGTCGCGGATCATTGAATGTGATGCGCGCGCCGTTAGCCATGTGAAACACAACATGGTCGTGTTTCTGAGCCGCTGGGTGCTCATGCACAAACTGCCCAAGTGGATCACCCGAAACCGTCATGCGACCTGACATACCCAGGTGAATCAGCAAAGTCTCTCCGCTGCTGAGATCGGCCAGGATGTATTTCGACCTCCTTCGCAACCGCTCCACCCTCTGGCCACTAAGTCGCTCGGCCATGCGCCCGGGAAAGGGCCAACGCAGATCCGGGCGGTTCACATCCGCTCGTTCAATCACCGCCCCTTCCATGGTGGGACTCAGGCCGCGTCTAACTGTCTCGACCTCGGGCAATTCCGGCATTACACGGCTCCTAATCCAAAGGGCCGCATTGTGCCCGCCTCTCTTGGCCCTATAACAGAGGCGAAATTCGACAAACGGCAAGGCAAATGTCCGACAACAGCGACAAGACCACTCATTTCGGGTTCGAAACCGTACGCGAGGCCGACAAGGCCGGTCGTGTACAGGGCGTGTTCAACTCGGTCGCCTCGAAATATGACGTGATGAACGACGTCATGTCGATGGGCATCCACCGGGTCTGGAAAGATGCGATGATGGACTGGCTGGCGCCACGTCCCGGCCAACGTCTTCTGGATGTGGCGGGCGGTACGGGCGACATCTCGTTCCGCTTCCTCAAGCGCGCTGGCCATGGACACGCCACCGTTCTGGACCTGACCGAACCTATGCTGGTCGAAGGCCGCCAACGCGCCGAAGCCGACCAGATGTCAGACAGCCTGAACTGGGTGGTCGGCGACGCCATGGCCCTGCCGTTCGAAGACAATACGTTCGATGTCTATACGATCTCTTTCGGCATCCGAAATGTGACCCGTCCACAAGAGGCACTAAACGAAGCGTACCGCGTGCTGAAACCCGGAGGCCGTCTGATGGTGCTGGAATTCAGCCAGTTGCCCAATGACGGTCTGCAAAAGCTTTATGACCTCTACAGCTTCAACGTAATTCCCCGCATGGGCAAGCTGATCGCCAATGATTATGACAGCTATCAGTATCTGGTGGAATCAATCCGCAAGTTCCCTGATCAAGAGACATTTCTGAGCATGGTTCGTACCGCCGGGTTCGAAAATGCCAAATATCGAAACCTAAGCATGGGCATCGCCGCTCTGCATTCCGGCTGGAAGATCTGATGCGCGGCCCTCACAACATCATCCGCCTGATCCGCACAGGCGCCACTTTGGAGCGCACGGGTGCCATGAACGTGGTGCTGGACGCTTTTGAGGCCCCCCGGTCGCTGCGGATTGTTGCCCATGTGCTGGGCAAACCGTTTCAATGGCTGGGCTACAAGGGCGATCCCGATATGCCGCCCGCTACACGTGCTCTGACGGCGCTGGGTCCGGCCTACATTAAATTTGGTCAGGTGCTGTCCACCCGCCCCGATGTTGTCGGCAACGAACTGGCCGAGCAGTTGCGCGTTCTTCAGGACAAACTGCCCCCCTTCTCTAAAGCCGAGGCCATGGCCGAGGTGGAAAAAGAGCTGGGACAACCCGTCGCCGAGTTATTCAGCGATTTCAGCGAACCCATCGCTGCAGCCTCCATCGCGCAGGTCCACAAAGCCAAACTGGTCAGCACGGGCGAAGACGTCGCCGTCAAAGTGCTGCGCCCCGGCATCGAGCGCGCCTTCCGCAAAGACGTAGACGCGTTCTACTTCGCGGCCCGTATCGTGCAGCTTTGCGCACCTGGGGCCCGGCGACTGCGCCCGATGGAAGTGATCGAACATTTCGACGGGGTTGTCCGCGGTGAACTAGATCTGCGGCTGGAAAGCTCTGCCGCATCGGAATACGCAGCCAACACCAAGGACGACGCCGGGTTCTGGTTACCACCGGTGGTCTGGTCCCTGTCCGCGCGTCGCGTTATGACCCTCAGCTGGGCCGACGGTATCCCGCTGGGCGATAACGCAGCCCTCGACGCGGCGGGTCACAATCGTCGCGATCTGGCCGAACGTGTGCTGCGCCTGTTCCTGCTGCACGCCCTTCGCGACGGCTATTTCCATGCCGACATGCACCAGGGTAACCTGAAGGTCGCCGCAAACGGTGACATCATTGCCTATGACTACGGCATCATGGGCCATATCGACGAGTACACCCGCCGGGTCTATGCCGAGATCCTCTTTGGCTTCATCCGCCGCGACTACAAGCGCGTGGCCGAGGTGCATTTCGAAGCAGGTTACGTGCCCGCAAACCAAGATGTGGACGAATTCGCCCGTGCCCTGCGCGCAGTCGGCGAACCCATCTTCGGCATGGACGCTTCACATATCTCGATGGGCCGCCTGCTGAATTATCTGTTCGAGGTGACAGAACGCTTCGGTATGGAAACAAGAACCGAACTGATCCTGCTACAACGCACCATGGTGGTGGTTGAAGGCGTGGCGCGCTCACTCGACGATCACATGAACATCTGGGAGGTTGCCCGCCCCGTGGTCGAAGACTACATCAAACGCTCGATTGGTCCGCGTGCTGCACTTAGAGATTTTGGAAAAACCGCGATGGTGCTAGCCCGTTTCGGCCCGCGCCTGCCAGCGCTGGTCGAAAACGCACTGATCGCGCAAACCCAAAAAGACGACCAAAAGAGCAATGGCTTTAGTGCGTATGCCCTACCTGCCGCGATTGGTGCCGGGTTCGGCATAGCCGCAACGCTGATAGCCATAGCACTCAGCTAAGGCAAACCTGCCCGCTTCATCTGGCTAAAAATACCTTCGGGGGGAATTGCGCATGGCGCAATGGGGGGCAGACAGCCCCCCTGCTCCGTTCTGGCTCAGAGCCGCTCGATGGCAAGGGCAATCCCCTGACCACCGCCAATGCACATGGTGATCAAAGCTTTTGACCCACCCGTACGCTCCAACTCGTACAGCGCCTTGAGGGTAATGATCGCGCCGGTCGCGCCAACCGGATGGCCCAGCGCAATGGCACCCCCGTTGGGGTTTACCTTGGCCGCATCCAGACCAAGTTCCTGATTGACAGCCAAAGCCTGTGCGGCAAAAGCTTCGTTGCTTTCGATCACATCGAAATCACCTGCCGACAAACCGGTCTTTTTGAACAGGTTTTGCACCGCCGGGACCGGGCCTATTCCCATAACTTCGGGCCGCACACCGGCATGGGCATACCCGATTACGCGTGCTTTCGGTTTCAAGCCCGCTTTTTCCGCCGCGTCCGCCGTTGCCAGAACCATCGCCGCCGCGCCGTCATTGATACCAGAGGCATTCCCCGCCGTGACTCGTCCGTCCTTTTTGAACACGGGCCTCAACCCGGCCAGCGCCTCTGCCGTAGTCGCTTTGGGGTGTTCATCGACCTTGAAGTCGACCATGTCGCGCTTGATCTTGACCTGCACCGGCGCGATTTGGCTTTCGAAAAACCCGCCTTCAATCGCCGCTGCCGCGCGGGTCTGGCTGGTCATGGCGAACTCGTCCATCTGCTCACGGCTGATCTGATGTTCGTCCGCCACGTTTTCGGCGGTGACACCCATATGCCCTGTACCAAACGGGCAATTCAGGGCGCCCAGCATCATATCGAGCGAGGTAACATCGCCCATCTTCGCGCCCCAACGCGCCTGAGGCACGATGTAAGGGCTGCGCGACATGCTCTCGGCACCTCCTGCCACAGCAAACTCTGCATCGCCCAGCATTAGGGACTGCACGGCGGATACAATGGCCTGAGCCCCCGAGCCGCACAGACGGTTCACATTCATCGCTGGCGTACCGTTGGGGATACCCGCCTGTATCGCAGCCACGCGCGACAAATACATGTCTCGTGGTTCGGTGTTGATGACATGACCAAAGACAACGCTGCCGATTTGCGCGCCTTCAACACCTGAACGTTCAAGGGCCGCTTCGGTGGCAACAGTGGCCAGATCGATCGGAGCGGTCGAGGCCAAAGCGCCACCAAATGTGCCGATGGCGGTACGCGCACCATCCAGAATCACTACGTCAGTCATATTTTCTCCTCCAAAACCCGCGCGCATTATGCACTTGCAGCATGATCTTCAAATTAGACTCACTGTCACGCCCGGAATTGACATTACGTTGCGCAACACGCATGGATTCCGTCATGACGGAAAACACAGACGATATCCTGAACCTCCTGCCGGCACGCCTGAAAGAGGCACGCCGGGCAAAAGGACTGTCGCTTGAGGCGGTTGCAAACCTCAGCGGTGTATCCCGGTCGATGGTCAGCCAAATCGAGCGCGGCGAAAGCAGCCCGACGATCTCGACCCTGTGGAATTTGACCCGAGCCTTGCAGGTGGATTTTGCAGGTCTGTTGGAAGGTGCAAAAGCCAGTGACCAGATCGAGGTTCTGCGAAGCTCTGAGGTCCCAAGCATCGACAATATGGGGCAGAATTGCCGTATTCGCATCCTGTCCCCGCCCGAAGAAGCCGGAGGTCACGAGGTTTATGATATTGAGTTCGACAAAGATGGGGCTTTGAACAGCCAGCCCCATGCCCGCGGTGCGCGTGAACAGTTGACAGTTCTGGAAGGTTCGGTCCGGGTCACATCGGGCAGCGCCATCTCAGATCTCAGCCAAGGTGACACCGCTCGCTATGCCGCGGACATTGTGCATTCCATTTCCGCCAATGGGCCCGCACGGGTTTTTTTGATCGTAAAGAACGCGTGATACCGGCAATATTCCGCCTTCACGGATTTTTTTCCTTCATATTGTAATTCCCCTATTTGGGAAATTCATCCGCTATGTTAGATGTGCGACTCAGTTGAACGGAGGTCGCCATGGCAGATGCATTCTTGTCCCACATCACGGACACACTCGCGCAGATCGAATCCGAAGGTTTGTACAAACGCGAACGAATGATTACCTCGCCTCAGGGCGGTGAGATTTCGGTGGGTGGCAAGCAGGTAATCAACCTGTGTGCCAATAACTACCTGGGTCTGGCCGATCATCCGGCGCTGATCGACGCCGCAACGAACGCTATGGGCCCAAAAGGCTTTGGCATGGCCTCGGTCCGGTTCATCTGCGGCACGCAAGACATTCATCGCGAACTGGAGCAGAAGCTGGCCGCATTCCTGAACAAGGACGATGCGATCCTGTTTGCTGCCTGTTTTGATGCCAATGGGGGGCTGTTTGAGCCTTTGTTAGGGCCTGAAGACGCGATTATCTCAGACAGTTTGAATCACGCCTCGATCATCGATGGGGTGCGGCTGTGCAAGGCCAAGCGCTATCGCTATTTGAACAACGACATGAACGACCTCGAAGCCTGGCTGAAACAGGCACGCGAGGACGGGGCACGGCATATCATGATCGCAACGGATGGCGTGTTCTCGATGGATGGTTATCTGGCCAACCTGCCGAAGATTCGCGAGCTGGCGGACAAGTACGACGCCATTGTCATGGTTGATGATTGCCATGCCACTGGCTTCATGGGGCCGAACGGTGCGGGCACGCCGGATCATTTTGGTGTCGACGTGGACATTCTGACGGGAACCTTGGGCAAGGCACTTGGGGGGGCAATCGGCGGTTACATCGCCGGGCCGCAGCCAGTGATCGACCTGCTGCGGCAGCGGGCGCGGCCCTATCTGTTCTCAAATTCGCTGCCGCCCTCCATCGTCGCTGCTGGTCTGGAAGCCATTCGTTTGGTCGAAGAAGGCGACATGCTGCGCGCCCAGTTGTTTGGCAACGCCAAATACTGGCGTGCGGGGCTGGAAAAGCTGGGCTTTGATCTGCTGCCCGGCGAACACCCGATTATCCCCGTCATGCTGGGCGAAGCAACACTGGCGCAGGACATGGCGTCAAAGCTGTTTGATGAGGGCGTCTATGTCTCGGGCTTCTTTTTCCCTGTCGTTCCGCGCGGACAAGCGCGGATCAGAACTCAGATGAATGCGGCTCTGACCAAGGATGAATTGGATCGCGCGCTGACCGCCTTTGGCAAAGTCGGCAAAGAACTGGGAGTGATCTGATGCGCCCCAACACCATGAAGGCACTTGAGAAATCCAAGCCCGAGGAAGGGCTGTGGATGGTGCAGGCCCCGGTTCCTGAAATTGGCCCGGAAGAGGTGCTGATCAAAATCAACAAGACTGGCATCTGCGGTACCGATATCCACATCTGGAATTGGGATGAATGGGCCTCTGCCACGGTGCCGGTTCCGATGATCACCGGTCACGAATTCGCCGGAGAGATCGTCGAGATCGGGCGCAACGTGACCGGGCTTGAGATCGGTCAGCGGTGTTCCGGAGAGGGGCATCTGATCACCACCGATAGCCGCCAGAGCCGCGCGGGCAAGTTCCACCTCGACCCCGGCACTCGGGGCATTGGCGTGAACGAACAGGGTGCATTCGCACAGTATCTCAAGCTACCTGCTTTCAATGTGGTGCCCTTGCCGGATGACGTTCCGGATGAAATCGGAGCGATCCTCGACCCGCTCGGCAACGCGGTACACACCGCGCTGAGTTTCGATCTGCTGGGTGAGGATGTTCTGATCACCGGCGCGGGCCCGATCGGCATCATGGCCGCCGCCGTTGCGCGCCACGCCGGCGCACGTCATGTCGTGATCACAGACATCAACCCAGACCGTCTGAAACTTGCCGAGCATGTGGTGCCGACTCTGCGCACGGTTGATGTGTCCAAAGAAGACCTACAGGACGTCATCACAGACCTTGGCATGAAGGAAGGCTTTGACGTGGGCCTGGAAATGTCTGGTTCTCAAGCTGCACTGGACCAGATGGTCGAAGCACTGGTTATGGGCGGCAAGATCGCCTTGCTTGGCATTCCACCGGGCAAATCCCCGGTCGATTGGTCTCGCATCGTCTTCAAGGCGATCACTATCAAAGGTGTTTATGGACGTGAAATGTTCGAGACATGGTACAAGATGATCGCCATGTTGCAGAACGGTCTGGATGTCAGCCGCGTGATCACACACCAAATGAAAGTCGATGATTTCGCCGAGGGTTTTGCCGCGATGAAATCCGGTCGATCGGGCAAAGTGGTTCTGGACTGGACCTGAGACTCTGGCCCTGCGCCGCGTCACCCCCTAAACAGGGTGAAACAGAAGCGTCTGGAGGGGCACATGGGCGACAAGGACAAATTTTTGGAGCGCGGGATCGAGGAGTCCCTCGTCACCGATTTCACGCAGGCCCATCGCAAGAGCTATGGCGATTTTCTGCAACTCAAGACCCTGCTGAACCTGCAAAAGACCTTTCAGGACCCTGCACAACCCGATGAGATGCTGTTCATCATCATCCATCAGGTCAGCGAGCTGTGGTTGAAACTGATGCACCACCAACTGGTTGAGGTGCGTCATTACCTGCAACAAGACGAGTTTGGCCCGGCGATGAAGAACCTCGACAGGGTCAAGGCGATCCAGCGCCAGTTGATTGCGGCTTGGGAAACGCTGCTGACCATGACGCCTGCCGACTACATGACCTTTCGGCAAGCACTGGGCAGTTCCTCTGGGTTTCAAAGCTATGGCTACCGTCAGATCGAATTCATTCTTGGGAACAAGGATGCCGCAACACTGAAAGTACATCAGCATGATCCGGAAGTGATGGGGATGCTGAATGATGCGCTGACCAAACCGTCCCTTTATGACGAAGTTCTGTTCATGCTGGCCCGCAAAGGGTTCGATGTTCCCCCAGATCTGTTGGAGCGCGACTTTGCGCACCCCTATTCCGGTGACCCGCGCGTGGTGAAGATTTGGGTGCAGGTGTTTCAGGACACCGGCGCGTATTGGGATCTCTACGCACTGGCCGAAAAGCTGATGGATGTGGAATCCCTGTTCCAGCGATGGCGCTTTGATCATGTCACGGCGGTCGAGCGGGTGATCGGCAATCAACCCGGCACCGGTGGTTCCAGTGGTGTGTCGTTTTTGCGTAAAGCCTTGGATTTGCGTTTTTTCCATGATCTCTACGATGTACGCACCGAATTGATGTATGCGGATCAGGAGTAAGCAATGCTGTATCGGGGCTTCACGCAGGCCGAGTTGGATCAGGAGTATTCCCCCTCTTCGATGATCGGCGGAGACCTCACACCCTATCTGGACAGCTACGCCGCGCTCAGCGCTCAGCACCGCGCGCAGATGGAGGTGATCGGGAACATCTCTTACGGTGAGGGAACCGCTCAGGTTCTGGATTTCTTTCCCGCTAAAGGGGCCGGTGCGCCGCTGCATGTCTTTATTCACGGGGGCTATTGGCAAGCCCTCAGCCAGCGCGATTCGGCGATGATGGCTCCTGCACTGATCGAGGCTGAACAGTCGTTTGCGACCCTGAACTACACTCTCGCACCGGATGCGCGGATCGGAGAGATGGTCGAAGAATGCCGCGACGCATTGCTCTGGCTGGCAACCAATGCGCCTGATCTGGGTTTTGACCCGTCGCGGATCACGTTGTCCGGGCACAGCGCCGGAGCGCAATTGGCGAGTATGGTCATGGCCAGTTCAGCCAACGACCTTGCCCGCGCGGGTTTGCGCGTGCGCGACGTGATCCTGATCAGCGGCATCTATGATCTGGAGCCGATCAGCCTGACGCCGATCAATGACCCGCTGCAACTGACCCCGGTTGAGATCAACGACCTGTCACCCACCCGCCACCTTCCGCCCCCCGGCCCGCGCTATCACGTGACGGTGGCGGAAAGGGACACGCCCGAGTTCATCCGCCAGAGCCGGGATTATGCCGAGTTACTGCGCAAGGCCGGGCATTCGGTCGGTTTCGAGTTGAAGCAGGGGATGCAGCATTTCGACATCATCATGCATCCGGGGACGTTTTTATCGGACACGCGGTAGTTAAAGGTATTCGAAATCAAACTGCTTTGACCCGTTCGCCGAGATCCAAGTTAACAGTTTTTATCCGAGGTTTTTGCCGGAGCTATGGATGACTGCTTCCTAACCCAAAGCGGACTGGTTTTTCATGGCTCTAGGTTAAACCTTTGTGTCCACCAAAGCTGAACCGATCTCGACCCGATAACGCCTAGAAAAAATCAGTTAACAGCTTTCCGTACAAAATTGGCTGCGGACGAGGCTCAGAGATAAGCAACCAGCCCCCGAATTCTAAGGAGGATCTTCGCAAGTATCTCAAATGGTCCGGCATCAGGACTGTAGACTGTCGCTGACCCAACCATACCAAGCTGTGCCGCATGCGCCGGTAGATCATCCGGCCAATCCAGAATAACTAGGACTTCAGAGCTTGATCCTATGGAAGCGGCAGAAAGCAGATCTGAACTCACCGGTATTTGTCCACCTGAAGTACCCGGAGAGATCAGTGAAACGCTGGAATTCAGGATCTTTCCTGGTGCCGCGTCCAAAACAAGTTCCGCCGGCATGCCTGCTGTCAACACACCTGATCCGTTTTGTTTGAACACGCCAACCAAGCGTAAAGAATCTGTTGCGATAAAGGGCATGACCGACGCTGTGGATCGAACCTGATTGCCCGGCGACAGATTTACGGCTGTAACTATACCGGCCTGCGGTGCAAATACTGTAGTGTCTTCCAAGTCAATCAGCGCAGAACGCAATTGTGCCTTCGCGGCATCCAACGCTGCGCGGCCTTCATCAAGATCCTGTTGCGAAACCGACAATCCCGGGTTCTTGTCAAACGCGGATTGTTGTCGATCCAATGTCAATGTTGCGATTTCCACCGAGGCTTCAGCCTCGTCAACAGCAGCCTGATAAGGTGCCGGGTCTATTCGGAAGAGCACGTCTCCGGCTGCGACGGATTGATTAGGCGTTACTGGAACTTCAGTAACGACACCGCGCACAGACGGTGCAATTTCCACTACCACACCCATGACGGCAACACGACCCGACGGCGTGGTCGTATTCAATTGCGCTACAACGTAAAGACAAATACCCAAACCAACGAGTGCAGAGATAGTTTTGCTGGTTCGGTTCCATGGCAGCAGTTTCAATTTGAAGAAGATCAGCCAAAGAACCCCGAAATACAGCAGCAGAATAAGTACCATGTAACTCCCTAGCGCATAACAGATTTACACATCTTGATAGAATTATAGGAAAACTCGACCCGCTCGACTACCGAATCTGCATCAATCAAGTTGACTAAGGCTTAGACGATGGCGATTCAGCTTGCCCCAAAACGGCCCATTACAATGCGCAAACACGGGACCAATAGCCATTTTAAAAGAAGGATTCTTGGTCCCTGAATTTCGGACCCAAAATACTGCATGCAACGCACGCAAGTCATTGAGTGTGTCAATCCAGCCTTATTGAGACGAACCAACAAGAGAAGGTTTGCCGTTACTGCTCGCAACGCCAATGTCTGCCTTGCCCAATCAGCAGGCTTTAAAGTTCAGAAATAGCGAAAAAAAGCGGCCCAAGGGGGCCGCTTTTGGTAACTTAGTTCTGAACCGGATCAATCCAGTGTCCGGGTGACCTCTTCGCGCTCGAAGATTTCGATCACGTCGCCCGCGCGGATATCGTCGTAGTTCTCGAACGCCATACCGCATTCCTGACCCGACTGAACTTCGGCCACTTCGTCCTTGAAGCGCTTGAGTGTCTTCAGCGTGCCTTCGTGGATCACCACGTTGTCGCGCAGCAGGCGGACGCCTGCGGAACGGCGGGCAACGCCTTCGGTGACCAGACAGCCGGCCACTTTGCCAACGCCTGTGACCTTGAAGACTTCGCGGATCTCGGCATAGCCGATGAACTTCTCGCGGATTTCGGCGCTCAGCAGCCCGGATGCAGCTGCTTTCACGTCGTCCACAAGGTCATAGATCACCGAGTAATAGCGGATCTCAACGCCCTTCTGGTTCGCGGTGTTCCGAGCCGATGCATTGGCACGAACGTTGAAGCCCATGACCGGCGCGCCCGAGGCTTCGGCCAGGCCGATATCCGTTTCGGTGATCGCACCCACACCCGAGTGCAACACGCGTACGCGCACTTCGTCGTTGCCGATTTTTTCCATCGCCTGAACGATGGCTTCGGCAGACCCTTGCACGTCGGCTTTGACGAGGATCGGCAGCTCGGCGACGTTCTCGTCTTCCTTGGCCTTCTGCATCAGCTGTTCAAGGGTCGTCGCGGCACCTGCGGCGGCGCGTTTGTCCTTGGCGGCTTGTTCGCGATAAGCGGCGATTTCGCGGGCCTGCGCTTCGGTCTCGGTCACGTTCAGAACGTCACCGGCCTCGGGCGTGCCGTTGAGACCCAGAACCTCGACCGGAACCGAGGGGCCAGCTTCTTTGACGCGGTCGCCCTTGTCGTTGATCAGCGCGCGGACCTTACCGTATTGCTCACCCACAACAAAGATGTCGCCCTGACGCAGCGTGCCGTTCTGAACCAGAACGGTGGCCACTGGGCCACGGCCCACATCCAGCTGCGCCTCGATCACGGCACCTTGGGCGGCGCGGTCGGGGTTGGCTTTCAGTTCCAGAATCTCGGCTTGCAGCGCAATGGCTTCCAACAGCTCGTCCAGACCCTGACCGGTGATGGCGGACACTTCGACGTCCTGAACCTCACCCGACATTTTCTCGACGATCACTTCGTGTTGCAGAAGATCGGTGCGAACCTTGTCCGGGTTTGCATCCGGCTTGTCGACCTTGTTGATCGCCACAATCATCGGCACTTCGGCCGCTTTGGCGTGGTTGATCGCTTCGATCGTCTGCGGCATCACCGCGTCATCCGCCGCGACCACCAAAACCACGATATCCGTGACCTGAGCCCCGCGCGAACGCATCGAGGTAAAGGCCGCGTGGCCAGGCGTATCCAGGAAGGTCAGCGTGGTGCCGCCATCGGTTTTCACCTGATAGGCGCCGATATGCTGGGTAATGCCACCGGCTTCGCCAGCCACGACGCGTGCGTCGCGGATTGCGTCCAGCAACGAGGTCTTACCGTGGTCAACGTGACCCATGATGGTGATGACCGGCGGGCGCGGCTTCAGATCTTCATCGCTGTCTTCGACCTCTTTGATGACGTCTTCAACATCCGAATCAGAAACACGCGTGACCTTGTGGCCAAATTCTTCGATGATCAGTTCAGCAGTGTCAGCGTCGATGGTCTGGTTCTGCGTGACCATCATGCCCATCTGCATCAGCGATTTGACAACGTCAGCTACGCGCTCGGCCATACGGTTAGCGAGTTCCGAGACCATAATCGCCTCGGGCAGCTGTACGTCGCGGATCACCTTTTCCCGCTCAACCGTGCCGCCCATGGCTTTCTGGCGCGCACGCTCTTGCTTGCGCTTCATCGCAGCCATCGAGCGTTGGCGGTTGCCTTCGCCACCAGTGGCCTGACCCAGTGTCAGCTTGCCCGAACGGCGGTTATCGTCACGACCTTTGCCGCGACCGCGCTGTTCGCGTTCGCGATCCTGTTTTCGCGGGGTCGCAGCAGGTGCAGGCTTGCTCGCCGGAGCGCGTGCCGCTTTGGGCTCTTCCGGTGCGGGCGCTGCAGCGGCGCGTTTGGCGGCTTCTTCCGCCTCTTTGCGCTTACGCTCTTCTTCTTCCGCCTTTTGACGGGCGCGCTCTTCCGCTTCACGCTGCTCGCGTTCCTTGGCTTCCTGTTCCGCACGGCGGCGGGCACGCTCTTCTTCGCGCGCCTTTTCAGCAGCCTCACGTGCAGCGGCCTCTTCAGCCTCGCGGGCCTTGGCGGCCTGCAATGCCTTCATCCGGCGTGCCATTTCCGCGTCGGAAATACCTGCAGGGCGACGCGACGGATCACCCGAAGGTGCAGCACCGCCACCCGGCTTTGCCGCGCCCGGCTTGGGGACCACCACGCGCTTGCGTTTGGTTTCCACCACGACATTCTTGGTGCGTCCGTGGCTGAAACTCTGTTTCACATTTCCGGGGCGTGCCCCGCCACGAAGACCCAATGTCTTTTTGCCGTCATTATCGCTCATAAAGCTTCTTACCCTTCCGCGCGGCCCCTGCCGCCGTCATCCGTTTCGCGCAAGCCACGCAGGCGCTGCGCTTCCTCTACAACACGTTTGGCGAGTCCGCCAGAGGCCATGGCAGCATGAATCACCGTTTGGCGCCCAAATGCCTGCCCTAATTCGTCCGCAGTCAGCCAACCGATGTATTTTCCGAAGTGCGGCGTGCTGAGTTTGGACTTGCCGCGCCCCGATCCATCAATGGCCTGAAGCAGCACGTGCGCCTCTTCCCGGTCCAGCCACGTCTTGACCTTTTCATATCCGGCAACCGCGTCACCGGACTTGCGCGCCAGACTGAGCAACTCAACCACGCGGCGCGCGATCTGTTTTTCAACTTCGTCGCTCAGATCCTTCGACACAGAAACCTGTGCCTTGAACCCGCGCGCAAACAGTTTCTTGCCAACGGCCTTGTCCAGTGCGGCGCGATCTGCTGCCACATACACCCCACGCCCCGGCAGTTTTGCCGCAACATCGGGATAAACCTGACCGTCCGGTCCCGTCACAAAGCGGATCAGCCCGAATTTGGGCTGAACCTCGCCCGTGGCGATGCACTTGCGTTCGGGTCCGTCAGACCGATCTTTATGTACGCCACCGCGACCCATACGCGCCACCCGAGGCCTGAGATCAGGCCTCGACCTCCTCGTCTGCAGCGTCGCCGTCGACATCCTCTTCCGCCTGCTCCAGCTCGGCTGGATCAACCCAACCCAGCAGGATACGTGCGGTCATGACCATGTCCTGCGCTTCTTCCAGCGTCACACCGAAAGGTTCAAGTACTCCGTCATCCTTGATGCGTTCGCCATCGACCGTGGTCCAGCCACCGGCCAATTCCCAGTCCGCGCAGGTTGCGAAGTCTTCCAAGGTCTTCACATCATCCTTGGCCAGCGCTTCTACCATCTGGGGTGTCAGGCCCTCAAATTCAATAAGGCTGTCCTCGGCGCCCAGCGCACGGGCCGCGTCCAAAGCCGCTTTCGCCTGTGCTTCCAGGAATTCGCGGGCACGGGTCTGCAGTTCCTGTGCAGTGCCCTCGTCAACACCGTCAATGACCAGCAGTTCTTCGATTTCAACATAGGCAACCTCTTCGAGGTTGGTGAAGCCTTCGGAAACCAGCAATTGAGCAAAGAATTCGTCCAGATCGAGGCTGTCCATGAACAGTTTGGTGCGGGCCTCGAATTCCTTCTGACGACGTGCCGATTCTTCGGCCTCGGTCATGATGTCGATGTCCAGACCGGTCAGCTGGCTGGCCAGACGCACGTTCTGACCGCGACGGCCAATGGCAAGGCTCAGCTGTTCTTCGGGGACCACAACTTCGATCTTGCCGGCTTCTTCGTCCAGAACCACCTTGGAAACCTCAGCGGGCTGCAACGCATTCACCAGGAAGGTCGGCTGGTCTTCGTTCCACGGGATGATGTCGATCTTCTCACCCTGCAATTCGTTCACAACCGCCTGTACACGGCTGCCACGCATACCAACGCAAGCACCGACGGGGTCAATCGAACCGTCATACGAAATCACGGCGATCTTCGCGCGCGAGCCGGGGTCACGGGCCACGGCCTTAACCTCGATGATGCCGTCATAGATTTCCGGCACTTCCATTTTGAACAGCTCGGCCATGAATTCCGGCGCGGTACGCGAAAGGAAGATCTGGTGGCCGCGAACCTCACGACGCACTTCCTTGATATAGGCGCGCACGCGGTCATTCGGGCGATAGCTTTCGCGACCGATCTTGTCATTTCGGCGCAGAACAGCCTCGGCACCACCCAGATCGACAATGACATTGCCAAATTCTTCGCGCTTGACCGCGCCGTTGATGATGGTGCCTGCGCGATCCTTGAATTCTTCGTACTGACGATCACGCTCGGCTTCGCGAACCTTCTGCAGAATGACCTGCTTGGCAGACTGAGCAGCGATACGGCCCATTTCAACCGGAGGCACTTCTTCAACAAAGACGTCACCGACCTCGGGCGCTTCCATGTACTGGCGCGCCTGCTCAACAGTCATCTCGGCCTGATAGTTCTCAAGTTCTTCATCCTCGACCACGGTGCGCACGCGGGTAAAGGTCGCCTTGCCGGTCTTGCGGTCGATGGACACGCGAATGTCCATTTCCGCGCCGTAACGGCTCTTGGCGGCACGGGCGAGCGATTCCTCCATCGCTTCGACAACCAGACCGGGGTCGATCATCTTTTCACGGGCCACGGCCTCGGCGGTCTGCAGCAGCTCCAGCTGGTTGGCTGAGGTGATTGCCATCAGTTCGTCTCCTCTTCGGACCCTTCGGTCTCAATCTCGTCGAAAGCGTTTTCGTTCAGGGCACCGGCGTCTTTACGCTGGCGCAGCATTTCCTTGATCAGATCGTCGGTTAGGACCAGCTTGGCGTCGCTCAGCCAGTCGAATTGCAAACCGATGGTGATCGTCTCGTCCCCCTCGGGGATGTTGATCAGAACCTCATCCCCTTCGATCCCGGCCAATTCACCCTTAAAACGGCGGCGGCCGTCGATCAGTTCGGCGGTCTCGATCTTGGCCTCATAGCCTTCAAACGTCTCAAAATCCTTGAGGCGGGTCAGAGGGCGGTCGATGCCGGGGCTGGACACTTCCAGCGTGTAGGCGTCAAGGATCGGATCTTCGACGTCCAGCGTGGCGCTGACCGCATTGGAAATCTCGGCGCAGTCATCCACTTCGATGCCGCCATCAGGCTTGTCAGCCATGATCTGCAGCGTGGTCTGCTTGCCGCTCATCAGGCGAATACGCACGAGTTCATACCCCAGATCTTCGATCACTGGGGTGATGATCTCGGCCAGTCGCCGATCAATAGCAGCTTTGGCTATCAGGTCGTTTGTCATCTGGTTCCCTACCCTTCAAACGGGCACAAAAAAACGGGCGCGCGGCCCGTCGAATTTTCCGGTGGAGCCTTGAACCAGAAGTCCAACGCGCCGCTGTTGAAACTGCATATACGCAGGATGGTCCGAGTCTGCAACCCCCGGCAGGAGCCGCAGCCGAATTTACGCCATCCACCACCGTTCTGCGATACGGCCATCGTCCAGCACCGACGACCCGGCAATCTGGCGTGGCATCCCGACAGCACCTGCTACGGCAAGGGCTAGGTCCGCCTCGGACGGGTGAAACCGAAGACCGCGGACGCCCTGCATTTCCGCCTTATCCGGCAGAGCCGCCACATCTACATAACCATCGCGCAGCGCTTCGGCCCGCACGCTGGCATCCGGGATCACGATGACCTCTATCGCATCGACCCATCCGGCCTGACCGTCCTTGTAATGCCCCGCCACTCGACGTCCCAGGAAATGTCGCCCATCTTCGGCACGTTCGACGCGGTAACAGCCAGTGCCGTTGGCGGCGTGCAATGGCGACACAGTTTGCCCCGCTCGCGTAATGACAAACCGACTGTCCGCCAACATAAATGGCAAACCCGGATTGGCCTGAGCCAACTCCAGGTGCAGGCGATTGGGCGCCAGAGCTTCGGCGTGCCCAACTTCCGCCAAAACGGCCAGCACGTCCGCAATATCCAATGCTGCATCGTCGTGGAACACCGCATCATCGCGCAAATCGAAGGTCCAGATGCGCGCTTCGGCATCGGTCTGCCATCCTGTTGCAAGCTCGCCCCTGAGCGTGCCGTCGGGCGCGATCTCGGTCAGAGTGTCGAAAACAGCCCCGCGCGCAACTTGTTCCAGGCTGTCGTCACGTGGAACGGCCAGTCGCAACGTGCCACCCTTCTTCGGCGTATCTGCCAAAGACGCACCAGTTGCCGCCAACAGCGCGGCAGCAGCACCCGAAGCAAACAAAGCACGGCGGTCAATCCGGGTCATGCCACACCCTCCGCCACGCGATCCATGATGCGCACAAGCTCGGCACTGATGCCGGGTTCAGACAGAGCATGTCCCGCCTGCCGCACCATCTTCAACTCGGCATTTGGCCAGCGTTCAGCCAGATTCCATGCGGCCTGAGGCGGGCAGATCATGTCGTAACGCCCCTGAACGATATGTCCGGGGATATCGGCGATCCGGTCCATCTGATCCAGAATCTGCCCATCCTTTTCCAAAAACGCCTTGTTGATGAAATAGTGATTCTCGAGCCGCGCGAAGGTGCGGGCATATTCGCCCGGGCTTTCGCCCACCGATCCGTTGGTATGGATCGAAGCCAGCGCATTTTCCCAATGCGACCAGGCGCGTGCATATAGAATTTCGGTCGCGCGATCGCCCGAGAACAGGCGTTTGTTATAGGCGGCGATTGTATCGTCCAACTCAACCTCGGGCAGCAGAGACGTGAATTTCTGCCAGTGTTCAGGCCAGAACCGCCCTGCACCACCTCCGTAGAACCAGTCCAACTCGGCCTGTGTGGCCAGAAACACACCACGCAACACCAAGCGGCTGACCCGATCCGGATGCGTCTGCGCATAGATCAACGCCAGCGTCGCCCCCCAGCTTCCGCCAAACACGATCCACTCATCAATTTCGAACAGTTCACGCAGCCGCTCGATATCAGCGACAAGATGCCACGTCGTGTTGTTTTCGACCGATGCAGTGGGTCTGGACCGACCACATCCACGCTGATCAAACAGAATCACCCTGTACGCACGCGGATCAAAATAGCGCCGCATAGCAGGGCTGCAGCCGCCCCCCGGGCCTCCGTGAAGGATAACAACCGGTATCCCATCGGGATTGCCGCATTGTTCCACATAGATACGGTGCCCATCGCCCATATCGACCATGCGCTGATCGAACGGGTCGATCGGCGGGTACAGATATTGAACTGCGCGCTTTTGGTCCGGGTACTTGTCCATTATGGCCCTATATAGTCCTTAAGCGTAAAAGAGCACACGGAGACAGGAATGCAAGCGCATCCGAACACGGTGGACCCTTCCGAGATCGCAAAATTCGAGGCGATGGCGGCAGAATGGTGGGATCCTCATGGGAAATTCAAACCTCTGCACATGCTGAATCCGTGCCGTCTGGACTATATCACACAGCAGATCGCAGGTGAGTTTGACCGTGATCTGACCGCGCCGAACCCGTTCGAGGGCCTGCGCCTGCTGGATATCGGCTGCGGTGGCGGGTTGCTGAGCGAACCCATGGCCCGTCTTGGTGCCACTGTCGTGGGCGCCGACGCCGCCGAACGCAATCTGCCTGTGGCCCGCATCCATGCGGAACAATCAGGGCTTGAGATTGACTATCGCCACACCACGGCCGAGGACATGGCCGCCGCTGGCGAGCAGTTCGACGTGGTTCTGAACATGGAAGTTGTCGAGCATGTCGCTGACCCGCAAAGCTACCTGACCGCCACGCAACACTTGCTGAAACCCAGCGGGCTGCAGATTTGTTCCACCATCAACCGAAATCCGAAATCCTATGCGATGGCTATCTTCGGGGCCGAGGTGGTCATGCGCTGGCTGCCGCGTGGTACGCATGAATGGAACAAGTTCATCACACCTGATGAACTCTTCGACCTGCTGCGCCAGGCTGGGCTTGAACCAGTGGATCGCAAGGGGTTTGTGTTCAACCCCATTCTATGGAGCTGGTCGATCTCGGACCGGGATCTGAGCGTGAACTATGTGACGGCGAGTGTGAAGCCGAAGTGAGGCAGGTTTTTTGAATCGACTTTTAAGTTGCGCGCCATGGCGCGCGGTATTTTGTGGTGCGGCAATTTCCACTTCTACCCTGTTCAATAGCTTGCATGTCGCAGCACAAGAAGCAGGAAACGCACCGGGAAGGTTCGTGTACGAGCATGACGGTGTTCCGCTGTATGGCTATGTAAGCGATCCAAAAGTTTCAGAGTCGGTTCAGGAAATTGCAGATCAATACCTGTCCTCGAACTTGAATCAGTATGATCTAGTAAGGGCGGTTTCTTTTATTGTTTTTATTGACCCCGAAATAGTTTCGGAACGCAAATTTGTGAAACCAGTCGATTTAGAACTGACGGAGGAGATGACAGAACCATTTGCCAAACACGAACTCTCTAACGAAGCATGCAATGTAGGAAGAATATTCTCCACGAATGAAGAAGAAAAAGGAGAGTATTTGGTGTGGCTTATCCATGGTGGGCAATTTGAGGGCAAAGAAGGAATTGAATCTTGCCTTCTTTTCGCGGCGGCGGCTTCGGCCGGAATTTGGTTGGGTGATTTTCCAGCTTTGGATCCCCGTGATTTAAGGCAACTTCTGGATAGAATGCACTTGGAATGAAGCGGCCGTTTAGACCGCATTACATTGCATGAGCATCAAGTCTGCCAGCGCCCGACCAAACCAGTCCTAGATCCACCTTGGGACAACGGTTCGCTGATCCCTACTCCCCCTCCAACTGCAACCGTAAATCTCTCAACACCGGAAGCGTGCTGCGGACGCGCTCCAGCCCAAGCTCTCCGACCACGCGGTTGATCAGGGGGGCAATCGAAGAAATCGCCTGATCGCGCGCGCGCCGACCAGCGGGGCTGATCGCCACCATCTTGCGGCGGGCATCGTCCCAGTCGGGGCGGATGTGGATGTATCCGGCCCATTCCAGCTTGGCCAAAGTGTTGGTCATGGCTCCGCGTGTGACATGGAAGGTGCTGGCCAGTTGCGCCGGGGTGCGCTCGTCGCCGACATAGACCAGATGGTTCAACACCGAGAAATGCGAGATTTCCATGCCCTTGGGCAGCACACGGCTCAGCCGGTTGCGCAACAATTGGTCTGCAGTCAGAATCTCGCTGAACAGCGTGACCGCCAGGGCATTTTTTTCGTCCGTCATAGCTCGGTTCTGGATCAGGGGCCGTCGAAAGGCCGCACATGCGTCAATGAGGGCACGCGGCGGCGCGCCTCTGTCACAGAACTATCATCCAAATCAAAAAAGTGAATGCCCGGATCGGTACCTGCGTCGATCAGCACCTCTCCCCACGGGGCGACTACCATGCTGTGGCCGTGCGTGTAGCGGGTTTTTCCGCGCGTCTTGGGATGTTCCCCGGTCTGCGCCGGAGCCAGCACCCAGCAGCCGGTCTCGATCGCGCGGGCGCGCAACAGCGATTCCCAATGCGCGGCACCTGTGACGGGTGAAAACGCCGCCGGAACGGTCAGGATGCGTGCCCCCGCCTGCGCCAGAGCAGTGTGCAAAAGGGGGAAGCGGATATCGTAGCAGATGGTCAGCCCCACCTTGCCAAAATCGGTCTCGGCCACAACCGCGCGGTCGCCGGGCCGGTAATTGGCCGATTCGCGGAAGGTCTCGGTTTCCGTGACCTGCACGTCGAACATGTGGATTTTGTCATACCGCGCCACGATCTGACCCTGCGGGTCGATCATGAAGCACCGGTTGGCAAAGCGGCCATCCGCGTCATGGGTTTTGATCCCCAGCGAACCGATCAAAAGCCACACATCCAGTCTGACGGCCTCTTCTCGCAAGCCCGCCAGGGTGATGTCGTCTTCTTCATGCTGCAGAACCTCGCGCTGGCGCGTGGTGCTGGTCGAAACGCAGTTCGTAACCTCGGGCGTCAGAATGAACCGCGCGCCTTGCCCGGCCGCCTGGGCCATCATGGAGCGCACCAAATCCAGATTTTCGGCCGGATCGTCCGACGAGGTGATCTGCAGCAGCGCGGTCTTCATCAGGCCGCCAGCAGCCGGTCGAGCTTGCCCTGACGTTCCAGTTCATACAGATCGTCACAACCACCCACATGCTGTGTGCCGATAAAGATTTGCGGTACAGTGCGCTTGCCACCGGCCCGCTGGATCATCTCGGGTTTGCGTTTGGGGTGCATCAGCACGTCGACTTCCTTGAACTCGACGCCCTTCTGTTTCAGCAGACGTTTGGCCGCATGGCAAAAACCGCATAGCGGCGAGGTGTAGATTTCTACCGGCTTCATTTTCCGTTCCCTTTGGGTTTCGCGCAATCTTGGGCGAATTAGGCATCCTTGGCAACGCGCGCCAGTGCCAACACGAAAATATGATTTGCCCCTGCGGCCTGACACACACGGGTGCAGGCAGCCAGAGTCGCGCCAGAGGTCATCACATCGTCCACCAGCAACACGTCGCGGCCTTTCAGATGCCGTTCCCTGCGCGGGTGGACGCGAATCGCATCTTTCAGGACCTCGGCCCGTTCTTGCGCCGTTTTGCCATCCAGAACCGGTGTTCGTCTGCTTCGCACCAAAAGGTCCGGCACACAGTCCAGCCCACTTTCCTGAGCCAGATGCTGCGCCAACAGAGCCGACTGATTGTAGCGCCGTTTGAGCAGACGAGACCAATGCAACGGCACCGGGGCGATCACCATTTCCGGTCGTAGCAGTTCACGCCCTGCCTGCGCCATCCATCGTGCTGCGGGCCGAGCCAATTCAGGCCGGTCACCATGTTTCAAAGCAAGGATCAGCGCACGCGCCTTGCCATCATACAACAACGCTGATCGGCCTGCATTCCACGGCGGTGGGGCGTTCAGGCAGTCGTCGCACTCGATCCGATACCCATCCTGCGCGCCCATCAGCGGCACCCCGCAGCTTTCGCAAACGGTGCCGCCAATAAAAGGCGTTTCGCGCCAGCAGGATCCGCACAACCCAAAATCTGACTCGGTCAGCGCGCCGCATCCCATGCAACGCGGCGGGTAAATCAGTGCAAGTGCGGTTTGAATCCGCTGCGCGATGCGATACTTGCGAGCCATGAAACTGCCTGAGCCCAACACACCCTCTCTGTTTGATCGCAAAACCATCCTGCGCCACCGCGCCCGTGTGCTGGATGACGCCTTCTTCCTGCATCGCGCTGCAATTGACGAGGTGCAGGATCGGCTCTCTATGGTTAACAAAGCCTTTACAGTGCCTGCGATCGTGAGCCCGTTTGCACAGCTTTGGGACGGTGTTCTTTCGGATGCTGTCTTGGTCCAGGATGACGACGTACTGGCGCTTCAGCCCGGCGCCCATGATCTGGTCATCCACGCGATGGCCCTGCACTGCGCCAATGACCCCATTGGGCAACTGATCCAATGCCATAGGGCGCTGCAACCCGATGGGCTTTTGCTGGTCGTGTGTTTGGGCGGGGAAACTTTGCAGGAACTGCGCGCCGCTTTGGGACAGGCTGAGATCGAAATCACGGGCGGCCTGAGCCCCCGCATCGCACCGATGGCGGAACTTCGAGACATGGGTGGATTGTTGCAACGGGCCGGTCTGGCTTTGCCTGTAGCGGATTCGGTGCCGCTGACGGCGGAATACCGCGACATTTGGCATCTGATGCGCGATCTGCGTCATATGGGTGAAACCAACGCCTTGTCTGCACGGCTAAAGCGTCCGACCAGACGGGCCGTATTCGAGACCGCACAGCGTATATATGCGGATCACTTTTCGACCGCTTCAGGCCGCTTGGCCGCCACGTTCGAACTGATTTGCCTGACCGGATGGTCACCGCATGATAGTCAACCCAAACCGCTGCGCCCGGGATCTGCCCAAGCCCGTCTGGCCGACGCCTTGCGCACCACCGAGGGCAAACTGCCTGATTGACGTGCGGATAAATCCCCTTATCTCAGGCCGGACCACAAGAAATTCAGGAAGTCCCATATGTTCGACGCTATCCGCCCCGCACACGCTCCTACGGATCATCCCAAGATCAGGATGGGTCGCGTCGGCATTTTGCTGGCCAATCTGGGCACGCCGGACGATTACACTTATTGGCCCATGCGGCGGTATCTGAATGAGTTTCTGTCAGATCAGCGGGTCATCGATTACCCGAAATGGAAATGGCAGCCGATTCTTCAGGCTATTATCCTAAGCAAACGGCCATTCAGCTCGGGTGAGGCTTATAAGTCGATCTGGAATCACGACAAAGGCGAAAGCCCGCTGATGACGATTACCAAGGATCAAACGGCAAAACTGCGTGCGGCAATGCACGACCGCTACGGCGATCAGGTGATGGTCGATTTCTGTATGCGGTACGGAAATCCCTCAACCAAATCCAAAGTACGTGAGTTGGTGGCGGCAGGATGTGATCGCATTCTGTTCTTCCCGCTTTATCCGCAATATGCAGGCGCAACGACGGCCACAGCCAATGACCAGTTTTTCCGCGCGTTGATGGAGGAGCCCTGGCAACCTGCATCCCGCACTGTACCCGCCTATTTCGACCAACCAAGTTACATTGACGCGCTGGCACAATCTGTTGAGCGCGCCTATGCGGAAATGGAGACAAAACCGGACATTCTGGTCTGTTCGTACCACGGAATGCCGGATCGCTATCTTCAGCAAGGGGATCCCTATCATTGCCAATGTGCCAAGACGTCCCGGCTGCTGAAAGAACGGTTGGGGTGGTCGGACGATCAGCTTGTGTCGACATTTCAATCGCGATTCGGCCCGGAAGAGTGGCTGAAGCCTTACACGGTGGATCACGTGGCGGACCTGGCAAAGCAAGGCAAGAAGAACATCGCCGTCATCGCCCCTGCTTTCTCGGCCGACTGCATCGAAACGCTGGAAGAGATCAACGAAGAGATCAAGGAAAGCTTTGAAGAAGCGGGCGGTGAAACCTTCACCTATATCCCTTGTCTGAACGACGACGACGCGCATATCGCGGCGCTGGGAAAAATCGTCGAGGACAATCTGCGCGGCTGGCTGGACTAACGCTGGCCGACGCCAAGCACGGCGCAATCGTTTCAACTGGCCGGTTTTAACTTTCTGAAACAAAAAAGGCGGTGGATTGCTCCACCGCCTTTTTCATGAATTCCGTGTCGGCTTAGCTTGCAGCAACAGCAGCAGCAACAACAACCAGCAGGATCAGCGGCAGCAGGATGCCCTGCGAAGTGCCCTGAGTTTCTTCAACAACAACCGGTGCTTCAACAACCGGCTCTTCCAGGTTGCCTGCGTATGCGGTCGAAGCTGCGGCTGTCAGAGCTGCGGCGAGAACGAGTTTTTTCATATTAACCTCCAGAATTTGCACGGTTCCAATGCCCGGAACCGCGCACCTAAGACTTACCTCGTGTTTTTTTCTAATCAGCATTGGCGCTGGATTGCAATTGCAACTTGAGCGCTAAGCGGGTTCGCGCAGGAAAATGTCGTCAAATTAGCAACACTTGCGTGCCGACCTTCGTCATAGAAAAGAGTTCAGCAATATCGTCGTTGAAGAGCCCGATACAGCCATTAGACGAGCGACGCCCAATTTTGCGCGTATCGTGGGTGCCGTGGATACGGTAATACTTCCAACCCAGATATAAAGCGTGCGTTCCCAAAGGGTTATCTGGCCCCGGCGGGATATAGTCCGGCCATTCGGGGTTTCGTTTCTTCATCGACGGTGTTGGCGACCAGCTGGGGCCTTCAACTTTGCGGATGACGCTGGTGCGTCCGCGGCGGGTCATCTCTTCGGTCAAAGGCACAGATGAGGGGTAGAGTTTGTATGTTGATTGATCATCTGACCAATAATGCAGCGCGCGCGACACCGTATCGACCAAAATGGCGCCGTTTCTTGTGTTCGAGAAATACGGCTGCCAGTCCAAGGCTCGGAATCCGGACACATTTCGGCGCACGGGCGGTTCGGGCTCGGGCGCAGGGCGCAACGGGTCGCCTGGAATGTACTGGGCCAGTGCAGGTGACGCCAGCGAGGCGGATACACCGGTCAGAAACACCCGGCGAGTGGGCGACAGAATACGCTTTTTAACCATGACTATCGGGTCCTGTGTTCTAGTAAGCTCTGAAATCTGACCTATTCTATTGCGAGAATGCTTCAGTCGCAAACCAAACCGGCAGAATCACGCAAGCCGGAACGATTGTACGTTTGCTCCGCGCACTCAGGCGCGTTATGCCGTGTTGAAACACAATAATCAGGTCGATCATGACGCGTATCGTTTCTTTACTGTTGATTTGCTTTGTCGCGCTGGCGGCATGTACAAGCACCCAGCCCACCAGTCTTGGTGCGGATGGCCGCCCATTGCCCACAGTCTACAAAATCCGTGGCAACCCGGAAAAACTTCAATTCCGGATGCTGGACTCGGTCAACGCGCTGCGTCAGGCCCAAGGCCTTCAGGCAGTGCAATTGAACTCACAACTGAACGCTGCAGCAGCAACGCATTCCAAGGATATGGCGCGCCAGAACCGCCCCTGGCACTTTGGGTCAGACGGTTCATCCCCGATCGATCGTGCCGCACGCGTCGGGTATTTCGGCACGTTTCTGGGTGAAGCGATATCCGAAACTTACGAGACTGAGACCGAGACACTGGCCGCCTGGATGCAGGAGCCTGGACCCCGCGCTGTCATTATGGACCCGAAGGCAACCCAGATGGGATTCGCCTGGCACCAGGAAGGCGGTGGCAAAATCTGGTGGACACTGGAAATGGGAACTGGCGGCTGATCCAGATCAGACTGAAAACAAAAAAGTCCCCTGTTTTCGGGGACTTTTCTTTTTTATGCAGCTTGCATGGACTGGGCTTCGGTCAAGATCGCATAAAGCTTGACCGGATCAGGGTTCGCCCGAAGTTTGTTACAGACCGAAGTATCGCGCAGCGTACGCGACACCAAAGCCAACGCTTTCAGATGATCCACGCCAGCCTCTTCCGGCGCAAACAGCGCAAAGGCTATATCCACGGGCTGACGATCAACCGAACCGAAATCGATGGGTTTTTCCAGCATGACAAAAGCGCCTGCAACCGCTTCCAGTTCGGACAACCGCGCGTGCGGCAGGGCAACACCATGTCCAACGCCAGTCGGACCAAGGCTTTCACGCTCAAGCAGAGAGTCGACCACCATCTGGGCGTCCAGACCCATGGTAGCGGCCGCAACTTCGCCGATCTCTTGAAACAGCCGCTTCTTGCTGGAAACAGCAGAAAGTACACGCACTGCCTCGGGCTTCAAAATGCTCGAAAGCTCCATGATCACGCTCCATGGCACGGCACCCGCATAAGCGGGTGCGGCCCCGTTGTCTTGCCTGTTACGGATCGATCCAGCCGATGTTCCCGTCATCGCGACGGTAAACAACGTTCAATCCATCCTTGTTCTCATTCCGGAACACCAGCACCGGAGCGCCAGCAAGTTCCATTTGCATCACGGCTTCCCCAACGCTCAGAGACGGAATTTTCGTCTCCATCTCAGCCACAATCATGGGCTGCAGCGATTCGGGCTCGTCCGCCGTGTCCGATTCGTCAGAGGCGAGGATATAAGAGGACGCACCAAAGAGTTCAACCGGCTCTGCGCGGTCCTTGTGGTGGTCCTTCAGACGGCGCTTGTAGCGGCGCAATTGGGTTTCCATCTTGTCGCAGCATGCCTCAAACGCTGCGTAAATCTCGGTAGCGTGCGCCTTGGCTTGGGCAGTCAGGCCCGTGGACAGGTGCACCGTTGTTTCGCATACATATTCATGCGCTGAACGGGAAAAGACGACGTTGGCATCTGTCGGCCGCTGAGCATATTTGCCCACAACCTCGCCCAGCTCGGTTTGCACGTGTGTCTGCAAGGCCGCGCCGATGTCGATCTGTTTTCCGCTGATTTGGTAACGCATGTGATCTCCTTCACAATTCACACCCATTCTGACGTCACGGTACGCGACGAACTTGTTTTTATCGGGTGGGGGGTCGCGGCATTTTCTGCGGTTGCCTTAAAACCTGCCCTTCAATGAAGGGACATCGAGATCCAGACTGGAACCGAGTAAATGCCATGGTCCAATTGAGGCAAGAGACGAAGGAAGAGTCAATCAAAACAGGCGTGTATATACGCGATTTCCGTCATGCATCTGATGCAAACCGGCACAAGCCTATGAAATACGGAAGTTTTCGCCCAGATAGACCCGACGCACGTTCTCGTTTTCCACCACTTCATCAGGGGTGCCGGACATCAGCACTTGGCCGTCATGCAGGATGTAAGCACGATCTACAATTTCCAGCGTTTCCCGGACGTTGTGATCCGTGATCAACACACCGATTCCCCTTTTTTTGAGGTCGGCCACCAGATGCCGAATATCCCCGACACTAATTGGATCAACACCTGCAAAAGGTTCGTCCAACAGCAGATATTTCGGATCGGCGGCCAAACAGCGCGCGATCTCGACACGGCGGCGTTCTCCACCAGACAGGGCCAAGGCGGGCGCACGGCGCAAGTGTTCGATGGAAAAATCCGACAACAGTTCTTCCAGACGTTCTTTACGCCTGTGTGCGTGTGGAACCGTGATGTCCAAAACAGCAGCAATGTTGTCTTCGACACTCATTCCGCGGAAAATCGACATTTCCTGAGGCAAATAGCCGATCCCCAACCGCGCACGCCGATACATCGGCAGCGTTGTGACGTTCTGACCATCAATTGTCACTTTACCTGCTTCGGGAAACACAAGCCCAGCCACGGAATAGAATGTTGTGGTTTTGCCCGACCCGTTCGGCCCCAAAAGCGCTACGACCTCAGACCGGTCCAGCGTCATGGAAACATCGCGGATTACCGTCTTTTTCCGGTAAGATTTCCGCAGCTTCTCGATGCGCAGGCCTGAACTGCCTTCGGCCAATGTCAGGCTGGGGCGCGCCATCAGTTGTTTCCCTGCTGCAAGATCGTTTTGACCCGCCCGGTCATGGTCGCTGTGCCTGTTGTCAGGTTGGCGTTCATCTGGTCGCCACTGATGACGCTGGGTCCCTGAGTCAGAAGGACATTGCCTTTCATTACAATCACACCGGAATCGATTGTGTACTCGGCCCAATCGCCTTCGGCCGCATCGGGTGGGCTGACCAGAACCACGTTTTCGGTCGCTTCCATCCGTTCAATGGCCGAACGTTCCTGATTATAGATCACCAGAACACGTTCCGCCGTAAGCCGCATTTCGCCTTGCACAACGATGACATTCCCAATGAACTCGGCAGATCCATCTTCCTGATTGACGTTCAGTGTCTCCGAAGTCACCTCAACCGGCAGGCTTGGGTCGGCATTTGCAGAACCAAAGGCCACCTGCGCCTCTTGCGCGGTCGCGGTACCCGCGATCAAAGCGAGGCACAAAGGAACAAATCGAAAATCGAACACAGGTTATCTTTCTGCTTTTTCAGGCTCGTATATCAGCTTCACACCATCTGTAAAAACAATATGGACCGGGCCGTCCTTTTTTTCCGTCCCAAAGGTCATTCGTCCGGCGGAAAAGTTGCCGATCGGCCCGGTTCCATTCACCTGCCCCGGAGTGTCGCCACGGATTTCATCCAAAGACGTGTTGAGAAGATCGGTTGTGACCTGAAGCCCGTCAGCGGTGGTGATCACCACGTCGCCGACAAAAGTGGCTGTGCCTTCATCAGGGCGGATCAAACCCGAGTTGGAATCCAGCATTATCGTTCCACCGCTCAGCAGGCCAAAGCGGCCGCGGAACTCCGATGCTGTCGGAGTCGCGTTCTCGTTGCCCTGGGTCGCTTGCGTCGCCTCGATATGCACGTCCTCACCCTTGCGCGTGGTCCCCTGGTAGTTTGGCTGAGTTACAATTTGCTGCGCCAACCGCTCATCGATGTCATTTTGCGCGAAAGGCACAGATACATTTGTTTCGATACTGCGGGATAGCAAGAAGACAGTGGAAAGCATGACAATCGCCGCGAGCGGCAACAGCACCTTCAGGAACTGCACCATGCGGGAATATCTGTCCACGTCGCTCTCCCTCAGCCCAAGCCGACGCGCAGGCAGTCGTGGATGTGCAACAAGCCCTGCGCCTGTCCGTCAGCGTCAGGGTCGACTACGAACAAAGATGTTATCTTGCGCTCATTCATGATCGCAACGGCTTCTTCCGCCAGCGCATTTGGCGCAATCGTCATCGGATCGCGGGTCATGACCTCTTGGGTGCTCTTGTCCAGCAACCCGTCCATATTGCGGCGCAAGTCGCCATCCGTAACAATGCCCAGTAAGCGGCCTGCGTCATCGGTGACGCCAACAACACCAAAGCTTTTTTGGCTCATGACCAACAGAGCCTCGCTCATCCGAGTATCAAGCGTGACCACGGGCATATCCACGTGCATCAGATCGCGCACCTTGCTGAGCTGCGCGCCAAGCTTGCCCCCTGGATGAAAGTCACGGAAATTCTCGGGTTTGAAATCCCGGTACTTCATCAAAGCAATCGCCAGCGCATCGCCCATTGCTAAAGTCAATGTTGTCGAGATCGAGGGCACCATTCCAAAACCGCATGCCTCGCCTACAGACGGGATCAGAAGATGCACGTCCGCCTGTTTCATCAGCGTGCTTTCAGGCTTGCTGGACAGGCCGATCAGCAGAATTCCGAACCGTCGGGTAAAGGCCAGCAGATTGGCCAATTCCGGCGCCTCGCCCGAATTGGAAATCGCCAATACCACGTCGCCCTTAGAGACCATGCCCAGATCACCATGGCTGGCCTCGGCCGGGTGTACAAAATAGGCCGGCGTGCCAGTGCTGGCCAAAGTGGCGGCTATCTTGTGACCGATGTGACCAGATTTACCGATCCCGCTTACGATGATGCGACCCTTCGCCTGCAAGATCGTTTGCACGGCTTCTACAAAATGCTCGTCCAGACTTTCGGCCAACACGTCCAGCGCGCGGGCTTCATCTGTGACGACCTGACGGGCGGTTTTCAGAAAGGACTCGTTTTCAGTCATGAGTGTGCAAAAATATCCGTTTCGGGCCAGCCTGCGAGATCCAGTTTCGCACGCATCGGAAGGAAATCAAAACAGGCTTGCGCCATTTCGGTCCGATCTTCGCGTGCAAGGCGCTTGTTCAATTCATCCCGCAGACGGTGCAGGTACAAAACATCCGAGGCCGCATAATCCAGTTGAGCATCACTCAGGGTCTCGGCTCCCCAATCGCTCATCTGCTGTTGTTTCGAAATGTCGACACCGATCAGTTCCTGGCACAAGTTCTTCAAGCCGTGGCGGTCAGTATATGTGCGCACCAGACGGCTGGCGATCTTGGTGCAGTAAACCGGAGCGGCCAACGCGCCAAAGGTGTGGTACATGGCGGCGATGTCAAACCGCCCAAAATGGAACAGCTTAAGCACGTCGGGGTTTTTCAGCATGGCGCACAAGTTTGGCGCTTTGGTTTGGCCTTTTTCAACCTGAACGATATGGCTGTTTCCATCACCACCTGACATCTGGATCACGCACAGGCGGTCGCGATGTGGGTTCAACCCCATGGTTTCACAGTCTATGGCCACAATGGGGCCCAGATCCAGCCCGTCCGGCAGATCGTTTTTGTACAAATGGTTCGCCACGCGATTAATCCTCTGAGCGCTATTGTCCCCGAGATAGGCGGTTTAGCCCCTAAACTCAACGCCGTCCAAAAGTCGCGGGCTGTTCAGCACCAATCACTTGATCTTATCCCTATGGGGAGGATAAGGATAAACCATGTCTAATCATACACATGAGTCGCATCCACAAATCACGGCCCGTCTAAAGCGTGCCCACGGGCATCTGGCCAAAGTCATTGCCATGCTGGAAAGCCAGGCCCCCTGTTCGGACGTTGCCCAACAATTGTTCGCCGTGGAAAAAGCCGTCACCAATGCCAAGCGCGCGTTGATTCACGACCACATCGATCATTGTCTGTCCGGCGGTGACGCCGGCAGCGGGATCGAAGATTTCAAAGCGATTACAAAATACCTTTAAGCCATGCTGAGCATTCTGAAAAACCGCACCTACCGCCACCTGTTCGCCGCTCAGATCGTCGCGTTGACGGGCACCGGGTTGGCGACAGTTGCCCTTGGTCTGCTGGCGTTCAATCTGGCGGGGGATGCTGCGGGTCTGGTCCTGGGCACTGCGCTCACGATCAAGATGGTTGCCTATGTCACTGTTGCACCGCTGGCGGCCGCCTTTGCCGAGCGCCTGGATCGCCGCAAGATGCTGGTCGTTTTGGACCTGATCCGCGCGGCAGTTGCACTTTGCCTGCCCTTCGTGACGGAAATCTGGCAGATCTACGTGTTGATCTTTGTGCTGCAATCGGCATCGGCCGGGTTCACACCTGCCTTTCAGGCAACGATTCCTGATGTGTTACCTGATGAGGCGGAATACACACGGGCCCTGTCCCTGTCGCGCCTGGCGTACGACATGGAAAGCCTGCTGAGCCCGATGTTTGCCGCAGCCCTGCTGCTGCTGGTGAGCTTCAACAGCTTGTTCTGGGGGACGGCATTGGGCTTTGTCGCTTCAGCATTGCTGGTGGTCTCGGTCGTCCTCCCGTCGCCCAAACCCACCAAACCCCGCGGAATCTATGACCGCACCACACGCGGTATTCGAATCTATTTGAAAACACCCCGGTTGCGCGGGTTGCTCGCACTCAGCTGGAGCGCGGCTGCGCTGAGCTCGATGGTGATCGTCAACACCGTCGTTATCGTGCGCGCCAATCTGGGACTGTCGGAAAGCGCAGTGGCCATCGCGTTGGCCGGATTCGGAGGCGGTTCGATGTTGGCGGCCTTTACCCTACCCCGCCTTTTGGATCGGATCGAGGATCGTCGGGTTATGATCTCGGGGGCCGTTTTTGCCACAGGGTCCATGGCTGTGGCCGCAATTCTGGCAGCAACTGTTCCCTTGTCACTTGGCCTGCTGACCTTGTTGTGGGCGTTTACCGGTTTTGGATATTCCACCACTCTGACACCCTCGGGTCGCTTGTTGACCCGGTCAGCCCATCCCGAAGACCGCCCTGCCGTTTTTGCAGCTCAGTTTACTCTGTCGCATGGCTGTTGGCTGGTGCTTTACCCGCTTGCAGGGTGGCTGATGACTGCATTCGGACCAACAGTAGCGCTCAGCAGCATGGCAACGCTGTCTGTGGCCGGTGTGGTTGGCGCGCTCAGCATATGGCCACGCCTTGATCAGGAAGTGATTGAACACGATCACCCTGATCTGCCGGCCGATCACCCGCATCTGACCGGATCAGGCCCGCACGCACACCCAATCATCATCGACGACCTTCATCCGAACGTGCCGCACAGATCTTGAGCAGCTGCCCCGATCTGCCCTAAACCGGGATCGCACCCATCAGCCGGAGCCCCAATGGACCAGCTAGACCGCCGAATTATCGCCGCCCTGCAAGCCAATGCCCGGGCCTCGACCACGCAGATTGCGGCTACTCTGGGTGTGGCCCGTACGACGGTTCACGAACGGATCAACCGGATGGAGCAACGCGGCGTGATCACGGGGTATTCCGTGCGCCTTGGGTCAACGGAAGATACTCCCAAAGTGCAGGTCATCGTCATGCTTGAGGTGCAGCAGAAAGAGACGACCCGTATCATCAAGCGGCTCGAAGCTTACCCCGAGGTCAAATTGTGCCTATCCATCAATGGTGAATTTGATCTGATGCTTTCGGCTGAGGCTCCACGGCTTGAAGATCTGGACATTCTGGTCGATGATCTGGCCAAAATTCCTGGCGTCCTGCGCACCAATACCAGCGTTGTCTTCGGGCGCAGGATTGACCGAAATTGAAGCGACGATAACTCTCTGTAAACCGATCATTGGCTAACTTGGCCGGGACAGATCAGAATCCCGGACCGGCAGAATGCCAATTCAAAAGATCCCGTTTTGTTTTATGTTCTTGCTCGTGGCTGCGGTCCAGGCAGGCTTTGCCATGCCCAATGCGCGCACATGGGATCTGTGCGATCAGGCCGCGCGGCGTGCGGCGCTGTCCGAAGGGGTGCCGTTGGACGTTCTGCGCGCGATCTCACGTGTTGAAACGGGTCGTACATTGGACGGGCAGTTTCTGCCCTGGCCGTGGACCATCAACGTTGAAGGTAAAGGGTATTGGTTCCCCTCTGAAAGCGAGGCCAAAACCTATGTGTTCAAGATTTTCAAAGCAGGCGCGCGCAGCTTTGATGTGGGCTGTTTCCAGATTAACTACCGCTGGCATGGCAAGGGTTTTCGCTCACTCGACGCGATGTTCGACCCTGTTGAGAACGCAACATACGCCGCCCGCTTTCTGAAAGACCTTTATGCTGAGCTGGGCTCGTGGCCCGCCGCCGCCGGAGCCTATCATTCCCGAACGGAGTCGCTGGCCAAAGCCTATACAGAGCGTTTCCAGACCGTGCTGCACCAGTTCGGCGGCACAACTAAGCCTAGGGTCGCGTCGATACCAAGTGATCCGTTCACGAGGGCCGGAACCCCTTTGATCTCCTCGCAATCACCCACGCATGAAACCGGTGCGCTAGGGTCCTTGGTTCCTGCCGCAGGCAGCGCCACCGCGTTCATCGCCTTCAACTAGGAGTTCCGCGTGCCCAAAATCGACGCCCGGTCCCTTTTTTCGCCCACGGTTCTTCTGGCAGTGGCTTTGATGACAGTCATCGTGATGATGATCCTGCCGATGCCAGCCTGGGTGCTGGATGTGGGGCTGGCCGCCTCTTTTGCTTTGGCCATCCTGATTTTTACTCTGACCTTGTTCATTGAACGCCCGCTGGATTTCTCGTCCTTCCCGACGATCCTGCTGGCCTCCCTGATGCTGCGGCTTTCGTTGAATGTGTCCTCGACGAAATTGATCATCGGACAAGGGCACACTGGCCCTAATGCAGCAGGCGATGTCATCGAAGGGTTTGCCAATTTCGTCATGGGCGGCAGTATTTTTCTGGGACTTGTGGTGTTTGGCGTCTTGCTGATCGTGAACTTCATGGTCATCACCAAAGGTGCCGCCCGCATGGCAGAAGTGGGTGCACGTTTTGCACTGGACGGAATGCCGGGCAAGCAACTCGCCATTGACAGCGATATGTCTGCAGGGGCCATCGACCACCAGCAAGCCAAAGAGCGGCGCGAACGCGAACAGCAGGAAACGACCTTTTTTGGCTCGCTCGATGGGGCGTCAAAATTTGTGAAAGGCGACGCTATCGCCGGTCTTCTGATCACCTTGCTGAACCTTGTTATGGGTCTGATCATGGGCGTGATCGTGCACGGCATGCCCGTCGCGTCCGCTTTCGAGACTTACGCGATTCTGACCGTTGGCGACGGGTTGGTGTCTCAAATCCCGGCCGTGATCATCTCTATCGCTTCGGCGTTGTTGCTGGCGCGCGGCGGTACGCAAGGGGCCACAGACACCGCCATCTTTTCGCAATTAGGCCGCCACCCTGCGGCTCTGTCCACGGTGGCGGTTTTGATGGTCCTGTTTGCGCTGGTGCCCGGACTGCCATTTCTGCCCTTTATTCTTGGTGCAGGTGTTTTGGGATATGCAGCTTTTACCGTTCACCGCAAACGGCAAGAGGAAGAGACCTCGACACAGCTGCCTTCGACCGCCACGGAAACTCCGGTATCTCAAGCCATCGGGGATATTCTTGATCTGGATGACGTGCATCTTGAATTTGCCCCTGATCTGGTCAGCATGGTATTGAACCCCGGCACCGGTCTGGACGCCCGGATCGCCAATATGCGTACCTACGTGGCGTCGACCTTTGGCCTGATCCTGCCAGAAATTCGCCTGACAGACCGCGCCGATCTACCGACTGGGGCCTATGTGATCAAAGTTCAGGGCGTCGAGCAGGCGCGCGGCGTTCTCAATCCCGATCTGGTTTTGGCCCTTGTGCAGGACGAGTTCGATTTGCTGCCCGAAGGCAACGACGTGACCGAGCCCGTTTACGGGGCGCCAGCCCGATGGATTTTGCCTAAACATCAAGAAGATGCAGCGCTGAGCGGCGCAACCATTGTCTCTCCTCCGGAAATTTTGGCCACCCATCTGCTTGAGATTATCAAACAGAATTTCTCGCGTCTTCTTACATTGAAATCCCTGCGTCGCCTGTTGTCTGAAATGACCCGCCTCAGCGACCCTGTCCGCGCCGAAGCCAACCGCAAACTGCTGGACGAGTTGATCCCAGACAAGGTGCCAATCGACACCCTGCACGCGGTTCTGCGCCTGCTTCTGGATGAACGTGTTTCGATCCGAAACATGGCCCTGATCCTGGAAAGCGTGGCCGAAGCACGGCTGACCACCACGCAACCGGAGGGCATCTGTGAACTGGTGCGCCAGCGCTTGGGCTTCCAACTGGTCGCTGACATGAAACGCGAGGACGGCTCGATCCCGCTGATCCAATTGGCGCCCGAATGGGAAGACACGTTTGCCACATACCAGATCGACGCCCCCACCGCCGGATTGGATGTGGCGCTGCCGCCCAACCTGTTCAACAAACTGGCCGACGGCGTGGTGAACAGCGTCGCAAAGTCAGCGGATAGCGGCCTGTTTCCGGCTGTTGTAACCTCGACCCGGCGGCGGCGATTGCTGCGCACGATCATGTATGCACGTGGTATCGCCAACCCGGTTCTCTCGTTTGAAGAAATCGGTCTGGAAGCTAAGCCAGCGCTGGTTGGAACCGTTCCGGCGTGATTGCGCTGCCACCAGAGTTGCTGTCACAGCTCTCCGACGCCCTCTGGCAAAGTTTTGTCGTGTTTCTGCGTGTATCCGCCCTTGTTTCATTGTTGCCCGCCTTTGGCGAACGCAGCATTCCCATCGGGCTCAAGCTGGGTATTTCCGTTGCCTTTACTCTGATCATCCTGCCTGCAACTCCACCCATTGGTTTTGAACCCTGCCTGTGGACCATGGTTCGCTTGGTGGCCACTGAAACTCTGATTGGTCTTGCTCTTGGAATCGGGTTGCGTCTGTTTGTTCTGGCACTGCAAACGGCGGGATCCATCGCGGCGCAGTCCACATCCCTTTCACAGCTTCTTGGCGGCGCTGCCGCCGACCCGGTTCCCGCCATGGGGTATCTTTTGACTCTCGCAGGGCTGACCCTTGCTGTGATCATGGGTTTGCATGTGCGAGCCGCGCAATTTTTGATCCAAAGCTACACCCTGTTTCCAGCAGGTTTGCTTCCCGGTTCCGCAGATATGTCACGCTGGGGCGTTCAACAGGTTACACATAGTTTTGGCCTGGCCTTTGCGCTGGCCACACCTTTCGTCATTGCTTCGTTGATCTACAACCTTGCGCTGGGCGTCATCAATCGGGCCATGCCTCAATTGATGGTTGCCTTCGTTGGCGCACCCGCGATCACCTTTGCTGGCCTGTTCCTTTTGTTTGCGGGAACACCGCTGATCCTTTCTGTATGGTCTGACGCGTTACTGGCATTCTTTGTGAACCCGGTCGGGGCGCGACCATGAACGCGGGCGATGACGACAGCGACAAGTCGTATGAACCGACACCGCAGAAGCTGCAAAAGGCGCGCGAAAAAGGTGAGGTTCCAAAATCAAATGACCTGTCCGTCGTGGCCGCGTACACCGGATTGTTGATCGCGCTCATGATGGCTGGAACATACACGGTCGAACACATGGGCACCGTTTTCATGGTGTTGATCGACCAATCCGACGACATTTCACAGATGCTGACTGACGGCCCGGCAAACGCTCCGATTGCGGGGATCTTACAAGGTGCTCTGCTGCCTGTGGCTTTACTGTTCTGCCTGCCCGCCGCTGCGGTATTGCTGAACCTGATCGCCCAGCGCGCCCTGATCTTTGCACCCAGCAAACTAAAGCCAAAGCTTTCGCGCATCTCGCTTATATCGAACGCCAAAAACAAATTTGGTCGCGGTGGACTGTTTGAATTTGCCAAAAGTGCGGTCAAGCTGGTGATCTACAGTACCTGCCTTACCCTGTTTCTTAAGGCCAATCTGACCGAGATCCTTTCGGCCAGTGCAGCCCCGGCCAAGTCATCCATTCTTTTGATGATGAATCTTTTGTTTCGCTTTCTGTTCATTGTGATCGCGATCGCTCTGGCCATCGGCGTTGTTGATTTCCTATGGCAATACGCCGAGCACATGCGCAAGAACCGGATGTCGCGAAAAGAAATTCAAGACGAAACCAAGGACGCCGAAGGTGATCCCCACGTCAAACAGCAACGCCGCCAACGTGCGCAAGAGATAGCCACCAACCAGATGATGGCAGATGTACCAGGTGCAGATGTTGTGATCGTCAACCCAACGCATTTTGCCGTTGCGTTGAAATGGTCCAGAACCGTGGGCAGCGCGCCTGTGTGCGTCGCCAAGGGCGTGGACGAGGTGGCCGCAGTCATTCGCTCTGTCGCAGCCGAAGCAGGAGTTCCTGTCCACTCGGACCCACCAACAGCGCGCGCGCTGCACGCAACCGTCGAAATCGGTCAGGAAATCCCCGAAGAACACTACCGGCCGGTCGCGGCTGCGATCCGGTTTGCTGAAACGATGCGAAAGCGCGCCAGTGAGCAGATCAGATGAAAAGTAATCAAATTCTGCTACTGGAAAAGGTGACCGACGCCGCGTTTCAAAAGCAGTTTCAACAGCTGCGTCCAATTCTGGAGGCCGAAGCCAGGATTCAGCAGCAGTTGATGAAACTGGATATGCAGCAGAGCCAGGTTCGAATAGAAAGCCGCCAAACCGAAGGCTACCAGATTTCAGGAACCGATATTCTGTGGAACGGCTGGGAATCCATTACGCGGCGGCAGCTCAATTTGCAACTCGCCCAAATTCGCGCGCAGAAACTTGCAGGATTAGAAACGCTCCGCTTAGCTTTTGGGCGTAAGCAAGCTGTCGAAACTCTGACCAAGCAGGCGCAGCAGAAGCACCGTCGCCATGTGGCCCGAAAGCAGGCCTAATAACCGACCAATCACGCTCAGATATCCTGACGGTTTACACTCTGGATCAGCACTTTCTTGACGTCATCGCCCAGATCTTTGCGCGCCGCCTCCAACAAGGATTTACGCAGGATATCCAGATTGCCGGATTCCGTGAAAACCCCGTCGAAACCACCCGTATTTGCGTGGTCAAACAAAACCTGAAGAAAAGCGTCACGCAATTTCGGCTCAATCGCGTAGAACCTGTCGGTAATGGCTGGATCAGCCTCCAGGCTAAGCGTCATTGTGACCATGGCGTCTATCGCGTCGTCTTTCACAACGGGGACGACAAACTGCTTGGTCAGCTTCAGAAACCCATAGTCGCCGTCTTTTTCTTTTGCTTCCGATGACTTGGGCTTGTCTGGTTTTTTGCTATCGGCATTTTCCTCATAAGCATCGACCTTTTCGTCTGCACTGTCCCCAGACTTTTGTGCAGGTGCCAGAAACAGACCTGCGCCGACACCTGCCCCTAACCCCACGACAAGAAATATTACGGGCATCAGCTTTGCAATCACACCTTCACCTCAGAATGGAAGAAGAGAATCAAGAATTTGCTGGCCGTAACGGGGTTGCTGAACATCCGTAATCTGCCCCCGACCGCCATAGGACACCCGCGCCGACGCGATCTTGTCATAGGTGATTTCGTTCTGACGCGAGATATCTTGTGGGCGAACATAGCCGGCCACCAAAAGCTCGCGCAGTTCGAAATTAACGCGCAGTTCCTGCGAGCCCGATATGGCCAGTACGCCATTCGGCAACACATCCAGCACCGTGGCAGCCACGCGCAGTGTCAGCTTTTCGTTCCGCCGGACGGATCCCCGCCCGGAACTTGAAGAGTCCGACTCGATTGCGACGGCGTCGTCCAAGGACGCGCCTTCCGGCAAATTCTTTTGTACGCGTTGCGGCAGGCCAAAGAAGCTACCAACCCCCAGCTCTTCCGACCCGGATCTGGAGCGACGCGTGTCATTGGATATCTCGGCCTCTTCATCCAGCTCGATCACAACGGTCAGGATATCCCCTTTCTTGATCGCCCGCTGATCACCCAACAAAGATTGTTGACCACCACTCCAAAGTGAGGATCGGTCCACGTTACGCTGAGGTTGCGTGTGCAACGGCAGGCCCGGCCACAGCATGGCCACCTGTTCCGGCGAGTCTTCATTTGGTGTGAAACTCGGTGGTTTGCCCAAGTGATCCAACCGCCCGCACGCAGACAAGGCAAACGCCGTCAGAAGAATAGTTTTCGGAAGTCTGTACATCACTGCACCTCGATTTGACCATCCGGACGGATTCGTCCTGTTACCGTTGTTCTGGACGAAAGGTTCATCACCCGAATGCGATCGCCGACTGCGCCGCGCCCCAAGGCCCGGCCCTCTGTTGTGATTGACAAGGGTTGGCTGTTGAACACCAGAACAACAAGGTCGTTGCGATCCACTACAGCGGGCGGACCAACATCCACGCTTCTAATGGGTCTGCCGGGGTAAAGAGCCACCCGTGCTTCCTGCCCGATCAAGACGTTGGGATCCGTCACTGCGCCGGGGATTTCTGCGGATTTCTTTTCCAGATCCGCAGCGGCGATGATCTCTTTTGCCCTTATCGTTCGGGTTGAGACCACGATGTCAGAATGCGCAGCAAATGGGATCAGCGTCACCAGGCCCAGAAAGAGAACTCGCATCAGCGCACCTGTGTTGTTGCGCTCATCATCTGATCGACAGCCGAAATGACTTTGGCGTTCATTTCATAACCGCGCTGCGCCTCGATCAGTTCTGTCACCTCGCGCACTGCATCGACCGAGCTGTCTTCCAGGTAGCCCTGCCGTATGGTCCCCAGTCCATCTTCGCCTGGCGTGCCCAAAACGGGCGAACCTGAGGCCTCGGTTTCTTTGAACAAATTGCTTCCGATTGCCTCAAGCCCCTTGGCGTTCGAGAAGCTGGCAAGCGTGAACTCTCCCAGCAGCTGACCTTCCGGAGCGTCGTCGAAATAGGCGTAAACTTCACCGCCTGCGTTGATCGAAATCGACCGCGCGTCGTCGGGAACTGTGATTTCTGGCGATACCGCAAATCCATCAGAGGTGACAATCAGACCTTCGGCCGAACGTTTCAGGCTGCCATCGCGTGTATAGGCTGTCTGGCCGCTTGGAAGCGTCACCTCAAAATATCCGCGACCTTCGATCGCAACATCCAGATCACTGCCTGTGGCCGACAAAGCGCCCTGTTCCAGCTGCACCGTTACAGCGGCGGGTCGCACACCCAGACCCAGCTGAATCCCAGTGGGCAGAACCGTGCCGTCCGACGCATTGACTGCCCCGGCGCGTGCCATCTGTTGATAGTGTAAATCTGCAAACTCGGCCCGCCGGGCATTGTAGCCGGTGGTGTTCATATTCGCCAGGTTGTTCGAGATCGTCTCAACCCGCATCTGTTGCGCACTCATTCCGGTGGCGGCAATTTTAAGGGCTCGCATTTCACACTCTCCTTGTTCTGATCAACGCATCAGGGCGTCCAGCGCCCCACGCACCCGCTTGTCTTCACTTTCCAGAAAACTCTGCCCCAATTCGTAGGCCCGCTGGATCTCAACCAGACGGGTCACCTGCTCGATGGCATTGACGTTGGAGCCTTCTAAAAAACGGTGAAGAACAACCGGCTCGTCGACCGGGTCTATGGCCTCTTCCGTACGGAAACGGGTGTTACCTTCGCGGACGAGGGTCTTGGGGTCACCGACGTTAAAAACGCCTAACTGACCCAACAATTGCCCGTCGACACTCAAGGTTCCGTCACTCCCGACATCAATTGTGGCTGCATCGGGCGGGATAAAAACCGGGGCACCGTTGGCGTCCATCACGCGTGCGCCATCCATGGCAACCAAATCCCCTTCCGCATTGGGTGAGAAACTGCCGGCGCGCGTCAGCCGATTTCCATCCGGCGTTTCGAGCATGAAAAAGCCATCACCTTCGATGGCAAAATCAAACTGGCCGCCGGTTTCCGTCAGCACGCCTTGCCGCAAGGACGTGTTGCGTGCTTCGGCCCGGCTCATGGACAGCGAAGGGCTTTTCGGCATGTCCTGAATGAACTCGGAAAACACCAGTCCTTGCTGGCGATAGCCCGTTGTGTTGGCGTTGGCGATGTTGTTCGCTACCAGGCGCATTTCGCTCATCAAACCGGACTGGCGGGACAGGGTGACATAGGCAGTGTCCATCAGCGACCTCCTGCAATCAAAGGGACAAGTGTTCCGGTAAAAAACGTGACAAGGGTCTGTGTCATGAACCCCATCGAGATCCAGAACACGACAACGATGGCGATCAGCTTGGGAACAAAGGTCAGTGTCATTTCCTGAATCGACGTCAGTGCCTGAAACAGCCCGACGATCAGACCCGAGACCAAGGCAACCGCCAAGATCGGGACCGACGTGATCACGGCGACCCAAAGAGCCTGACGTACGATGTCATAGAAAAGACCTTCGCTCAGCATCTCGTCAGACCGGCATGCGCAGGATTTCCTGATACGCCTCGACCACTTTGTTGCGCACGACCACGGCCGTCTCAACGGCCAGTTCGGTCTGCGCCAGAGCCTGCACCAGTGCATGAGGATCGGCCTGCCCAACCATCGCGGTCTGAGACATCTGCTCGCTGTGTTTCAATGTGGCCGCAAAGTCCTGGAAACTGGCCTTCAGCCCCTGCGCCATCCCGGTATGTTCGGGGTCGGCCTGTGTTGCGGGGCGTGCGCCGGCATAGTTCTGTGCGGCGGTCAGGGATCGGATATCCATTCTGGCTGTCCTTTATTTTCTGAGCAATTCCATCAACGACGACGACATCTGCCGTGTCTGATCAAACATCTTGAGATTGGCTTCGTAGCTGCGCTGCGCCTCACGCGCGTCAGCGATTTCGATCATCAGATCGACATTCGATCCCTGATAGTGGCCACTTTCGTCGGCCATTGGGTGGGCGGGATCGTAAATCCGGCTCAGGTCACTCCTATCGAGTGTCACTCGACCCGCCTGCACCATGTCGCGCCCATCTTCTTGAACAGTTTCAAACGGCACGGTTTTTCGCCGATAACCGGGCGTATCCGCGTTTGAAATGTTTTCGGACACGTGACGCAAGCGGGTGGCCTGTGCACGCAGGGCGCTGGCGGATGCGGTCAGAGAATGGGAAAAATCGCTCATCTTCTTTCCCCTTAACCACGACCCAGGCTGGTGCGCAGGATATTCATGGATGACTTGTAGATCGCCAAAGCCCGGTCATGCTGGCGCTTCACCTCGACCGATTTCAGCATCTCTTCTTCCACGGACACACCGTTGCCGTTGGGATCACCCGAAGAGATTGCATCGAACTCGGCCCAGCTTTTTGCATCGGAACCTCCGTGCAGATGACCCTGTCGCGTGGCGGCCATAGTCGCTTCACGCTGTGAGGTTTCGAAAGCTGTCTTGAAGGATTCGATATCGCGCGGCTGGTAGCCGGGCGTATCCGCATTGGCCATGTTGCGCGCAATGACCGCCTGCCGTTGCCCGGCATGGGTTGCCATTGCGTACGCGGTCTTAAAGACGTTCAGGTCATAGAACATCGGGGCTTCTCGCTCGATCAATTTCAATCAAGGCTTAACCCCGATTCCTTTAGAAAGCGTTTTCAGAACTCAGTTGGAGAACCCACAATGTCCGATCTCGACCCCATGCTTCTTAAACATGAATTCGACAGGATGATCGCAGTCCGGCATGTGGGTCTGGTCAGTGGAGTCGCACAAGGCCTGATCGAGATCAGCGGTCTGAACAGCCACGCGCGAATCGGCGACCTGCTAACATTGCAACGGCGCTCGGGGCCTGATCTTTCCGGTGAAGTGCTGCATGCGGATGCGGAGTATGTCCACATGATACCGGGTGCTGCACCAGATGGTGTCAGTCTGGGAGACCGCGTGTATCTTGACCCTTCTCCTGACTTTGCTCCTGGCCTGCATTGGTTGGGGCGCGTCATCGATCCTTTTGGCAAACCACTGGACGGGAAACCTCTGCTAAACGGGGCGCAGGACCGCGACATCATGCAGGCCCCGCCGCCCGCCGTTTCGCGCAAACCATTGGGAGAGCGCATGGCCACAGGGTTGTCCGTTCTCAATACAATGCTGCCGATTGTACGTGGTCAGAGAGTCGGGCTGTTTGCCGGATCGGGCGTTGGGAAGTCCTCGCTTCTATCAACCCTCGCACGCTCCATGCAGGCCGATGCGGTCGTGGTCGCTCTGGTGGGTGAACGGGGGCGCGAAGTGAATGAGTTTGTCGCCCACGCGATCGGTCCCGAGGCCATGAAACGGACCATCGTCATTGCTGCCACCTCGGATCAGTCGGCCTTGTCGCGCAGACGTTGCGCGTGGTCGGCGATGTCGACAGCCGAATTCTTGCGCGATCAGGGCCTGAACGTTCTGTTTCTGGCCGATTCTGTGACCCGTTTTGCTGAAGCGCACCGGGAAATTGCCGTCGCAACGGGGGAATCACCTTCTTTGCGGGGATATCCGCCGTCGGTTACGCCCCTGATTGCAAACCTGTGCGAACGCGCAGGACCGGGCGCACAGGATCAGGGGGACATAACGGCTGTGTTCAGCGTTCTGGTGGCCGGGTCAGATATGGATGAGCCTGTCGCAGACATTCTGCGCGGCGTGCTGGATGGGCATATCGTGCTTAGCCGGGACATTGCTGAACGCGGGCGGTTCCCGGCGATTGACCTCAGCAAATCTGTATCCCGCAGCTTACCGGCTGCAGCTTCTGACGCCGAGAATCAGATGATCGCGGAAACCCGCAAACTTGTCGGCAGCTACGAACAGTCAGAGGTCATGATTAAGGCCGGGCTTTATGTCGAAGGGTCTGATCCACTTCTGGATCAGGCCGTGCGCGTTCATGACGAATTGGATGCGTTTTTCGGCAAACTGGACCCGGAAGGGATCGAAAACAGTTTTAACCGCCTGTCTCTGATTTTACGCCGTGCCTCGGTCGGTGTGCCGCGTTAAGGGAATTCTGAACAGTTTTAAGTGTTAAGGCCACCTTAAGACCTGCGCTGCTAGTCACAGAGTCGGGTGATAAAAAGGTGGTGGACATGGGTGCGCAAACCAATGCGGCGCCAATCATCATCAAGAAGAAGCGTGTATCAGGTGGCGATGGCCACCATGGCGGCGCGTGGAAAGTCGCGTACGCCGACTTTGTTACGGCCATGATGGCCTTCTTCATGTTGATGTGGCTGCTTAACGCGACAACGGAACAACAACGCAAGGGGTTGGCGGACTACTTCGCGCCAACAATCCCGCTTAGTCCGGAATCCGGCGGGGGTGACGGGGCATTTGGCGGTGACAGCATGTTGTCCGAAGACACACTGTTGCGGGGTGGCCTTGGCGCCACAGACAAACACGCAACTGAGTCGCGCCAGGCACGTGGCTCAATTGGTGTGGATGCCAAACGCGGTGGCAAAGGGAACAAAGAAGATTTCTCAACGCTTGAGGCAAAGCTGCTGGGGCGTACCGGTGAAAGCGAGGTGTCGGACAAGCTGCTCAAACATATTGTCACGCGCGTGACCGATGAAGGGCTTGTCGTTGAACTTTTCGACACCGAGGACCAGGCATTGTTCGAATCAGGATCCGCGATACCCACCCGTTTTCTGAGGGCACTGGCGCTGATCATTGCCCGATCTTCGGATCTGGTGACAAATCCAATCGCTGTTGAGGGTCATGTGAGCGCATCACCGGTGGTTCAGGTACGCAATACAGCATGGGATCTGTCGACAGCCCGTGCTCAGAAATTGCGTCAGTTGTTGCAAGACAAAGGTGTCATGGCGCAACGAATGGATCGCGTTACCGGTCACGCAGACCGGGAATTGTTTACCGAAAACCCTATGGCCGCGCGGAACAACAGGGTAGAGGTGATCTTCCTGCGCCAGCCCTAAAGGATAGAACGCATTTTACATGTTAGCGCGCTGTTAAGAGGCAGCGCGTTACCTGTTGCATCAACGACTGACGCAACAGAAGGGCGCGCCCATGACCATTTCCTCTTCGCTCAATGCCGGTGTGGCAGCGCTGAAGGCCAACGCCAACAGGCTGGCGACGATTTCCGACAATATCGCGAATTCCTCGACCTATGGGTACAAACGGGTCGAAACCGATTTTCATTCGATGGTCACGTCGGGTCAGGGCGGCAGCTACTCGGCAGGCGGTGTGCGCACGACAAGCCAGCGCATGATTGATCAGCGCGGGCCTTTGGTAACAACCAGCAATTCCACTGACCTCGCCGTGCGCGGGCGCGGGATGTTGCCTGTGCGTCCCAGTTCGCAGATCGACAACAACTCGAATGAGATGCTGCTGACCACAACCGGATCTTTCCGCACCAACGAAGAAGGATATCTGGTGACCGAATCGGGCCTTGTTCTTCTGGGTTGGCGCGCAGCACCGGACGGAACTATCCCGTCTGTACCGCGTGACACGCCAGCCGCCCTTGAACCCATTCAACTAAGTGTCAATCAGCTGTCAGGCTCTCCTACGACGGAAATGAACCTGCGCATGAATCTGCCTGCCACCGCTACGGATGCGGGTGCTCCGGGTGATATTCAGCCCTTGTCTGTCGAGTACTTTAACAATCTCGGCAAATCCGAAAGTGTGGACATCGAACTGATCCCGACCGTTCCGGCGACGGGCAGCAGTAATGAATGGACGATGGTTCTGCGCGACTCCGCCTCTGGTGGGGCAATCATCGGAGAATACACACTGACCTTCACCGACAACCGGACAGCAGGCGGTACCCTGGCCAGTGTCACGGCGGTTTCAGGCGGTGCATATGATCCAACGACGGGCAGCGTCATGGTCAACGTCGCCGGAGGCCCGATGGAGATCAATATCGGTATGATCGGGGACTCTGATGGCATTACCCAACTCTCCGATACATTCGCACCGGTCTCAATCACACGAGACGGTTCTGCCGTTGGCACGATGACCAGTGTGCAGGTGGATGAAAACGGATTTGTTTACGCGTTCTACGACACCGGTGTCAGCCGACTGATGTTCCAGATACCGCTGGCGGATGTTCCCAATCCCAATGGTCTGACGGCACTGGACAGTCAAACTTACGCGCCATCCCGTGAAAGCGGCACCTTCTTTCTTTGGAACGCAGGCGAAGGCCCGACCGGAGACCTTGTTTCCTTCGCCCGTGAAGAATCCACCACGGATGTCGCCACCGAGCTCACCTCACTGATCCAGACACAACGCGCCTATTCATCAAGCGCCACGGTGATCCAAACAGTGGATGAGATGCTGCAAGAAACGACAAACCTGAAACGCTGATTCAGGCTCTGACCCGAGGAAAGGAGCGGCCTCATGAACATGTCGACGGCACTCAACAACGCATTGGGTGGGCTGACAGCGGCCAGCCGAGGGGCCGCCGTGGTGTCAGGAAACATCGCTAATGCCCTGACACCGGGCTATGCGCGCCGATCCCTTGAACTGGCAACAAGCCAGATTTCCGGCAACAGCGTCCGCACGGTTGGCATTGTACGGCACCAGGACCCGGTTCTGACCGCCAACAGACGGTCCACTGACGCCGACTTGGCACTTCACTCTGCGGTATCGGATTTTCACGCAAGATTCGAACAGCTGGTGGGGTCTCCGGCAAATGGACCGTCATTGTCCACGCGTCTGACGGACTTGGAAAACAGCTTCCTGACGGCGGCCAGCCTGCCGGACTCGATCGAGCGGCTGGATCAGGTCGCACGTTCGGCAGGTGATCTGGCCAACGCGCTGAACACAGCGTCTGAAGGCGTGCGGCAGGCGCGATCGGATGCAGATCGAAAGATCGGTGCGCAAGTGGAAAGCTTGAATCAGGCTTTGAAAGATATCGAAGATCTGAACGCCAAAATTCCAGCCATCAAGAACTCTGGTGGCGACATTGGTGCCCTGCTGGACCAGCGGCATGTTCTGATTGATCAGGTCAACGCTCTGATTCCGGCCAATGTCGTGCCGCGTGCAAATGAACAGGTCTCGTTGTATTCGGATGGCGGGTTGATCCTGTTAGAGGGCAAAGCGTCCGAGTTCACCTTTGCCATCACAGGCGAGACCAAGCCAAACATGACGGTTGCAAATGGCCTTCTGTCCGGGCTGGAGATGAACGGGAATCCGGTGCGCACCGGCGGTGACACCGCCCAAATCCGTGGTGGGGCATTGATGGCCCAGTTTACCATCCGCGACGCGCTTGCGGTTGAGGCTCAACTTCAGCTCGACACTGTTGCCCGCGACTTGATCGAACGGTTCGAGACGCCCGGTCTGGACCCGACTGCGCTGGCCACCGATCCCGGCCTATTTACCGACAGTGGCAACCGGTTTGATCCCACAGCATTTGTCGGGCTTGCCTCTCGGGTTTCGGTCAACGCGAGCGTGGATCCTGACATGGGCGGTGACAGCTGGAAACTGCGCGCGGGTTTGGGGGCTGGCACGGCAGGTGATCCCGGACAATCTGCACAACTGCGCGCCTTCGGCAACATCCTGAACGACGCGCACCCAGTAGCTGGCGGGCTGTTCGGCACAGGAAACATGCGGGCCGCGGAACTGACCGAGGCTTTGCTGTCCAAAGCCGGTGCAAACGCCCATGTTGCAGATCAACGCCAGGCCTTCGCCAACACCGCGCAACAGCAAATGGCCCAGATTGAGGCCGAACAAGGCGTGGATACAGATCAGGAACTACAACGCCTGATGCAGGTCGAACAGACATATGCAGCAAACGCCCGGGTCATCTCGGTCGTGGATGAACTGCTTGAAACTCTGCTGAGGTTGTGATGATGACTTTGACTTCAATCGGCGATCTGGCGCGCGGTATGACACTGCGCACACGTGCCACGGACATAAAAACGCAGATCGAAACGCTTTCCTTTGAGATGTCCACTGGACAGGTACAGGATATCTCGGGCCGGTTGGGGGGCGATTATTCACAGCTTCTGGACCTGGATCGCAGCCTCGCCCGCCTCGATGCTTTTGGTATAGCAACGTCTGAGGCCGCTCTGTTTACCGATGCCATGCAATTGAGCCTGAATACCTTCGGAGATTCCGTTGGAGATATGACAGCGTCCCTGCTGGCATTTGGAACCGCAAATCAGCCCGTGAATCATGAACAAGCGTCGGTGCAGGCGAAAAACGAACTGGACACGATGATCTCGGCATTGAACACACGCGTCGGTGGGCGCAGCCTGTTTTCCGGGACGGCCACTGATGTGTCCCCCCTTCCCTCTTCAGACGATCTTTTGGCAGCGCTGAAACCGCAGCTGACCGGGCTTGTAACCGTGGCAGATATTCGGCTGGCGGCAGACACTTGGTTCAACGATCCGGCCGGGTTCGACGCCGCGATTTATCAGGGATCGAACAACACTCTTTCACCGATGCAAGTATCGGAAAACGAAAGCGTTACATTGCCGATCACCGCAACGGACCCGGCCTTTAAAGCCGCTCTGCGGGACGTTGCAGTGGCTGCGTTAGCTACAGATAGCACCTTGGCGCTGTCCTCCGATCAGCGCACAGCATTGTTCACACAGTTGGGTGTTGATCTGGCCAACGCGCAGGACGCGACTGTGCAGCTTCGGGCCGAGGTCGGCACAGCCGAGGCTCGAATAGAAGAGGCCGCGACACGCAATTCTGCTGCCCGCACCAGCCTCGAGTTCAGCCGAAACGAACTGATTGCTGCCGACCCTTATGAAACAGCGGCCAAATTGCAAACGGTGCAGTTCCAATTGGAAAGCCTCTATTCCGTAACCGTTCGCAATGCGAACCTTTCGCTGGTGAACTTTCTGAGATGAGGGCGCTGATACTTGTTCTGATCTTCCTTCCCAGCTTGGCGTGGGCAGGAGCGATACGCCTGAAGGACTTGGTCGATTTCGACGGCGTGCGCGGCAACGATCTGGTCGGTTACGGCCTTGTTGTCGGCCTGAACGGAACAGGTGATGGATTGCGCAACGCTCCTTTCACCGAAGAGATAATGTCCAACATACTCGAACGTCTGGGCGTTAACGTGAACGGCGAAGACTTTCGCCCAAAGAACGTTGCAGCCGTTTTAGTAACCGCCAGCCTCCCACCCTTTGCCAGGGTGGGTGGTCAGATCGACGTGACGGTTTCGGCCATTGGCGATTCCAGCAGCCTGTTGGGCGGAACGCTGATTATGACCCCTCTAAATGCCGCCGACGGTCAAATCTATGCCGTTGCACAGGGCACAATCCTGGCGGGAGGCGTTTCTGCCGAGGGTGAGGCCGCTTCGGTGGTGCGCGGGGTGCCGACTTCGGGCGTTATACCATCTGGCGCAAGGGTTGAGCGTGAAATTGACTTTGACCTGTCGACTCTGACCCAAATGCGTCTTGCGCTGAGAGAACCCGATTTCACCACTGCCGCGCGGATCGAATCCGCAATCAATACCGAGTTCAACAGGGCCGTGGCCATCATGCGAGATTCCGGCACGGTCGAGCTGAATGTCGCCGCGACTCAGGCGGTGTCAACGGCCCATGCCATCGGGCGTATCGAAAACATACTGGTTGAACCTGAATCAAAAGCACGAGTCGTCGTCGATCAGCGGTCGGGTACCATCGTTATGGGGCAAGAGGTCCGTATTTCGCGCGTCGCAGTCTCTCAGGGCAATCTGACGTTAACGGTGCAAGAGGCACCAATTGCCGTTCAACCCAACCCGTTTGCCAGGGGTGAAACAGTGGTCGTGCCCCGCACCATCGCTGGCATCGAAGAGGACGAAGGCACAGGTCTTGCCGAAATCCCCGAGGCCACAACGCTGTCCGAAGTGGTTGCTGGATTGAACGCGTTGGGAGTGTCGCCCCAGGACATGATCGACATTTTGAAGACCATAAAGGCAGCGGGCGCGTTACACGCAGAGTTCATCGTCAGGTGACACGCAGTTCACGCAATAAGGGCGTGCTGATCGCACGCCCCTTGCACTTTATTTTGACTTCCAGCTGTCCAGCCAGCGTCGAAACCTGGTGCGACGTTCTTCAATCGCGTCACCGGCCGCATATAGCCCGTCTTCAACATTTTCGAGCATCGGGTCGATCCGGGCCTGCCGGAACCTGCGCCAGCGCACCCAAATCGCCCAAACCAACGCGGCGAATATCGTCAGGAAGATGATATTGAACCAAGGGATAATCCGCGCATCCGGCCCATCCACATGGTTGATGAAGATGGCGTTTGGAAAGATCGAAAGGAATTCGTTGCGCCACCCGTAATGAGTAACGACCACCCATTTTGGATTCTCTTTCGTCGATTTGGCATCATTGGCTTCGGTATACAGGTTGGCTGTGTCGAACTTGAAATAGGGGGGCCAGCCCCAGCCGGTATCCTCGTTTCGGTAGACGATGGGTTTACCGCTGTCGCGCACAGCCTGAATGAACTGCACGTCCCGGTTGGACAGGCTCGCGGACTGGTCCTGCGGTTCGGACCAGAAAATCCGGGTCCAGTCGTTCAGGTCCTGCCGTTCTTCGTAGGTGTTGACGATGCGCACAATGTCATGCTGCGGCAACGAGTACTGCAGGACCGCCGCAATCGAGCCCCAGAAGATGATAATGAACGCCCATTTCACATAGGCCATGCCTAAATCCTCACATGTAATTCACAATGTAGATTAGCGCGCTAATCGCCACCCACGGAACAATATAGACACCCAGGATCAGTTTACGCCGGAACGAATTGTCATACACATGCAATCCGCGTTCGACAAAGGCTTCTTTGTTGCCCGTTTTGCCTTTTTCGTCCCACCAGTCCTCAAGTTTGCGCCGCCGAATGCCGCGCGAATAGAAAGACAACGCCACATAGGCAATCGTCTGAATCACCAGCAAGATCAGCAACAGGCGCAACAATCCGAACATATCAGCCTTTCCTCACCGAACCCCAGGGACCGACCCGAGCAATTATGTCATCGCTGACCCGGTCATTGCCGCTCATATCCGGCTCATGCCCAAACAACGCAGCACGAGCGCCTTGCTTGTCCACCTGATACTCGCGCGCAAGGAAGTCGGCAACATAGGCTTTCTTGCGCTCGGGCCAGCCCGAATATGTCCGGTAGAACAGCTCTTTATGGCAGATGAACATCTGGCGCGGGTCCAACGGGGCCAACTCGGACAGCAGCATGTTCACCAGATCCCTGTTCGGCGTATCCGCCGCACGCAAGGTATAGAAATAGGCCGGATGGTCCGAGGTGATGCGCGGCCACGGCCCACCGTCGTTTGCCCAGCGCAGTAATTGGACAAGCCCGTGATAGGCTTCGGGCAATCGATCCGAGTGGTTGCGCGCAAGCCGACGCATGTCACTGCGATCCAGCCCGGTCAGGTCGACATCAGCATCCGCAGCCGCATCGACGGTCAGGAAATCCATCTTCTGCTGCAAGATCGCGGCGGCATCCACGCCCCGCGCTTTGACAATCGGTTCGACCAGATTGTTGTAGTCCAGAAACTTAGCAATCTGGTTCCGCTGTGAAGGGTCGAAAGTGTATTTGATCGACAGATCGTCCGGCTTTTCGGCCATACAGATGGCCGCTGGGTGATCCAGATCAGGGAATAGGTAAAGCCCGCCAAAATGCGCGGTCCAGAAATTGCGCTGCTCAAAATCCGTGTGGCGCAGACGGACCGGATTGCGGGTAACGTCGCCGGTTTCCTTGGCGGTTTCGATCATCTTGGCGATCAGCACATCGTCGAACCAGGCGTCCTCTTCGGTCTTGAACTGTTCGACCATGCCCGCCAGCTGTTGTGCCTTGCGTAGGGTTCCGCCTGCGGTGTCAGCCTCAATCTCGATCTTGCGCAGGTTCAGCAGATCGCGGGGCGTCGTAAGTTTGATGACCGAGTTCACCAACTCTCCAGCCACCGCATCGGTGGCGGTCAGGGCGAACAGCTGCGCCTCATTCATCTCGATGAATTCGCGTAGGATATCGCGCGAGGTCGAGAATTTGACGTTCAGCAGCGGCGCGCGTTTCTGCTCGGTCGTCAGCAGAATGAACTGCCGGTTGACCCCGTTGGGGTTGAGGTAGAGCGAGTCCTCCAGCTCAATCCCCACCTCTGGTGAATAACCCGAGATATCAACATGGAAATCCGTCAGCGCCGTGGTCTTGCCCGCCAGATGCCGCAACGCGCGATTATACCGCTCGACCAGAGCCGGGCTGGAGATGTGGACGAGATTGCCGAACATCAGGCCTTTTTCGATGAGGCGGATCATGCGTTGTTCTCATTTATCTCTGGAGTTGCACACTCTGTGTCAAACAGTTTTCTTTTTAAATACATGAACATCACACCCGCAAAGACTAACCAAGGAAGTGCTAGCACGATTGTGCCAACGAACCACCACCACAACGCAGACAGGACTTCAAAGTCCTCTGAGGCGATCAGAATCCATGTCAAAAATGTCATTAGCATCGGTACGATAGTCAAATTTAGCAGTAGCGACCATCCAGCGATCGGTCCGAGTTCAAATTCATCATAGAGACGTTTCTGTGCCTGATGATGTTCGAATTTTTTACGCGCAACGAAATAGACAACCACCAAACCTAAAGCAGCGGGTAGAGCCAACGATACAAGCACAAGGGGCAAGACGCTGAATTCGTTCACCTGCTCCCCTCCAGAAAGGATCGAAAGTCATGTTCATGCATCATTTCGACCGAGACACTCTTGCTACATATATTGCCGCCAGCACCAACAAAGGCAGCGCAAACGCCCGGGCCGTGATCTGCAAGTTGAACCCGATGTAAGAGACCACGCTGCCCTCAAACAGGATCAGGGATTCTTCCCACGAAGTACCCTCAAAACCGCTGCCCGCGTTCACGCCGAACTGGGTCAGGAACAAGACAAGCACGGCGCCTAGAAACCCGAAAACGCCCCAACGCACAGGCAGGATCAAACCCAAAACAAGCGCCAAACCGGAAACCGCGAAGACAAGCATCACCCCTTCCCCTCCAAATACCGCCGCTTGGCCTCTTCCATCCGGCCCATCTCGCGGACGGCGTTCTCGATTGCGACCTCGTCGCTCTTGTCGGCATAGCGGAACTCGCTGTCGGCGTAGCGGTTGATCTCTTGGATCACCATCTCAACGGTGATCGGCTGGCGCAGGTCGTCGATCATCGCCTTCTTGGTGTCGTAGTCGCGGAACAGGAACAGGTCGGGGTTTTCCATCCATTCGTCGGGCAGCTCGAAGTCCATCGCGCGGACCTTGACCGCGTCGGTGATGTTCTTGATTGCACGACCGGTAAAGCGCTCATCCGCGGCTTGGATCGCCTTGAGGTAGGTGCCCAGCTTGGCGATCGTGTCCATCTGGCCGATCTCACCTGAAACCCGGTCATAGACCTGCAACAAAGCATCCTCATGCGGGCGCGAGTGGCTTTCGAAGCTGGCGGCGACGGCTTTCTTGATCTCCTGCGCGGCATAGGCCTCGTGTTCGCCCAGCGGGATGTCGTGGTTGCGGCCCATCAGCAGGTGCAGGATGTCGATGTAATCCTCGCGCGTCTGCGGCCCGTCCACCAGAAACCGCGCGCCCGCCCGCTGGCGCAGGGCGTCGTCCACATTCTCGGGGTAGTTCGAAAACATGCCAAAGGTGCAATTGCCGCGCACGACGGTGTTGGCACCCGCAAAGCTCTCCATCAGCACAGCGGTGATTTCCAGCTGGCCTGCGCTGGACTGCCGGTCGCCACGTTTGCCAGCCAGTTGGTCGATATCATCGATGGTGCCGAAGCCGATGACCGACGGGTCGATGATCGTGTTGATAAACGCCTTGGCGTTCTGGCCGGATTTGCCCTGATAGCTGTCGATATTGTCGGTGCTCAGATTTTGATAGCGGAATGGATAGCCCGCGTTCTGGCAATAATCATTGATCAGCCCCGCCATCATCTGGATCAGGGTGGTTTTGCCGGTGCCCGGTTTGCCGTCACCCATGAAGGTAAAGATGAACCCGCCGAGTTCCGCAAAGGGGTTCAGGCGACGGTCGAAGTCATAAGCCATCAGCATCTTGGCCAGCTTCATCGCCTGATACTTGGCGATATGGTTGCCCACTACCTCGTTCGGCTTCTTGAACGTCATGGTCAGCGTGGTGGATTTGGCCTTGGACGCTGGCTCAAACCCTCGGATCGTCAAATCATCGGCCTCGATATGCCAAGCAGCGTTCTGGAACGGGGCCAAATGACCCGCGGATTGGGCGCGTAAGGCGACCTTTTCCATCAACTGCTCGGCATAGGCACTTGTGGCTGCGATCAGGTGGGCGTCGTCAGGCGCGTGTTTGGCGAACGTCTGGTCCAGCTCCCACAACGCACCATGCAGGGCAAGTTGGCCATTGTCTGTCAAAACCTCTTCGATCTCGCCCAGATCAACCGTGGATTCGCCCAGATGCGAGGACATCAGATAGGCCAGCGCATTGCCGAACGTGTGCAAGGTGATCAGAGCCTCAGCCGTCAGCAGCTCCGAAAACTCGGTCTTGCGTGGAGCAGGGAGGTCTCCGGCCAGATTGGCCCGTTTCAGATCGGCTAGTGGCGTCTGGTCCGCATAAGCATCGGCCACAGCCAAAGCGATGGCAATCGCGCGACGAATGGCTTGCTGTGTCGTAGCCTGAGGCGGAGACACCAGCGTGTCCCCATCGTCCGACGCCTCGATCCGTTCAACCAGATGCACGCCGTCCGAACGCACCGTGCGCCGCGTGACCAACCCCGGCGTTGTGGATCGAAACCGCCGCCCCGTAGAAACCCCCGGAGACCGCTCAACAACCGCTTCCACTGCTTTGCCAATCCTCGGCGCATGCTCGAACCCGTTCAGCAAGGCGGTCGCTGCCGGGTAGTGCTTGCGAATGTCGTCCTCGCGTAGTTCCATCTGATCTGACATCAAACTCATCTCTTGAACCGCTCTTGCTTCATCTTTTCAAAAATACTCTCGCCGAAGGCGAAACTAATAGCGCAAAACCTGCCCCGCTTTGCTGACGACAAACTTGTTCACATCGGCAAACCCCGGCGGGTTGCGCTCGGCCAGCACCTGAAACGTCCGTTGGGGCAGGATGATCGACCTCTGGGTGCGCGTCGCCCCCGTCTCGGCCCCCTGCCCGCCAAAGGGGTCCAGCGCGAAGATTTCGCGCTCGACGGTGGAAAACCATCCTGCGCGTTCCTCGATCACCTGTTCACTTTCCAGCTCCTCGGTGGTCCAGGCCAGCGCCCAATCTTGACCTGCGGGGGCTTGCGCGTCCTCCAGCACCTGCCGCAGAGGACCTGATTGCTCGGTATAGGCCGAGGAGTACATCGGCCCAACATGAATGCGGCGCAGGTGTTTGGGATGCAGGTTGTCGAAATCCTGATCGAAGCCTTTGGCGATGGTCACCAGCTTCAACCCGCCCAACGACTGCGCCATCAGATGCGCCTGCACTTCGGGCCAGCGGCGCTGGTCCTTGGGCAGGGCGGTTTTACCACTGTCCTCCAACTGCATCAGGTAAATGACCGGCAGGTTGATCTGGCTGTCATAGACCGCCCAGTGGATCAGGAACTTACGCCGCTCGCCCTCATTCCCGATCCAATGGCATTCGGGATCGTTGCGGGCCCAGAACAGCTGACCTTTCAGCAATTCTTCGTAATAGAGCCTTTGAGACAGCGCGAATTGCAGCTTGGTGGGGATTTCCTGATCCCCAATGATCGTCCGCACCATGTCGGTTTTCAGATCATCTTCCGACGGCATATTCGCCAGATGCACCTGCGCCTGTTGCGCGTCATTGGCCATGGTCAGCAATTCCGCCGCCACTGGAAACCCGCTGTCGCGCTTGTCCATGGCGAGACTGCCAAAGAACCGCCCCGTATCGCGCCCTACCAGCAGATATTTCATAGAAAGCGCCCGGAACGTGTAGAGCAACCCGGAAAGGTAGCGCGACACGATCCGCACCTCTTGCTTGCTGATCGCGCCCTCAGCCTCCATCGTCGCGGCCACGCGCAGAAGGTGGACGGTGATCACCTCGAATTTGCGGAAATAGCGGCGCGAGGCAAAGGTGTCGGTCAGGCCGACATGGTCTTGGGAGGGGTCAGTCATTTGCAGATCTCGGCAGCATTTCAACTTCTGAAATCACAGCCCTTCATCCTTTTCGGAATGCGCTCTTCCGAGTGCATCAAGTTCAAAGAAGCTGAAGAGCATACTGGCCTCCGATTGGCGCCCATTGAAAAATTGTAACTCGCGGCTCCGAATGGTGTGAGCAGTCATGGAAAAGAGCGCGCGGGCAAGATTTCCAAAAGACCCAACCAAAACAAATAGAATTGCTAGGAAGAGTGCCGAAAAAATTGTCCCGTTCACACCTTTCTGACTGGCCATTTGAAATGGCGCGTCGGCACCAATTTCCGCTAAAGAAATATCGTGGCCAGCGAACAAAAAGACTATTGCCCCTGCGATGGTGATAAAAACGCCCAGAAGGCCAAATTTACGAAATACCTTCCAGCTCCACATCAGGGTTTAACCCCCATACAAATTCTTATCGTGCTTCTCGACAATCGAGGCAAACCGGCGGGCAAAGCGTTCATCCGCCTTGGCCTTCTTCTCCAGCACGTCGCGGGCAAAGACCATGTGGTCCTCATGCGCCTCAAGCATGTCGGCCATCTTCTGGTTAGTCGCGGTGCCGATGGCGGCCATGGCGGTTTGCGCCTCTTGGTCGGTCTGTACGCCGATCTCGTTGATGCGGTGGGCCACGTCCTGCTGCTGCGCGGTTTTCAGCGATTTGGTCAGCGCGTCATACAGCACCACGCGTTGTTGCGTGTCCGTCTGCAGCTTGTTGATCAGCACCATCTGCGTCGCCGCCTGGTTCTGCAGTGAATCGACCCATGTCTTGCCCTTTTCGATGTAACGCTCCAGCGTCTGAGACTTGGCCAGCTTAACCTGTTCTTCCTGAACCTTGGCGTTGTATTGCTTGTTCAGCTCGGCCAATTCAGTCTCTAACTGGGTGCGCGCGGCGGCATCCTGTTCGACGCTGATTTTGTTCTCCAGCGTAATGATCGTCGGGTCCATGCCCTGAATCTCAGTACGCAACGCCTCAAGCTCGGCCACCGTTGCTTCGCGATCGTCCAGCGTTACGGTCAGGTTGTCCTCAACCTTGACGCGCTGCTCTTCCAACACCGACAATTGCCCCTGCAGCAATTTCACGATCACGTCGGATTTGGCGATCAGGTCTTGCAGCTTGTCGTCGATATTGGCGGTGCGCATCCGTTCCTGCCGCATCGACTCGGATTTGCCTTTCGAGAAGATGCCGACAAACGACTCCCACCCGGTTTTCGAGCGCATCTCATCGAAATCCTTGGAAAACGCGTTGGTGACGTCGTCCAGACCCATGATCAGCTCGGCGATATTGGCGTTCATTACCTCGGTATGGGCATGCACATCCTCAAGCGTGGCGTTTTCGATGTCGATATCCGCCTCGGCGGTGCCGATCTTGGCCCGTGCCGCTTCGATGCGTGATGTCAGCCCTTCGATCTGCGACTGGCTTTCACGCACTTTTGCCTGAGTTTCTTCAATCAGGGCTTCGAATTGCTGGTTCGACATCTGCTGTGTCCCTTTTTGTATGTTTAACCAATGAGATAGGGAATGTTATAAGTATTTACATCCCCCCGCGCCTATATTTCCACCAGACTTTTGCAAACTCGGAGCGAAAAAGATAGGCGGATGGCCGCAAACCTAAGTGGATTGATATGCGAAAATCACACTGTGTTCATCCTGAACTGGATTGATTTAGGGGGTAAAGTGGTCATAGACAGTCTCGAACCCAGCTGATTGGGTGCGCGCAAACAAAATCCTTGCCGGAGACTGGCCTATGCTGGACGCAACAACTGATCTGAAGTCGATTCTAAAGAACCCTGAAATGCTGGCGACCAAGGCCTATATCGGTGGTCAGTGGGTGGATGGAGACAATGGTACTTTTGAAGTGACCAACCCCGCCCGCGGCGACGTGGTGGCCGAGGTGGCCGATGTCAGCCGTGCTCAGGTGGCAGGCGCTATTGCACAGGCTGAGGCTGCCCAAAGAGAGTGGGCCAAGCTAACCGGTAAAGAACGCGCGGCGATCCTGCGCCGCTGGTTCGATCTGATGATGGAAAACGCCGAGGATCTGGGCAAGATCCTGACGGCCGAGCAAGGCAAACCCCTTGCCGAGGCGATTGGTGAAATCGGATACGGCGCGTCCTTCATCGAGTTCTTTGGCGAAGAAGCCAAACGTATCTACGGCGAGATGATCCCGGGCCACCAGCGTGACAAGCGGATCATGGTTTTGAAACAGCCCATCGGTGTTGCTGCGTCGATCACGCCCTGGAACTTCCCCAACGCAATGATCACCCGCAAGGCCGGGCCTGCCCTTGCTGCTGGTTGCGCCTTTGTGGCGCGCCCCGCGAAGGAAACACCCCTGTCTGCTCTGGTGCTGGCCGTTTTGGCCGAAAAGGCCGGCATCCCGGCTGGCGTGTTCAACGTCGTGCCCTCGTCGCGCGCCAGCGAGATCGGCAAAGAATTCTGCGAGAACCCCGGTGTGCGCAAGCTGACCTTCACCGGATCGACTGAAGTCGGGCGCATTCTGCTGAAACAAGCCGCTGATCAGGTGATGAAATGTTCGATGGAACTGGGCGGCAACGCGCCGTTCATCGTGTTTGACGACGCCGATCTCGACGCAGCGGTCGAAGGCGCAATGATGTGCAAGTTCCGCAACAACGGCCAGACCTGCGTCTGCGCAAACCGTATCTACGTGCAGGCCGGTGTCTACGATGCCTTTGCGGCCAAGCTGAAGGCCGCTGTTGAGGCGCTGAAAGTTGGTGACGGTCTGACAGACGGAACCACAACTGGCCCGCTGATCAACGCTGAAGCCGTCGCCAAGGTTGAAGAGCACATCAAGGACGTCACTGACAAGGGCGGTGCTGTTTTAACCGGCGGCCTGCCACACGACCTGGGCGGCACGTTCTTCCAGCCGACCATCGTGACAGGTGTGACCCAGGACATGATGGTGGCACAGGACGAAACCTTTGGTCCGCTGGCCCCGTTGTTCAAATTCGAAGATGAGGATGACGTCATCGCCATGGCGAATGACACGATCTTTGGTCTGGCCTCGTATTTCTATGCCAAGGACCTGAGCCGCGTGTACAAAGTGGCCGAGGCGCTGGAATATGGCATCGTCGGTGTGAACACCGGCATCATCTCAACCGAACTGGGCCCGTTTGGCGGCGTCAAGCAATCCGGTCTGGGCCGCGAAGGCAGCCATCACGGCATGGAAGACTATCTGGAAATGAAGTACGTCTGCCTGTCGGTTTGATCCTTTAGTGCCCCGGTGCAAGGTGCCGGGGCCGTTCGGTTTGTCATAAAACTGCAAATAAACCGTCACATCCCTGCAATGACCCGGGTTCATCCCCCTCATATCCAACTGAGAGGGGAAACTTACCGATGTCATTGCGTTATGCCTGCCTGACATCTGCCCTTGCCCTGACCGCCGGTCAGGCCGTGGCAGAGATGAACTTCAACCGAATTGCGTCCTTCCCGGTCGTCAAGAACATGGCCGAGGGAGCGGATACAACCCGTGAGACCTCGCCCGAGATCATCGCGGCCACCGCTGACGGCATGACGCTGGTCTATACCGACAGCCCGCTGGGAGTGATCGGGATGATCGATATAACCAACCCTGCAAGCCCGGCCCCGTTGGGTGCGATGGAAGTGGGCGGCGAGCCGACATCCGTTGGCATCGTTGGTGCAACGGCTTTTGTGGGCGTGAACACGTCGGAAAGCTATACCGCCCCGTCCGGCAAACTGATCTCGGTCGATATCGGGGGCAAATCGGAAACCGGTGCGTGCGATCTGGGCGGCCAGCCTGACAGCGTCGCCATCGCCCCCGATGGCAGCTTTATCGCTGTGGCAATCGAAAATGAACGCGACGAAGACCTGAATGACGGCATCATCCCGCAGCTGCCCGCTGGGTCGTTGGCTTTGGTGCCGCTGAAAGACGGCGCGCTGGATTGCTCGGGCATGAAAATGGCTGCGCTGACCGGTTTGGCCGAGGTTGCCCCAACCGACCCTGAACCCGAGTTCGTTGACATCAACACTCTGGGTGAGACCGTCGTCACATTGCAGGAAAACAACCACATCGCGGTGGTCGACAAGGACGGCAACGTGGTCAGCCATTTTTCAGCCGGTGCAGTTGATCTGGAAGGCATCGACGCCACTGATGAGCGCGGCGCGCTGATCTTCACCGAAAGCCAGCTAGGCCGCCTGCGCGAACCGGACGCGGTGAAGTGGATCGACGACAATCATTTCGCTACCGCCAACGAAGGTGACTATGAGGGCGGGTCGCGTGGTTGGACCATCTTCCACAAAGACGGCACCGTTGTTTACGAAAACGGCACCGATTTTGAGCAGGCTATCATCCAGATCGGCCACTACCCTGACAAACGCTCGGACAGTAAAGGCGTTGAGCCGGAAAGCGTAACAGCAGCCACCTTTGGCGGCACACCGATGATCTTTGTCGGGGCCGAGCGCGCCTCGGTCGTGGGTGTCTATGACGCCACCGATCCGGCCAACCCGGTGCTGAAACAGCTGCTGCCCTCGGGCGTTGGTCCGGAAGGCTACGTTGCGATCCCCGAACGCAACCTGCTGATCTCGGCCAATGAAAAAGACCTGATCGAAGACGGCGGCCCGCGCGCGCATGTTTCGATCTTCGAATATCAGGACGCCCCGGCAAACTATCCGCATTTGACGTCGGAAGGTGCGGATGAACTGATCGGATGGGGTGCTCTGTCCGGTCTGGTCGCGGATGAGGACGGCATGATCTATGCGGTCAATGACAGCTTCTACGGCTTCCAGCCGTCGATCTTCAAGATTGACCCCAGCCAGCAACCGGCCCGCATCGTGGACGTGATCCGCATTCACCGTCAGGATGGCAACCCGGCACAGAAGCTGGATCTGGAAGGTATCACGCTGGATGGCAAGGGTGGTTTTTACGTCGCCTCCGAAGGTCGAACCGATCGCGTCATCCCGCACGCGATCTATCACGTCTCGGCTGACGGTCTGATCAAGGACCGCAAGGGCGAGATCGGCCTGCCGCCGGAACTGATGGCCGTTGAAAAACGCTTTGGTTTTGAGGGTATCACCAAGGTTGGCGACACCCTGTGGATGGCTGTACAACGCGAATGGAAAGACGACCCTGAGAACCACGTAAAACTGGTGGCCTATAACCTTGAGACCAAGGAATGGGGTGCCGTTCATTATCCTAAGATGGACCCAGATAAGGGCTGGGTAGGTCTGTCGGAAATCGTGGCCTATGGTGATCATATCTATGTCATCGAGCGCGACAACCAGCACGACCACCGCGCAGTGACCAAAAAGATCTACCGCATCCCGCTGTCCGAGATGACCCCGGCCCCGCTGGGAGGCACATTGCCTGTGGTCAGCAAGCAAGAGGTCCGCGACCTGCTGCCTGACCTGACCTCGACCGGTGGATACGTTCTGGACAAGATCGAAGGTCTGGCCATCTTGCCCTCGGGCGAGGCGTTTGTGATGACCGACAATGACGGCGTCGACGATGCCTCGGGCGAAACGATGTTCTGGTCAATCGGGTCAGTCACGGCTGGGAACTAAGCTTCAAAATTGAAAGGCTGCCCCGCAATTCAACGTTCGGGGTAGTCCTTTTTTCGCGGTATAGTTTAGTGAGCATTACCCTGAGAAACGTTTAAGTATTTGAGTATTGACACAAACAACTTGCGCAGCGTTTGCTGACTGCACTTTTTTAAATAGGGGGAAGTTATGAAACTGATTAATATTCTTGTGCCTACTGCCTTGCTAGGTATCAGCGCTTGTACGGACACCAGCGTAGAGGATCCGCTTGTTGCAGCTCTTTCCGGTAAAACGCTATCAAACGGCGGCACAGTTATTGATGTATTGGAAGACGGTACATTTACCGGCACAAGCAAGAATGGAAATTCATTCAGCGGAACGTGGGAGATTATCGGCGGTCAATGGTGCCGTGCGCTTAACCCGCCATCACCTTTGGCTGACGCGGGTCAGGTTTGCCAGGAAACAGTTCTGGGCGAAGAACGCGTGACCATTACCGGAGCGAACGGGCCACTCGTTTGGGTGATTGAATAAGCCTTTTCTTGCTTCTTTTTGAGTGGCTCGAGCCGTAATTTTGCACTTTCCACCAACCAAGCCCGTATGTTTTCCACGGATAACGACCTGATAGATTGCAACGTTTGAGGCGCGAAAGAAAGCAGCGACAATATTCTCGAAGTTCGTTAAAACAAGTGAATTAACGAGGAGTTGAATTATGCTGAACAATTTGGGGCTACCAGCAATTGTCCTATTAGTGATCGCTATTGTAATTGTGTATGTCTTAGCGATTCGTCCTGCAATACAGCGCGCCAAGACAAACGGGACCAATACGATGTACGAGATTTCGCCAATATTCTGGATGTTTTGTAGCGTTCTTTTTGGTGGCCTTGGAAGCATCCTGCTATACTATGCGAGCGATCCGCAATTGTTCAAAGACGCACTACTCAGTGGTGCCAACCCTTTTGAATTGGCTCAAGTACAGAACTCGATGAAAACATACGGCTACATAGGGTTGGGAATAGGGGGAATTCTGTTAGCGTTGGGATTGGCGCGCGGAATACTCTTTTCAAACCGTCAAAGCCCGTAGCCATTTGATTACCGACCCATATAGCAAAACTTCACAGCAAAACAACGCCCCGCGTCTGGAGGAACGCGGGGCGTGTGTTGCGGCAGTCTGGGAGGAGGCGACTGCCGCAGAGCTTTCAAGCGCTTTAGTTCACGGCTTTGGCGTCAACCACATCTTTCTCAATGGCTTTGGCCGAAGAAATCTCGATCCGGCGCGGTTTTAGGGCCTCGGGCACCTCGCGCTTCAGGTCGATGTTCAGCATGCCGTTCTCGTGGCTGGCGCCCGTGACTCGCACGTGATCAGCCAGCGCAAAACGGCGTTCGAATGCGCGGGTGGCGATGCCACGGTGCAGATAGCTGCGATCTTTGTCCTCGGCAGCTTTCTTACCCGACACGACAAGCGAGTTTTCCTTCACTTCGACGGACAGGTCTGCTTCGGAAAATCCGGCGACAGCTACGGAAATGCGATAGGTGTCGGCATCGGTTTTTTCGATGTTGTAAGGGGGATAGCTGGGCTGAGCCACATCATTGGTCAGAACGCGATCCATCATGTCGGCGATCTGGTCAAATCCAATAGTGGCGCGGTGCAGCGGTGCAAAATCAAATGTACGCATGTGTCGTATCCTCATCTTCGAGCGATTTGCGATTTGTGCCCTCCAACTGGACGGGCATTGGTTGATACCGGACCCCGTTGTGGCGATCCGATACACTTCACATGGGTAGCGATTTGACCGAGTTCAACCCCCGCCGGAACTGATGAATTTCGCACCGGATCCAGACTTTCCGGACCCAACCTGCAACCGGCGGATCGACGCTTTTGGCTGCGGTGCGTCGCGCCGCATGATCGCCTTAAGCTCAGCGACAATTCCGTCCAATTCCATACCAAAGCCTATCTTTCGGCTTCCGTTTGTACCAACCGCCGAAACAACGGACAGAATCTGCCAACGCGACCCGTTCTTTGCCAAAATAGCGGACCCGGACGACCCGAAGGTAATGTCACAGTCAAACAGGATCAGACCTTGCTGACGATCGATGATCCGGCACGAACGTTCCCGCGTGATCGCCTCGGACCGCCCGCGGCCATAAGAGGCAATGCTGACCTCATTTCCCAGAACACGCCCGCTGTGCAGTGCAAAAGGGTCTGCAACGGAGTAAGGGATGGGCTTATCGAGGCGCAACAGCGCGACGTCAATCCGAACGCTGTCATGGGAAAGCGGCGGTTTAGAACCATAGCTGGGATGAATAGCGACCTGTGTAATCCGACTCTCGGCCAGGGCGTTACCGTTGCTTAGCCCCGCACGAAAAGTAATGTCTTCCGGGGCAAATGCCTTTCCTGTGCGCCCATTCACGGCGCAATGCGCTGCGGTCAGAACCATATCCTGCGCGATCAGTGTGCCCGTGCAAAATGACCCGTCTCCCATGTCCAGTCGGCCAATCGCCTCCCAGCCGTAAAGGTCGTCGCGATCCGTCAACTTGCGCTTGTTCGCCTGGGCAAAGGACGCCGTCCCAAGAACGCTCAACCCTAAAATGAGGCTCATTAAAACTCTGATCATGGCCGAATAAACCTCGCGCCAATGTTCTTACCCGTCCCGGATCCTGGCGTTGAAAGCCCAAATCCACGCCCGGCAGACAGCTCATTGCGCAGTAGTTGCAGCGAGTGTTCAACAGCAGTGCCAATTGCCACGTTTTGGCCGTCCAAACTGGCCTTGGCCGCGACGACCGACACGATCTGGGGTCGCGAGCCCTCAAATGAAAAGACCGGTGCCCCGGACGAGCCAAAGTCAACGTCGCAAGACATGACCATGACACCCTGCTGCCGGTTCATCACGGAACAGACCTGTTGCAGCGAAGGGGCCTCGGACCGATCATGGGCGTAAGACACCACACCAACTTCTGCGCCACGGCGCGGCTGATCCCCCGATTCAAATGGAACAACGGCTGTGTTTCGGATCGGTTGCCACAGCTCGATCAAGGCCACATCGGCACTTACCCGGTCGGTCGTCGAGTCCGCACCATATTGATAGTCCGGGTGGATCACGGCTTGCCGTGCGGTCCGATAGGCCAAAGCGCGCCCCAAACGCCACCCGGCCAGAAACTCAATGTCCGAAGGGTTGATCCGTTGTCCGGAAACCTTATCAAATAGGCAATGCGCAGCGGTCAGCACCAACGTTGGCGACACCAGCGTCCCGGTGCAAAACCCTCTGCCAGCAATGTCTAGCCGTCCCACGGCCATCCACTCGCGCCCGGAATCCGAGGTTTCCAGGCTTTCCAGCCCGGTATCTTGTGCTGTGGCCGCCATCGGCATGACACAGAACACAATCGCCTTGATCCAGTTGCGCACGCGGTTCTCCGGGACTCATTCTGACCAATTTGTCCTACGGGTCGCGTTGGGCGAAAATAGGGCAATCAAGAGCCGTCAGAAATTCCGGGTCAACTGATGCGGGTCGGCATCATACGCTTTACTTCAGGATCGGCACGGCATCTCCTTGCTGGTGCAAGGACCTTGGTTTTGGGCCACCAGTCGCCCAATCCAGCAATTCGACGGTGTGAACGACCGGCAATTGAGTCCCCGACCCGATCTGCATCATGCATCCGATGTTTCCGGCGGCAATCAGGTCCGGCTTCTTTGCCTCCAGCGTTTTGACCTTGCGCTGTTTCAACTGGCCCGAAATCTCGGGCTGCATCAAGTTGTATGTGCCAGCGCTACCACAGCACAAATGACTGTCAGCAGGCTCAACAACTTTGAACCCGGCCCGTTTCAGCAAATCCTTGGGATAGGTCTTGATCTTTTGTCCGTGCTGCAATGAACAAGCCGCGTGATAAGCGACCGTAAGGTCCTGGTCACGCCCTACAGGCAGGTCCAGTTGCATGACCAACTCGCTGATATCCATGGCAATATCCGAGACACGCGCCGCGTCCTTGGCCAGAGGGTCATTGCGGAACATATGCCCATAGTCTTTCACCGTCGTCCCACAGCCAGACGTGTTGATGACGATGGCATCCAAACCGTCTCCGTCCATTTCGCGCGTCCAGGCCTTGATATTGGCTGCGGCCGCCGCGTGGCTTTCACGACTTTTGCCCATATGATGCGTCAATGCTCCGCAACATCCGGCCCCTTCGGCCACCACAACCTCGCACCCCAAACGCGTCAGCAACCGGATCGTAGCATCGTTAATGTCGGTATTTAGAGCCTTTTGCGCGCAGCCAGTCATCAGCGCGACGCGCTTTCTTCGGTCTCCCTTGGGTGCAAAGCTTTGTGGGTCGTCATTGCGACTGACCGGCGGGATGTACTTTGGGGCCATATCCAGCATCGCCCGCAACCGGGCATCGGGCATCAGAAACCGAAACGGACGGCCCAACTTTGCTCCGATCAGGGCCCAACGGAATCGCATCGGGTAGGGTAGGATTTGGGCCAGAACCGAACGCAGGATACGATCCGTCAAAGGGCGTTTGTAATTCGCCTCGATATATTCGCGCGCATGATCAACCAGATGCATGTAGTGCACACCTGATGGGCAGGTGGTCATGCAGGCCAGACAGGACAGGCAGCGGTCGATGTGCTTGACCGTCTTTTCATCCGGGACACGTTCGTTTTCCAGCATGTCCTTGATCAGGTAAATACGGCCGCGCGGGCTGTCCAATTCATCCCCCAACACCTGATAAGTCGGGCATGTCGCAGTGCAAAATCCGCAATGCACACAGCTGCGCAGAATCTCGTTCGAGCGCTGGGTCGCCGGATCTTCCAGCTGTTTTTCCGTGAATGTTGTTTGCATTGCCCTATCCCATGAGCCCCGGATTGAACACAGATCGTGGGTCAAACCTTGCTCGAATGCCGCGTGTTAGAGCCGAAACAGCTGCATTTTCCGGCTGAAACCGCCCCAGCATTTGCATCTCATCCGGGTTTGCACGCACCAGGGTCGAATGTCCCTCAACATCACTCAGTTCAGATCGCAGATCCTTGCCTTCGGGCGCCAAAGTCCAGATCAGACCCCCACCCCAATCCACGACCCTGTTCGGGTTATCGTCACCGACCACACGGGTCATGTCAGTCGGTTTGACAGAGGTTTTCCAGACATTGCCCGGCTTGTCGGAAAATGGTTCAATATCACGCACTTCGCGCCAAATGGCGGTGTTTTCGACTGCATCAGTGACAACCTGATCCGGCTTCCTTTCCGCAAAAAGCTCCAGCAACTTGGAAACGCGATACTCGACGGATTGCTCGAACCCCTCGATCCGCAGCACCGTCCGGGACAGCTTGCCGCCACCCTCGGGCAACCGCGCCGCACCGTTGACTTCGAATGGCGATCCTAACGCGTCACAAAACAGTTTGGACGTCGTAACCCACCCGCAATCCTCCCAAACAAGAGTTGCAACGGCCTCTGGCTTGGGCAGAACTTTCAACGACACCTCGGTCAACACACCCAAGGTGCCCCAGGACCCGGCCATTAACTTCACCAGGTCATACCCGGTGACGTTTTTCATCACCCGCCCGCCATTCTTGACCACCTGCCCTTGCCCATCGACAAAGCGAACGCCCAACAGAAAATCCCGGCACGCTCCGGCCTGAATCCGCCGCGGCCCAGAAACGTTTGCCGCCACAACACCACCGATGGTCGGTTCGCCCGATGTTCCAAGCAATCCCCGATGGTCCATCGGCTCAAACGCCAGTTGTTGACCTTCTGCGTCAAGTAGGGCTTCAATCTCGGCCAACGGCGTGCCCGCCTTGGCCACAAGTGTGAGGGCTCCGGGCTCATATAGAGTGATGCCGCTCAAGCCAGAGACGTTCAGTTCATTGTCCGGCCCGGTCACACCCCGTGTGCCGCCCCCAGCTATCCGAACCGGCCCGTTCAGCCCGGCCACCAGGTCCGCCAATTCGTCTTCCGTCTCAGGTCTCATGTGCTTCATCTTTTCAAAAATACTTCGGGGAAATCGCGCCTGCGCGATTGGGGCAGAGCCCCTATTCCGCCGCCAGACGTCGCGCCTCGGATGCGTCCAAGGGGAACACCTTCGCGGGATTCAACAACCACTGCGGATCGAACACATCTTTAATCGCCATCTGCGCCTCAAGATCAGCTGGTGCATACTGATGCGCCATCAGATCCCGCTTTTCGATGCCAACACCATGTTCTCCGGTCAGGCACCCGCCTACATCGACACAAAGCTTCAGGATATCTGCACCAAACGCTTCGCATTTCTCCAGATCGCCCGGTTTGTTGGCGTCAAACAGGATCAAGGGGTGCATATTGCCGTCGCCTGCGTGGAAGACATTGCCCACGGGCAGGCCGTATTCTTCGCTCAACTCTCCGATCCGGCGCAGAACCTCTGGTAAGGAGGATACCGGGATGGTTCCGTCCAGACACATGTAATCGTTCATTTGACCCATCGCGCCGAAAGCCGATTTGCGGCCCAGCCAAATCTTCGCGCTTTCCTCTGCCGACTGGCTTTCACGCAGCTCAACGGGATTGTGGCGCTTGGCGATCTCTATGATTTTCGCCAACTGATAGTCGATCTCGGCCTCCGAGCCTTCGACCTCGACAATCAGCAACGCGGTGCAATCGGGATACCCGGCATGAGCGAAATTTTCACAAGCCCTGATACAGAGCGTATCCATGAATTCAATCGCTACCGGCAAAATGCCCGATTTGATAATGTCAGAGACACATTGGCCTGCGACCTCATTGTCATCGAACCCCATCAGAACCGGCCGCGCCCCTTCTGGTTTACGCAGAATGCGTAGCGTGGCCTCGGTCACCACGCCCAGCTGCCCTTCTGAGCCACAAATAACGCCCAGCAAGTCCAGGCCAGAGGCATCCAGATGCGCGCCGCCGATTTCCACAACACTGCCGTCCATCATCACCATGGTCACACCCAGCAGGTTGTTCGTGGTCACACCGTATTTCAGACAATGCGCGCCACCCGAGTTCATCGCTATGTTTCCAGCAATGGCACAGGCCAGTTGCGAGGACGGGTCGGGTGCATAGAAGAAATCCTCCTCCTCAACCGCGCCGGTCACGCTTAGATTGGTCCGTCCGGTCTGCACCTTTATGAAGCGGTTGTCATAATCGACTTCCAGCACCTCATTCATCCGGGCCACGCCCAGAATGACACAATCCGCCGTTGGCAAGGCCCCACCCGCCAGCGACGTACCAGAGCCACGTGGCACCACGGGAACCCCTTCTTCATGGCAGATTCGCAGGACTTCGGACACGTCCTGCGTCGATGACGGAAGAACTGCCAGCATCGGTGGACAGCGATAGGCGGTCAGCGCGTCACATTCATAGGCCCGCGTCTCAGCCGGATCGTGAATCACAGCATCCTCGGGCAAAACCTGCAGCAAGCGCGCCAGAACGGCTTGCTTGCGGGCAAGAACATCGGGATTTGGCTGGGGCATTTTCATCGCTGATCCTCCAATTTGGTAAAATAATATTACCAATTTCGTGATCTGGCAAGTTCTTCCGTTCAGTTTTAGTGTCACGCCCATGACCTGGATCGAACGCGCTGCTTTGTTTGCCCCTCTGGACTACGCCGCCCTCGGCTTGCTGCTGGGCGCTTGGCTGTGGATCGGGTGGAAGATCGAGCATCCGTCACCACATAGGCGATCTGTTTCTCAAATGATGGACAATTACCGCAGAGACTGGATGCGCGAGATGGTGACGCGCCAGCCGCGCATGTTTGATGCGCAGGTCGTGGCCGCCATGCGCCAGGGCAGTACGTTCTTTGCCTCCACCACGATGATTGCCATCGGCGGCGGGCTGGCCCTGCTGGGCAATACCGAACGACTTGCCGGTGTGGCCAGTGACCTTGCGATAGGCAGCGCGCCTGCTTTGGTGTGGGAAATCAAGATACTTGTTGTCGTACTTCTGCTGGCCAACGCATTCCTAAAATATGTCTGGGCGCATCGCCTGTTTGGCTATTGTGCGGTGTTGATGGCCTCGGTCCCGAACGATCCCGAAGATTCGCAGGCGTACCCGCGCGCCGCTCAGTCGGCCGAAATTTGCGTCACAGCCGCCCGTAGCTTTAACCGTGGCCTGCGCGCGACCTATTTTGCGCTGGCCTCGCTGGCATGGTTCCTCGGGCCAATCGCTTTGATGCTGAGCACCATAATTACGTTCGGTGTTTTGTATCGGCGCGAGTTTGCTTCGCAGTCCCGCACAATTCTGATATCCCAATCCCCTTACACAGAGACGTGATCCCGATGCGCCGTGATAACCCGTACATTCGCGCCATGCGATATGTGATTCTCAGCGCCTTGTTGGCCGTCCCCGCCCTTGCTGACCCACCAACGATCGAGGAGGTCTCGGCCCGACAAAGCGGCGATACATGGCGTTTCGACGTGACGATCCGTCATCCCGACACCGGATGGGATGACTACGCTGATGGCTGGCGTGTGCTGGACATGGACGGGAACGAGCTGGGAATGCGCGTGTTGCATCATCCGCATGTGGATGAGCAGCCCTTTACCCGCTCGCTCAGCGGCGTGGAGATTCCCGAAGGCACCAAGCAGGTCCAAATTCAGGCACGTGACAATGTTGGTGGCTGGGCCAAAGACAAAACGGTGATTGACCTGAACTGAACTTCAGAACACCCCAAGGGCCAAGCCCGCCGCCATCGCGGCCCCGATCTCGCGGCATTTCTCAAGCTGTTCTTCAGGGATGGTCTTTTCGGCCAGAATAGCTTCGGGCGTTTGTGCATGAGTGCAAAGGATCAAAGGTGGCTGCACTTCTTTCAACCGCCAGCCGGTCGCGATCCGTGCGGTTTGGCGCGCGGCATTTTCGCCGTCGGACCCAGCACAGACCATTTGCGCATAAGGTCGACCTTCGATCTTACCCAAGACAGGATAATACGAACGGTCGAAAAACTCTTTCATCAGACCCGAAATCGCCGCCAGATTCTCGGGCGCGCAGAAGATATAGCCATCGGCGGCCAGCAAATCCTCTGGTCCTGCCTGATCCGCGAGTTTCAGAACAACCTCTGCCTCTTCACGCCCGGCCTCGGCCGCAGCTTCGGCCATTTGCCGGGCTCCTCCGGTGCGCGAATGATAAACGATCAGAAGCTGCGCCATGTCAAACCCGGTGATAAGGGCCGCCCGACAGAATGGTTGCGGCCCGATACAGTTGCTCGGCCAGCATCACACGGACCAACATATGGGGCCAGACCATTGACCCGAATGAGATGGAAAAATCGGCCTCGGCCCGCAGATTAGGGTCTATTCCGTCTGCTCCGCCAATGATCAGCGCCAGATCCTGCCGCCCGGCATCACGCCAGCCGCCCAGTTTCTTGGCAAAATCAGGCGAGGACATAACCCGCCCGCGTTCGTCCAAGGTACAGATCACTGCGCCCTTGGGCAGGGCTTTGCGCAGCAGGGCGGCCTCTGCCCCCATGCCTGCGTTTTTCTTGTCTTCGACCTCAATCACACGCGCCGGGCCAAGGCCCAGCGCACGGCCGGTCCGGTTAAATCGGGTCAGGTAGTCATCAAGCAGGGACTTCTCCGGTCCGGCACGCAATCGCCCGACCGCAACTATGCTGATACGCATATCTCTCTCGCCTCTGGCCCCTCAATGCGGGCCAGGATGGCGCCTCAGTTCGCCGAGGCGCTGCCGCCCTGAGGCAGCCACATCTTTTCCAGCTGATAGAATTCACGCACTTCGGGGCGGAAGATATGGACGATCACGTCGCCCGTATCGATCAGCACCCAGTCGCCGGCATCCTTGCCTTCGACCTTAGACGTGAAACCGAATTCCTGCTTGATGCGATCCGTCAATTTTTCCGCCATGGCCGAGACCTGACGGGTCGAACGACCCGATGCGATCACCATGTGATCCGCAACAGAAGATTTGCCTTGCAGGTTGATCTGCACGACGTCTTCGGCCTTGTCATCGGAAAGTGAGGAAAGGATACGCTCAAGCAGCTTGTCGCTGATTGACTGAGAGTGGGCCATTACACTGACCCCTTCATCGGCGGGCAAACCCGCCTGTGTATGTAGAGACAGGACATAGTCCTCCTTTGCTGCGCGCCGTGAAACCCCGGCGCCGGGGTAGTAATAAGGTAACAAGGGGATTGCAACATTTCAATGAAGCCGGGCCTCAGGTCGCGCACGGGCACTCACTCTTCAGCGATCTGTTGCGCCATTGCGCCGTCAGGTAGCAGGCGAACCTCGCGCTGCGGGAATGGGATTGAGATGCCTTCACTCTTAAACGCATCCCAAAGCGCCAGATACACATTGCCGCGAATATTGGTCAGCCCTTTGGTCGGATCGCTGATCCAAAAACGCAGAACATAATCCACACTGCTGTCGCCGAAACCGGTGATGTGGCAAACCGGTTCATGCGACCCGCCACTCAGCACGCGCGCCACTGCTTTGACAGCCCGGATCGCCGTTGCGCGAACCTTGTGAGGGTCGTCCTCATAGCTGGTGCCAAAATCCAGGTCCAGACGCACGAACTTGTCGGAATGCGACCAGTTCACGACCTGATTGGTGATCAGGTCCTCGTTCGGGATCAGGTATTCCCGCCCATCCCGTGTGACGACCGAGACATAGCGTGCGCCCAGGGCGTTGATCCAACCGAATGTATCGCCCAGTGAAATCACGTCGCCGGGTTTGATCGAACGGTCCATCAGAATGATGATTCCCGAGATCAGGTTTGACACGACTTTCTGCAAGCCGAACCCGATGCCCACGCCAATTGCGCCCGACAGCAATGCAATCCCGGTCAGATCAAATCCGAGCGTTCGGATAGCTGCCAAAAACACAGCCCCATAGAGCAAAACTTGAATGCCCTTCGCCAATAGCACCTGCATTGAAGGGGTGATGTCATCGTTGCTTTGCAATCCACGCTCTGCCGCGCGGGTGCCAACGCGGGCCAGCGTCAGCAGGATACCGATCAGCAGGATCGCCTTAAGAATGCCCAGTGCCGAAATGTGCAGATCCCCGATGGAAATCGCTACACCGTCCAGAAAGCCTGCAACGTCGTCGGTCAGGTTCAATGCAATTAGCGTTGCATAGACCCACATCGCCCATTTAAAGATCCGCCGCAGCGTTCGGTTACGGACAAGCCTTGCAACAAGCGCAATCGCCAGCCAAGCCGTTGCCAGCGTCGCCAGCACACCGATGAAATAGCTGCGCGACGGCCAGGTAACGTGCTGCATGATCAGATACAGCGACCAAGAGAAAAGAACGAAATACACCAGTGTCAGTCGCTGCATAAGCTGCACCAGCACTCGCAAGCGCCACTTTGGCCATCCGCTGCGCGCGCGTGCCCAAGCTTCCCATCTGGATTGCGTCAGGACCTTCAACAGGAACGCCAGCAGCCACAGAAACAGGATGATGATCAGCTGATACTGCCGCCAGCCCGGAGTAACGACCAGCTCGATTAGTCTTTCAAACTGAATTGAAAAGGCCCCGACCATGTTGTTGTAGAGGTCCGACAGGGTACTGGGGATCAGGTCCTGGTTCATATTCACAGCTTGGACAGCAATGCCGGGCGATGCAAGTGTGACACCGGATTGAACCTTGATTGACGGCCAAGCCCGATATATCTGGACCGCATGAGACTCAACTTGGCCCCTGCTCCGAAACTGCAAGACCGCACGCGCCTGCGTGAACGGTTCTTTGGGGCCGCCCGCACGGTTCTGGCGCGCCTAACCGCGGCCTGAGCCAATTCGCCAGCCAATTCTCATTAAAATACGGGAGAGGACCGATGTCCCCCAAAACACTCTATGACAAGATCTGGGATGCCCATGTCGCGCACGAAGCCGATGATGGCACCTGTTTGCTGTATATCGACCGCCATCTGGTGCACGAAGTGACCAGCCCGCAGGCGTTCGAAGGCCTGCGTATGGCAGGCCGCAAGGTGCGTGCGCCAGAAAAGACCATTGCTGTGCCGGACCATAACGTTCCGACCACACCGGACCGCGTGAACGGTATCGAAAACCCGGAATCGCGCATTCAGGTTGAAGCTTTGGACAAGAACGCCAAGGATTTCGGCATTCACTATTATCCGGTGAATGACGTCCGTCAGGGCATCGTGCACATTGTCGGCCCCGAGCAAGGCTGGACCCTGCCCGGCATGACCGTCGTGTGCGGCGACAGCCACACTGCGACCCACGGTGCGTTTGGCGCACTGGCCCATGGTATTGGTACGTCGGAGGTTGAGCACGTTCTGGCTACGCAGACCCTGATCCAGAAAAAATCCAAGAACATGAAGGTGGAAATCACCGGCAAACTGCAGCCGGGTGTGACCGCCAAGGACATCACTCTGGCTGTGATCGGTGAAACCGGTACTGCTGGCGGTACAGGCTATGTCATCGAGTATTGCGGCGAAGCCATCCGCAACCTGTCGATGGAAGGCCGCATGACGGTTTGCAACATGGCAATCGAAGGCGGTGCCCGCGCCGGCCTTATCGCGCCGGACGAGACCACGTTCGAATACGTCAAAGGTCGCCCGCACGCCCCCAAAGGCGCGCAATGGGAAGCTGCGATGGACTGGTGGAAGACGCTCTATACTGACGAGGGCGCGCATTTCGACAAGGTCATCACCCTGCGCGGCGAGGATATTGCTCCGGTCGTGACCTGGGGCACCAGTCCCGAGGACGTTCTGCCGATCACCGCATCTGTGCCCCACCCTGAAGACTTTGAAGGCGGCAAGGTCGACGCGGCCCGCCGTTCTATCGAATACATGGGTCTGGAAGCCGGTCAGAAGCTGAGCGATGTGGAAATCGACACCGTTTTCATCGGATCATGCACCAACGGTCGTATCGAAGACCTGCGCGCCGCGGCCGAGATTCTGAAGGGCAAAAAGATCAAGGACGGGATGCGCGCCATGGTCGTGCCCGGCTCGGGTCTGGTCCGTGCGCAGGCCGAAGAGGAAGGTCTGGCCGAAATCTTCAAAGAAGCCGGATTCGAATGGCGTCTGGCCGGATGTTCGATGTGTCTGGCGATGAACCCCGATCAGCTGCAACCGGGCGAGCGCTGTGCCGCGACCTCGAACCGCAACTTCGAAGGGCGTCAGGGCCGTGGTGGTCGGACCCATTTGCTGAGCCCCGCAATGGCTGCCGCAGCGGCAATCACAGGACGGCTGACAGACGTCCGTGAATTGATGTAAGCTGCCCTCATATCTAGATATTTGAGGGATTGAAGACATGAGTGACTGGATCAAATGGCTCTTGCTGGGGCTTCTGTCCATAGCGTTCGGCATTATTGTGCTGGGCGCACCTGTAGTGGCGTCTGTCACGTTAACGGTTGTGGCCGGTGTGCTGCTACTGATCTCGGGCGTATTGCAGATTGTCGGCGGTTTCACCGTTGAAGGCACCGGCAACAAGATTCTGTCGCTCATCATGGGTGCGGTCATGGTGTTTCTTGGATGGTCCTTCTGGGCGCATCCGTTGGAAGGCACTTTGACGCTGGCCACGGTGATGCTGATCCTGTTCATGGCAGGCGGTATTGCGCGGGTTATCCTGTCATTCCAGATGCGCGGGACAGAGTTCTTCTGGGCCACGTTGATCTCGGGCATCATCTCGATCCTGCTGGCCTTTTTCATCTGGAGGCTGGCCACGACCGACCCAAGCGTCTTGTTCCAATTGCTTGGTATCCTGCTGGGCATCGAGATGCTGTTCAACGGGTTTGGATTGGTCTTCATGGCGTTCTTCGTCAAGAACGCACCCAAAGACGAAACAACTGAAGCGAAAGAAGCTTAAACGCGGGACACGGGCGCGGCCCTCTCTCGCAGGAGTGTGAACATGGAAAAGTTTGACAAAGTCCACGGGGTGGCCGCCCCAATGCCACTGATCAATATCGACACCGATATGATCATTCCGAAAGTGCACCTGAAAACCATCAAGCGGTCCGGCCTGGGTGTCGTTCTGTTTGACGAAATGCGCTATCACGATGATGGGCAGGAGAATGAAGAGTTTGTTCTGAACAAACCCGCCTATCGTGAAGCCGAGATTCTGGTTGCCGGTGATAATTTCGGCTGTGGCTCTTCGCGTGAGCATGCGCCCTGGGCGATCAAGGATTTTGGTATCAAGGTGGTGATCTCGACCAGCTTTGCCGACATCTTCTTTAACAACTGCTTCAAGAACGGCATTCTTCCCATCGTGGTCGAGGAAGAGCACCACGTTACTCTGATGGAAGACGCGCACAAGGGTGAAAACGCCCGCATGACCGTTCATCTGGAAGATCAGCAGATCACAACCTCCGACGGAGTGGTCATCGAATTCGACATCGACCCGCACCGTAAGCACTGCTTGCTGAACGGTCTGGACGATATCGGTCTGACGATGGAAAAAGACCACCACATCGACAAATTCGAAGATCACGCCAGTCAAGCCCGCCCCTGGGTATGATTCTGTGGGCGAATCTGTGGACACTCAACCTTACGGGGTCGCCTAGGCGGCCCCGTTCTCATTCTTGGGGTTGATTTTCGAGCAACCACAACATCTTGGTCTCAGATTGAGATACACGTCGGATTTGCGTCCAAAATGATGCAATCCCGCACCAGTTGCGCCATCATTTTGCCCGAAATCACGTGTTTTCTGCACCCTGTCTTGAGCGAAATGCCGCTTATCGTTCATCTTGGCGCTAACGAGGCATCCGTCGCAAAGACGAGAGGAGACGGGCACAAGTTGGATTCAAGTCGGCGAAGATCGGCTGGTCTGGTTTGAAAAAGGGTTCGGAATGTGATTGCACGCACAACAGGGGCGGCGATACGCGGAGTACTTGTGGCACTTATGGTGCTAACCCCCGCGTTGTACCTGCCTGTATCATCGACGAACGGGACCGAGATTCTGGTCTTCCTCGCGATCCTCGCGTTCATACTGACGTTCGCAGAGTATAACTCGGCCTTTCCCAGCTTTATCGAATTCCGCGATGCGCCGCCGGTAAACCGCCTCCGGTTTGTTGGCCTGATGTCGATGGTCACGTTCCTGACACTGATCTGCAAAAACATCTTTGATCCAACAGAGCTAACAGCTTTTTCGTATGGCGTCGGTCTGGCCGTCGCCAACGTGGTGGACTTCCCTTATTCTCCGGTGCGCCTCATAGTTCTTATGCTGCCAGCAGATGCCAGCCAGTCGCTGATCGAACTGGTTCGGGTTACAGCCAGCGTGGCCTATGTCGCGGCGTTGGTGACGATCGCCAGCTTTGCATATGCGGTCAAAGTTCGTGGATGGCCAACGGGAAATGGGGCCTTCAATGTTTGGACCAATCTGCCGCTGTTTGACCCCACTAAAGGCGGGGATGTGGTTACCCGACTACAACGAGATGGCCGCCTGAACATCTGTATCGGCATTCTGCTGCCCTTCCTCATTCCGGCTGTTATCAAACTGATGAGCAGCATGATCGCTCCGATTTCACTGAGCAATCCTCAGACGCTAATCTGGACAATGAGCGCTTGGGCCTTCCTGCCCGCCAGCATGATCATGCGCGGTGTCGCAACCCTGCGTATTGCGGGTCTGATCGTTGAAAAGCGCCGTGCTTATTCAACAAGCGAGACAACTCAGGCCGCATGATCCGCGCACTTGTTCTGTTTCTGCTGCCGTTTGCGGCGCAGGCAGAGGTCGTGCGCATCGCCACCTATAATACCGAGCTTAGCCGAAAGGGCCCCGCGCTGTTGCTGCGGGACATTAGCAGGGATGACCCGCAGGTTCTTGCGGTTGTCGACGTGATTTCAGCTGCACGACCCGACATCATCGCCCTTCAAGGTATCGACTGGGATCTGGAGGGGGCCGCGATCCAAGCCCTGTCCCAGAAACTGCGCAATGCTGGTGTAGGTTATGGCTACTTCTATGCTGCGCAGCCCAACACTGGCCTTGAAACATCGCTGGATCTGGACGGCGACGGTCGCACACAAGGCCCCGGTGATGCGCAAGGGTGGGGACAGTTCACCGGACAGGGCGGGCTGGCGATTCTGTCCCGTTATGAAATCGTAACCGGCGAGGTTTTGAATTTTTCTGAACTGCTTTGGCAAGATCTTCCGGGTGCGGTTTTACCCTTTGTGGATGATCATCCTTTTCCATCTGAAGAAGCCCACAAAACACAACGCCTGTCCTCAACCGCGCATTGGGTGGTGCCCATTGATACCCCCTTGGGGCGTCTCAACCTGATGACCTTTCACGCGGCCCCACCGGTTTTCGATGGGCCAGAAGATCGCAACGGATTGCGTAATCGGGATGAGATACGGTTCTGGTCCGTCCTGCTGAACGGCGATCTGGGACCGGTTCCCAAAGGTCCCTTCGTCATCGCCGGGGATGCCAATCTGGACCCGTCGCGCGGCGAGGGCCACAAACAGGCTATTCATGCCCTTTTGGAACATCCTATCTTACAGGACCCAATGCCCAAAGATCCGACAGGTTCATCCGCGACCGTCGACTGGAAGGCTACTGGTGAAATGCGTGTTGATTATGTTTTACCGTCCCGCGACCTGCGTGTCCTGGAGTCAGGCGTTCTATGGCCCAAAGGTGACGCGCCGCTGCGGGAAGACGCTTCTCAAGCAAGCAGGCACCGGTTGGTTTGGGTCGACGTCACACTGCCGTAAGGCAATGCCCGAGATTCTTTAAGCAAACGAAGTCAATTTGAGTTTCATTGACGGAACCACCCGTATGCGTTTCACTGCTTAGGAACTTTCATACCTGCCTGCGCACAGTGTTAGGCGGAGCCGATAAAAACAGGTTCCGCTCAAAAGTACATATTGGAGGAAACCCGTGGCTAAGAATCCTGTACTGATCGACGACCATCCTGGACGCAACTCTCAGGCTTATGGCATTGCGCGTGAACTTGGCACGGACGAGGATTTGATCCATGCGCCCTCGGTTGGGGTTGTGGGCACAAAAGGCGACAGCCAGTGTTATCTTGGCGTGCAGCCCAAGGTCGAAGTAATACACGCCGCTCTGCGAGACCAGATCGGCAAAGACGCAGGTAAGATCGCCATGCGTCTGGTTCAGCCCGAATACTCTATCGCCACATCCGATGGCATCCGTAACGGAACGCGAGAGATGCGCTATTCACTCATCGGGCGCGAAGTAACCAACGATGTATTTTCCGAACATCTCTCAGCCTCCGGCCTGGGTGGCACAATTGCTGTGGTGGCGTGTGACAAGCCACCGGTTGGTACGCTGGCTGCTTTGCTCGAACACAACCAGCCTGCGATTATGATGTCCGATGGCTCCATTCATCCCTCGAAAGACCCGGAAACCGGCGAAATGTTGGATATCATCGCTGCCTATCAAGTTGCCGGCAGCGAGGACGCAGCATACCGCAAACGCATTGCCTGCCTGGCCTGCCCCGGTATCGGATCGTGCGGCGGGATTTTCACCTACAACACGATGCAGACCTTTATCGGCGTTGTGGGCATGCAGCCATTGCATATGGTGGCACCGCCTTCTGACGACCCGCGCCGCATGGAAGAGTTTCCGTCGCAGTTGGTAGGCTATCTTGCCAAGTTGATTGAAAACGGCACGCGACCCCGCGACATCGTCGGGCGCGACTCGCTGCGCAACGCGTTGACCGTTGCAATGGCGATCGGCGGCTCGACCAACGTGGTTCTGCACGCACCCGAGATTGCACGTGCCGCAGGTTACGCGAATTTCTGGAAAGACATTGTTACGCCAGAAGAGTTCAATGAATGGTCGCAGAAAATCGTTCCGGTCCTGACAGACGCTCGACCCTATGGCCGCTATTCAATGGTAGACATCGACAGGGTCGGCGGTGTGCAGGTGATCGTCAAGGAACTGATCGACGCGGGTATGGTAAATGGCGACGCACCAACCTGCACTGGCGAAACTCTGGCGGAACAGGTCGAACGTCTGGGCGCTGCCGCACCGGACGGCACGGTGATCTATCCTGTGTCAGCGCCCTTCAAAGAAACGGGCGGCCTGCGTCTGCTGGGTGGGAATCTGTCACCGGAATTCAGCGCCATTCTGAAGCTTGCAGGTGTCGAGCGCGGACTTGAGGGCAATGTCTTCCGAGGTAAAGCGAGAGTCTTCGAAGGCGAAGCCCGCCTGCTTGAGATGCTCGACACCAACCCAATGGGATTTGAAGACAATGATATGATCATTGTTCGATACGAAGGCCCTTCGGGTGCACCGGGTATGCCCGAGATGCTGGACGCAACGGCACGGATCACGACCCTGTGCCGCGAGCGGGGAATCACGGTTGCTCTGATGACCGACGCGCGTTTTTCGGGCGGATCGGTCGGGCTGGTCATTGGGCATGTCGGACCTGAGGCCGCATTGGGTGGCCCGATTGCTCTGGTCGAAGACGGCGACGAGATCATTGCCGATCTGAATGTGAACGAGCTGAACGCGCCGGTTTTGGATGACCCGAATGTAGTTGCTGAACGCAAGGCGCGTTGGGAAGCCGAAGTGGCCGGAAACGGCGGCGTACATCCAAATTGCGGCACAGCGGATACCCGCCTTTTGCACCGGATGCGGTCATCTGCCGTGCCCGCTGTGCGCGGTGGCGGTATGCACCCGGGTCGTGAGCTGTGGGTCAACACGCCTCGTGAACCTCAGCTCTCAGGGTTTTTGCCGACAAACAGGTCGAGGTCATAAAACCTCAAACGACGCGGTGGTTGATCCTTCTAGGGTGTTGGCGCACCCGTTGAAGGATCAGATCCAATAAACAGGAAAACTGGTCGCAGTGGCATCCGCCGCTCCGCCACAGCCACTTGGACTGGCAGCGCGAGGTCTGGCGCGCTCTTGAGCCGCGTACCCCTCACCGTCCAAAGTAACCGCGACGAAGGTCAGTTGTTGGCAGGTTTCAACAGACCGCCGCCGACGGACCGGGTCGCAGGCGGCGCGGCTACAAGCTGCGTTGGAATCGCAGAACCTAGGGCAACATCCAAATCAGTCTGCGGCACCGCGCCCAGCAACTCGGTAAGGTGCGTGCCGTCCAACTGATGAGGCACCTGCCAAAGATACCGCATCTCAAGCAGGTGCGGGGCCATACGCCAAAACGGGCGAGCCAAATGCAACGGCCACCACTGCATTGGCTTCACAGCAATTGACCGTCCTGTGACTCGCGACAGTGAGTGTGCAATCTGGGATCCGGTCAAGGTGTAGCCCTCGAACGGGACATCGCAAAACCGGGGCAACTCATGGCGCTTTTCGGCCAACAGCACTGCAGCACGGGCCAGATCCGGTAGATAGGCCCATGCATGCGGGATGTCAGGGTTGCCGGGGTAGACCAGCCGTCCTTTGGCAAGATGTTTTATCATGACCTGATCAAACCAGTTGCCCGAGGCGCATGTGTCAATGAAATCCCCGGCACGCAGAATAATGGTACGCGCGGTCGAGCGGCGATATGCTTCCTCCATCTCTATTCTGACCCGACCCAACGGGTTGCGCGCCCCGTGCGGCGTACCACCGAACCAGGGACCCGGTGCATCGGGTCCAAAGACATAGACATTTCCCGGCACCAAAACGGTGGCCCCGGTCGCCTCTGCCAACTCAATCACCTGTTGGTGCAGGCTCGGCACCAGGCGTGCCCAATCTGGGTAGGGTGGGTTCCAGCCATTGACGATAACGTCCACTCCGTACGCCGCTTGTTCCAGCGTATCGCGCGTGCGGTCAAAGCTGCGCACGGTCCACCCGGCATTGCGAAACGCCAGCGCGGCATTGCGCCCAAATCGGCCGGTGGCGCCAAGAATAAGTACGGATTGCGGCATGACTCCCTCCTGTTGGGACAAAGATTACCCAAAGGAAAGCAATAGGGAATTGCCCCAAATTGCAGATCATGTATTCATTTTTGAATGGACAAAGCCCTTACACATGCCGACTGGTCCCTGATTCAAAGCTTTCTGGCGGTGGCCGAAACCGGATCCCTTTCTGCCGCTGCCCGACAGCTGGAGCGCAGCCAGCCCACATTGGGGCGACAGATCCAAACACTGGAAGCCGAGCTGGAGGTTTCTCTTTTCGAACGACACGCAAGAGGGCTGAAGCTGAGCGATGTGGGTCATCAATTACTGCCCATGGCGCAACAGATGCACACGGCCATGAACGCCTTCAGCATGACAGCAGCCGGTCAGTCGCAGCAATTGGAAGGAACAGTACGCATTACCGCTTCGGTCTTCGCTTCAAATCACATCCTGCCGCCGATTCTGGCCCATATCCGGCAACAGGAACCTGCGATTCAGTTGGAACTGGTGGCCACGGACGCCACCGAAAACCTGCTGTTCCGCGAAGCTGATATTGCCGTGCGCATGTACCGCCCCGAACAGATGGACATTCTAACCCGACATCTGGGCGAGATCTCATTGTGTTTTTGCGCCGCCAAAAGCTATTTGGATCGCGCAGGTCGCCCGACCTCGCCAGAGGAAGTGTTCCAGCATGATCTGGTGGGGTTTGATACGGATGACCGCATCATTGCTTCGATGCAGGAAAGGGGTTGGAACGTTGGGCGCGATGCCTTTGCCACACGATGCGACCACCAGACCGTGTATTGGGAACTGATCCGAGCAGGCTGCGGACTGGGCTTCAGCCAGGTTCAAGTAGCCGAGGCCGATCCGCTGGTCGAAATTCTGGATATTGGGGTCGAGATCAAGAAAATGCCGGTCTGGCTGGCTGCGCCGCAAGCCATGCGCCAGACCCCGCGTATTCGCAGGGTCTGGGATCTGTTGGCCGAGGGACTCAAAGCCAGTCTTTGAAGGTCAAAGCGGCCCTGTATAAGTACCGCGCGCAGGGTAATTGTTGCCCAGCGTGAACTTCAGACCACCCGCAATATCCGCCATGGAAGGGCGCCCAAACGGTGTGGTTTGCTGCCACGCGTAATAGAGCGTCTGATCCGGTGCGATATAGAAATGGCCGGGCTCGGCGAAAAGGTCCGGCTCGGCGCTGCCCTCGCGCTTGGTCGAGATGTTCAGACCCCAATCTTCGCGCGCGGCAGCCAATGGCAGGCTGTGACCCACGCGCAGTCGTTTTGCCCCGGCTTTCTCGGCTGTTTCGGCGGCACGTTCGGCGGTATCGGTTGTGATCATGATGACCTCGACGCCCAGCGCCGCAAAATCGTCCAGCACCGCCTCGACCTCGGTCATCTGCTTGACGCAGATCGGGCAATGCAGCCCGCGATATTGAATCACCAGCGTCCCGTTTTCGCCCTTGTCCGCCTCAAGATCGAAGCTGCCATGTGCCACGGTTTCGATTTTCAGCGCAGGAACCGGATTTCCAGGTGTCAGCATGTGTTTTCCTCGTATTTTGACGGGTTCGTCTCATTGACCCGATGCACCGCAGACGCTAGGGCCTGTGCAACAAAACGCAAGGAGACCCTTCATGTCCAACCCCTCGCTCCTCATCCTGCCCGGAGACGGAATTGGCCCGGAAGTTATGGCCGAAGTGCGCAGAATCATCGATTGGTTCGGCACCAATCGCGGTCTTCAATTTGACGTGAGCGAGGATCTGGTCGGCGGTGCCGCCTATGACGCCCACGGCAAGCCGCTGTCTGATGAGACGATGGCCAAAGCGCAAGAGGTGGACGCGGTGCTGCTGGGTGCTGTTGGCGGCCCGAAATACGACGATCTGGATTTCAGCCTGAAGCCTGAGCGCGGGTTGTTGCGCCTGCGCAAGGAGATGGACCTGTATTCGAACCTGCGCCCGGCCCAGTGCTTTGACGCGCTGGCCGATTTCTCGTCGCTGAAGAAAGACATTGTTGCTGGCCTCGATATCATGATCGTGCGCGAGCTGACCTCGGGCGTCTATTTCGGCGAGCCGCGAGGCATCTTCGAAGAAGGCAACGAACGCGTCGGCATCAACACTCAGCGTTACACCGAATCCGAAATTGAACGCGCCGCACGCTCGGCCTTTGAACTGGCCATGCGCCGGAACAAAAAGCTGTGCTCGATGGAAAAAGCCAACGTCATGGAATCGGGCATTTTGTGGCGTGAAGTAGTGGACCGGGTCGCAGCAGACTATCCCGAGGTTGAGCTGAGCCATATGTATGCCGACAACGGCGCCATGCAGCTGGTGCGCGCACCCAAGCAATTCGACGTTATCCTGACCGACAACCTGTTTGGCGACATTCTGTCCGACTGCGCCGCGATGCTGACGGGCTCTCTGGGCATGTTGCCATCGGCTTCGCTGGGCGCTCCGATGGCCAATGGCCGCCCCAAGGCGATGTACGAACCGGTGCACGGCTCGGCCCCGGATATCGCGGGTGAAGGCAAGGCCAACCCGATCGCTTGTATCCTCAGCTTTGCCATGGCGCTGCGCTATAGCTTTGATCAGGGTGAAGAAGCAGACCGCCTTGAAGCCGCGATCGAAAAAGTTCTGGCTGATGGCGTCCGCACCGGCGACCTGCTGGCGGATGAAGGCGTCACACCGGTGTCCACCACCGAAATGGGTGACGCGATCCTGGCAGCATTGGATGCCAGCGTCTAAGTCATACTGGAATTGAATTGCAAAAGGCGGTGCCCAGCGCACCGCCTTTTTTTGTTAATTGCCGCCGAATATGTTTCTCAGCAGGTTATTGATATCCTCGGCAAAGCCGCCTCCCCTGCGCCGGGGCTGTGGTTGCGCAACCTGAACCGGTGGTTCAGGTGCCATCATCGGCAAAGGTGTGGGTGTCATCCCTTCGGTAACGCGCACCATGGTCTCTTTCCAGATTTCGGCAGGAAGCCCGCCCCCGGTTACACCAGACAGCGGAGTGTTGTCGTCATAGCCCATCCAGACACCAGTCACGTAGTCAGCTGTAAAGCCGATGAACCAAGCGTCCCGCGCGGCTTGGGTCGTGCCCGTTTTGCCCGCAACCTGCCAGCCCGGCAGTTTCGCACGCCCACCGGTACCTTCGGACACCACACGCTCCATCATCCAGGTCAGCTGTTTAGCGGCTGCGTCGTTGATGACCCGCTCACCAATACCGGTCGTTGTGACCATAACTGGCGTGTCATCCCCCAACAGCTTCAGCTCGGTCAGGCCATAAGGTTCCACGGCCGATCCACCGTTCAGAATGCCGGCGTAAGCTCCGGTCATCTCGATCAACGTGCTTTCCGACGCCCCCAAAGCCAGGGCAGGACCTTGCGCCAGGTCGCTGGCAATTCCAAAGCCGCTGGCGATTGTGCGGACGTTATCCAAACCCGAAATCTCGGCCACCTTGACAGCCGGAATGTTCAAAGAGTTCATCAACGCATCTGCCAACGTCACCCGCCCATAGAACTTGTTGGTGTAGTTCTTAGGGCACCACTGACCTGATCCGGGGATGTTCACGCAGTAAGGTTCGTCCATCACTGTATCCAGCGGAGAATACCCAAGTTCCAGCGCGGTGGCATAGACGAACGGCTTGAAAGACGATCCTGTCTGGCGCAATGCTTGCGTTGCCCGGTTAAATGCACCTGACACGCGCGTCTTACGCCCACCAACCATGGCACGCACCGCGCCGTCTGCCGACATCACGACAATTGCGGCCTGCGCCTCGGACCCTTCGCGCACTTTTTCTTGGAAAATGAACTTCAGCGCTTCTTCAGCAGAGGTTTGAATGCGTTGATCCAGAGTGGTGCGGATCACCACATCCTCGGTCGTGTTGCGGGTAAAGAATTCGGGTCCACTTGCCATGACCCAATCTGCGAAATATCCGCCTGCGCGCGCAGCAGCAGCTTCTGAAAGCTCGGCAGGTCTGGCGCGCGCTTCGCTGGCTTGTGCAGCGCTTAGATAACCCTGATCTTCCATCAGACCGATCACAAGCCGTGCCCGGTCCTGAGAACGTTGCAAGTTGTTCGTTGGCGCATACCGGGTGGGTGCCACCAGCAGACCGGCCAGCATCGCAGCCTCAGCAGGGGAAACTTCTGCCGCAGACTTTCCAAAGTATCGCTGGCTGGCCGCTTCGAACCCGCGCGCGCCTGCACCCAAGAAGGCCCGGTTCAGGTAGATCGTCAGAACCTCGTCCTTGGAGTATTTGACCTCCATCGCCATGGCGTAAACGGCTTCCTTGGCCTTGCGCCAAAGCGAGCCCTGGCGGCAATCGGCCTCGTAAGCGGCTTCAGATTCCCATTCAGACGGATCATAGGGCTCTCCCAGACACAGCAACTTGGCTGTCTGTTGGGTGATGGTTGACCCGCCATGGCCTGACAAGGGCCCGCGTCCTTCGCTCAGGTTAATGCGCACGGCGCTTGCGACACCGCGCGGGCTGACACCGAAATGGCGATAGAATCGCTTGTCCTCGGTCGCGATCACCGCGTTCTTCAGATGGGGCGACACCGTATCCGCCGTGATCACACCGCCAAACTGGTCCCCGCGCCAGGCAAATACCTTGCCATCGCGATCCAGCAAGGTCACTGACCCGCGCGCGCGCCCGTCCAACAAGGCGTCCACGTCGGGCAGAGTTGTATAGACGATACCGACCGCCAAGGCGATCAGCGCGACTACTATTGCGCCCACACGCCAGGTCAGGCCCCAGATCAGCCTCCAGATCCAGCGGAACAGACGACGAAAGATTCCACCTCCGCTTCCGCCCGAACTTTTGCGTTTGGTCTTTCGCGTGGTTTTTCGGGTGGTGGTCTTGCGCGCAGTCGATTTCTTGCCCGCCGGACGCTTGGACGCCGACGGTTTACGACCCTTTGACGGGTATCTTTTGTCCGCAACCAATCGCGGCTTCCGGCGCTTGGACTCAGTCATGCTCAAACTCTGCCCGTTGTTCTTTTGCGCCACCATACCCCGGCGACCCGTCTATGTAGAGGTCCGAATTTTCGGAATTTCCCCTCTTCATTTTGCCTGTTTTTTAGCCATCTTGCATATTTTGTGCAAAAATTGTGCAACATCGCGCCATTTTGCTGCGCAATTACGACCGGTCACCGTTTCTTACGCCGCTCCGTCACGCTTTTTTTCTGCAGGTGCAAACAAACCGGTCCCGCCGGACAATCAGAGGGGAAAGACGTGAAACTGATCATTGCGACAATCAAGCCGTTCAAGCTGGAGGAGGTGCGCGAGGCACTGACCCAAGCTGGCGTGCGCGGCATGATGGTGACCGAAATCAAGGGCTTCGGCTCGCAGTCCGGTCACACCGAAATCTACCGTGGGGCCGAATACGCCGTGAATTTTGTCCCCAAGATCAAGCTCGAGATCGTGGTGCCGGCCACAATGGCCGACCAGATCGTCGAGACCATCACCAACACCGCCAAAACCGGCAAAATCGGTGACGGCAAGATTTTCGTTCTCGATGTCGAGCAGGCCCTGCGCGTGCGGACCGGGGAAACGAACGAAGAGGCGCTGTAAGGCGTCCGGACTCACAAACATTCGAGGACTGACAATGAACCTGATGAAATCTCTCATCCCTGCTGCCGCGCTTGTCGTGCTGCCGCAGATGGGTCTGGCGCAAGAGGATGCCGCCACCGGCGAAGCTGCGCTGCACACCCAGTATATCTTTACCACCCTGCTGTTCCTGATGGCGGGCTTTCTGGTTTTCTTCATGGCAGCAGGCTTTGCCATGCTGGAAGGCGGTCTGGTGCGGTCCAAGAACGTCGCCATGCAGATGATCAAGAACATCGCGCTGTTTTCCATTGCCGCGATCATGTACTGGCTGGTTGGCTTCAACACGATGTATCCGGGCGACTTCAATGGATTCTTTGCCATTGGCGGCCCAACCGTGCTTGATCCGGTTGGTGTTGATCCTGCCGAGGCAGCTCTGGACTACGCCTCGATCGGGTCGGACTTCTTCTTCCAGCTGGTCTTTGTGGCGGCAACTGCGTCGATCGTGTCGGGTGCCGTGGCTGAACGTATCAAGCTGTGGCCCTTCCTGATCTTCGTCGTCGTGCTGACCGGTATCCTGTACCCGATCTCGGGGTCCTGGAAATGGGGCGGCGGCTGGCTGGATGCCATGGGCTTTTCCGACTTCGCCGGTTCGACCGTCGTACACTCGGTCGGTGGCTGGGCCGCTCTGGCTGGCTGTCTGATCCTTGGCCCACGTATCGGCAAGTACAAGGACGGCAAGGTTCACCCGATGCCCGGTTCAAATCTGGCGCTGGCGACCTTGGGTACGTTCATTCTGTGGCTGGGTTGGTTTGGCTTCAACGGCGGCTCGCAGCTGGCGATGGGCACCGTGGGTGACGTAACCGACGTTTCGCGCATCTTCGCCAACACCAACATGGCCGCCGCATCCGGCGCTGTTGCAGCCCTGATCATGACCCAGGTCCTGTACAAGAAGCCTGACCTGACCATGGTGCTGAACGGCGCGCTGGCCGGTCTGGTGTCGATCACCGCTGAACCTCTGGCCCCGACCCTGTTCGGCGCGCTTTGGATCGGTGCTGTGGGCGGTATCATCGTGGTCTTCGCGGTTCCGATGCTGGACAAGTTCAAGATCGACGACGTGGTCGGCGCGATCCCGGTTCACCTGTTCGCAGGCATCTGGGGTACCATCGCTGTAATCTTCTACGGAGAAGCCAGCCTGATCACCCAGTTGACCGGTATCGTAGCCTACGGTGTCTTCACCTTCGTCGCTGCTCTGATCCTGTGGTCAATCCTGAAAGCCACCGTTGGCATCCGGGTTAGCGAAGAGGACGAGATCAACGGCCTGGATATGGCGGAACTGGGTATGGAAGCATACCCTGAGTTCTCGAAGGGCTAAGATTTTATTAAATCAACAAAAAAACCCGGGCGTTCGCGCCCGGGTTTTCTTTTTTGGAATGTTTTGAGATCAAACGCCGACGTCGACAATCGCTTGCGCCAGAATCGGAACGGTTGTTGCGTTCAGGCCAGCGATGTTCAGGCGGCTGTCGCCTACCATGTAGATACCGTGATCGGCGCGCAGTTTTTCGACCAATTCCGGTGCCGCGCCCAAACGTGAGAACATGCCCCGGTGCTGGGCGATGAAACCGAAACGGTCGGAGCCGCTCAGGCGTTGCAGTTCGTCTGCCAATTGTTGGCGCAGGCCCAGCATGGACAAACGGATCTCTTCCAGCTCGGTGGCCCAGTCAGCCCGCAGCGCGTCATCCATCAGGATTGTCGTCACAACCCGTGCGCCGTGATCCGGCGGGAAGGAGTAGTTCTGACGGTTCAGAAACGCCAAAGTCCCCTGATTTAGGGCGGTTTGACCTGCATCGGCACTGATGGCCATCAGCAAACCAGTGCGTTCACGGTAGACACCGAAGTTCTTCGAGCAAGACGCAGCAATCAGGCATTGCTTGACCGAAGAAGCAACCAGACGCGCCGCTTGTGCGTCTTCTTCCAGCCCGTCACCAAAGCCCTGATAGGCAATATCGATCATCGCCACGAGGCCAAGCTCGTTGATCAGGTTCACAACTTCTTGCCATTGTACCATGTTCAGGTTGGCACCGGTCGGGTTGTGGCAGCAGCCATGCAACAGAACCACGTCACCTGCTTTGGCGGTTTTCAGATCGGCCATCATCCCGTCGAAATCAACGCCGCGGGTTTCGCCATCGAAATACCGGTACTGAACGGTCTCCATCCCCAAATAGTTCAGGATCGACAGGTGGTTCGGCCAGGTCGGGTTCGACACGAACACACGCGCCGAAGGGTTCGCCATGCGGATCATCTCGAACGCCTGACGGCAGGCACCCGTGCCGCCGGGTGTCGCCACAGCGGCAATGTTAGCACGCGGAACCGAGGTGCCCAGAATCAGCCCGATCATCACATCCGCATAGGCAGGGTCACCTGCAAGGCCGGTATAGGCTTTGGTTTCCTGTTCTTCCAAGATGCGCTGCTCAGCAGCTTTCACCGCGCGCATTACCGGGGTCACGCCCTCGGCATTCTTGTAGACACCAACACCCAGGTCGATCTTCTGATCGCGCGGGTCTTCGCGGTACATCTGCATCAATGCCAGAATCTTGTCGGCAGGCTGCGGCTTGAGGTTCTCGAACATCAGTTCTCTCCGGTTGCGACGGGAAGGGTTGGGAAGGCACCCCATTCAGCCCAGGAGCCGTCATAAAGCGAGTGGTCTTTCTTGCCCATACGTTCAAGCGCAAGGCTCAGAATCGCAGCCGTGACGCCTGACCCGCATGAGGTAATCGCAGGTTTGGACAGATCGACGCCAGCGGCCTCGAAAATCGCACGGCAGTCTTCGGGCGATTTCATTGTGCCATCTGCGTTAAGCAACTGGCCGAACGGGACGTTGCGGGACCCGGGGATATGGCCCGAACGCAATCCTTCGCGCGGCTCGGCTTCAGCCCCGGCAAACCGACCGGCAGAGCGGGCATCGATGATCTCATGATCGGCCAGCTTGGCTGCGGCGGAAACCTGCGTGACGTCCCGGACAAGCTGGTTTTGAACGCGCACAGTCATGTGACGATCGCGGATGACCGGCGGCAGATCCTCAAGCTCGCGCCCTTCGGCTTGCCACTTGGGCAAACCGCCATCCAGAACCGCGATGTTTTCCTGACCCATCAGACGGAACAACCACCAAACGCGCGCCGCTGACATTAGCCCAGCGCCGTCATAGACGACAACCTGATGACCATCGCCCACGCCCATTGCCCGCAGGCGCGACATGAATTTCTCGACCGGAGGAGCCATATGCGGCAGCTCTGATCGGTGATCCGAGATTTCGTCAATATCGAAGAACCGCGCTCCGGGGATGTGGCCGGCATCGTATTCGGCTTTGGCATCGCGGTTCTGCGCAGGCAGATACCAAGACCCATCCAGAATCCGCAGATCCGGGTCTTTCATATGCGCGGCCAACCATTCAGTCGAAACGAGGGTTTTTGGATCGTCCTGCATCAAAGCCTCCCCTAAGCGAGCTTGGATTTTCCCTATACCCCGCGTCTTTTAGGTTCAAGTCTGGATAGCGCTAGCGCCTGATACCCGCTTGATTTATCGCGCCCGGCGCAGGCGAAAGTGCTGAATGATGCCGATGATACTGATCAAAATCCAAAACCCTTCGATCAGCATTGAGGCCAGATTGAAATTCTCAAGCAAGGAATAGACGATCAGCACTGACCCCAGCAGGTTGACGACCGGAAAGGCCAGATCGTCAGAGTTCATCATCCGCATTTGCGTCGCGAAATACGCTGCGACCACAATAAGGGCCCCGAACGAGCCGATGGCGTCAACGATGGTGAGGCTGTCAAAAAATGCGGTCATGACTCTGTCTTGGTCGTTTCTGAATACTCGGTGTGTTGGGCGTAATGGTGCATGTTCAGAAAAGTTGCCCCCTTCGGACCCGCGCGATAGCCATGCGGAAGATCAGCGGCAAACCGCAAGCCCTGCCCTGCCTGCAAAGGCACCCAATCCCCATCGCGCAATATGTCGAGGGAACCGTCAAGAACAAAGACTTCTTCCGTCACGCCCGTTGCGTGCGCCGGTGACTCGTGACTTTGGTTCGGGGTCAGACTGACGTGAAACGTCTCGGCCCTCAGCGCAGGATCGAAAGGGAAGACGATCTTGACTTCGATACTGCCGGGAAAGGTGACAGTCTGAAAAACCGACGGATCGCCCTTGGCCGTGTCGATCAACGCACTCAGCGGCACCTGAAAGCCTTTGGCGATCTTCCACAGCGTGGCGATTGTCGGGCTGGATTCACCACGCTCGATCTGACCCAGCATGGCTTTGCTGACGCCGGTCAGCTCAGCCGCTTTTGACAGGCTCAGACCCGAAGCCGACCGCACATCTCGCAGCCTAAGCGTAATGTCATCAGCATCCATTTCTGCGCCTCGCGAATCCTCTTGTACGTTATAACGCACATGTGCTACGTGCGCTATAACGTACGGACCCAAAGACATGCAACCCGAGGAAATAGGGAAAACAGCATCATGCCATTGTACCGATCCAGAACCTCTACCCATGGCCGCAACATGGCCGGTGCCCGCGGATTGTGGCGTGCCACAGGCATGGGCGATGATGATTTCGGCAAGCCGATCATCGCCATCGTCAACTCGTTCACCCAATTCGTGCCCGGCCACGTGCACCTGAAAGATCTGGGACAGATGGTGGCGCGCGAGGTCGAAGCCGCCGGTGGCGTCGCAAAAGAGTTCAACACCATCGCGGTGGATGACGGTATCGCCATGGGCCATGACGGGATGCTCTATTCGCTACCCTCGCGTGAGGTGATCGCAGATTCTGTCGAATACATGGTCAATGCGCACTGCGCTGATGCGATGGTCTGCATCTCGAACTGTGACAAGATCACTCCGGGCATGCTGATGGCAGCCATGCGCCTGAACATTCCGGCGATCTTTGTATCTGGCGGTCCAATGGAAGCGGGCAAGATCGACATCGCAGATCTGGAAGCGAAGAAGATCGACCTTGTGGACGCCATGGTTGCCGCCGCAGATGACAAATTCACCGACGAGCAGGTTCAACATATCGAAGAGAACGCCTGCCCGACCTGCGGGTCGTGCTCGGGGATGTTCACTGCCAATTCGATGAACTGTCTGGCCGAAGCGCTGGGTCTGGCCTTGCCGGGCAACGGTTCGACACTGGCAACACATGCCGACCGCAAAGAGCTGTTTCTGGAAGCGGGTCGTCGCATCGTTGAGATCACCAAACGGCACTATGATCTGGATGAAAAAGGCTTCCTGCCGCGTGAGATCGCAACATTCGACGCGTTTGAGAACGCCATGAGCCTCGACATTGCCATGGGTGGGTCGACCAACACGGTACTGCACCTGCTGGCCATCGCACATGAGGGCGAGGTGGATTTCACCATGACCCACATGGACCGCCTAAGCCGTCGCGTGCCGTGCCTGTGCAAGGTCGCGCCAAACACCGAGAACGTTCATATGGAAGACGTCCACCGCGCTGGCGGCATCTTCTCGATCCTCGGAGAACTCAGCCGCGCGGGTCTGCTGCACGAAGACTGCAGCACGGTGCACTCGGCCACGATGGGCGAGGCAATTGCCAACTGGGACATCAAGGTCGCCAATAACCCCAAGGCACAAGAGCTGTTCAAAGCAGCCCCCGGCGGTGTGCGCACCACGCAGGCGTTCAGCCAGTCGAACCGGTACAAAGAACTGGATACTGACCGCGAAGGTGGCGTGATCCGGTCTAAAGAGCACGCTTTCAGCCAGGATGGCGGCCTTGCGGTTCTGTTCGGAAACATCGCCCGAGACGGCTGTATCGTAAAAACGGCTGGCGTTGATGAAAACATCCTGAAGTTCACCGGCTCTGCCTATGTTTGCGAAAGTCAGGATCAGGCCGTCAGTGATATCCTGACCGGCAAGGTGAAAGAGGGCGACGTGGTTGTCATCCGTTACGAAGGACCGCGTGGCGGTCCGGGGATGCAAGAAATGCTCTACCCGACCTCGTATCTGAAATCCAAAGGTCTGGGCAAAGCCTGCGCCCTTCTCACTGATGGACGTTTCTCGGGCGGTACTTCGGGCCTTTCAATTGGCCACGTCTCACCCGAGGCGGCCGAGGGTGGTGAAATCGGACTGGTCAGGAACGGCGATACAATTGAGATCGACATCCCCAACCGCTCGATCCATCTGGCCGTGTCTGATGAAGAACTGGCTGAGCGCCGCCAGGAGCAAGACGCCAAAGGCTGGGAACCTGCCGCGCCGCGCAAACGCAAGGTCTCTACCGCACTGAAAGCCTATGCCAAGCTGACCACCAGCGCGGCAAAAGGGGCCGTGCGCCAGCTTTGAGTTAGAAACCGCTTAAAAACGGCCCACCCATTCGGTGGGCTGTTTTGTCTGCTATGCGGACTAAATGCACATTGCAGCAATTTAAGTCGGATGAGATTTAGTGAAACATATATTTAACTTGATATATGCATGGAGTTGTTTTCCAGTCGACTAAAGAGTTGCCCGGGTAAGTGGAGGTAGAGGTGAAGGTGCAATCAGAAACATGCAGCAATCTCCTCACTTGGAAGGTGGGATTGGCGCTGGCATTTGGATATGCGTCACAAGTCGCCGCTCAGGATCAAAGAATTGTTCATGATGCCGAGTATTTCATTCTGGAAGCTCAAAACGGCTCAGTGTGGCAGATAGAAGACCAACAACTTGACGCAAAACTCGCCGAGTTGAGGGAGAAATACGGTTCTCCTCCTAACCTCATCCACTTAATGTGGGATGACCAGCCACTCGGCGCAGTCGGCATCCCAGCCATGCAACAAATCCGTGGATACGAGACGCCGAACCTCAATCAGATGGCCGAAGAGGGTATGCTGTTCACGCGTATGTATACGGAGCCCGCGTGTACACCTACAAGAGCCGCAGCTTGGACGGGTCAATATGCTGTGCGGTCCAGCATGTTTTCAGTCGGTTTTCCTATAGAGTACGAAGGAATTGCGGCTGAGAATATCACGATTGCGGAAGTCTTGAGCGATGCCGGATATGCGACTGGATTTTTTGGCAAAACGCACCTTGGCGATATCGAAGAGGCCTATCCGCATAATCAAGGATACGACGAAGCGTTCACCGCGCTCTACAACCAATCGACGAGTCTTTGGAACATCGAAGCCGAAGCCGCCAACGCAGTCGTAGGGTTGAAAACCGAGCTTCTGCCCGAGAACCCGTATCAGAAAGACAAAGAGTTTCTTCAGGATGGCTATGTCTTTTACGTAGAAGGCACAAAGGGTGGTCCAACGCGAGAATGGTGCGGCACGACAAACGAGTGCTACCGCGCATTTGACGGCGAAGCGCGGGATCGAACGTTTGATTTCATTCGCAGAAACGCCGAGGAAGGAAACCCTTTCTATGCTGCATGGTGGCCCATGTGGATAAGCTTTTTGCCAGACCCAAACAAAGAAACACTACAACGTGGTCTGGTCGGAGAGGCTTATCACAAATACCTTGATCCGGACGTCGGACAGTTGATTTCGCTTCTCAATGAGTTGGGCATAGCCGAGAACACACTTGTTATCGCCATGTCGGACAACGGTCCTATGACCCATAATCCGCCTGCTGGAGCAGGCCTTGGGGAAGGACCATTCCGAGGTGGCAAAGGTGACTTTCTCGAAGGCGGCGTCCGCGTTGCTGCTCAAGCTTGGTGGCCCGGGATGATCGAAGAAGGGCAGATTGTCGGAGACATCATCCATGTCACGGATCTTTTCACGACATTTGCACGCATCGGCGGCGCGTTGGAATTCGTTCCCAAAGACCGTGTGATTGATGGCGTCGATCAAACTTCTTTGCTGATCAATGGCGACAGCTTTAGCCGCCGAGACAGCGTAATGATCTATTCCGGTCCAAACCTCGGAGCGAGTGTGAAAGATCACTACAAGATGCACTGGATATCGTCTGACCCCTCACAAGCGTCCGCTGGCATCACTTCAGTCTTCGACCTTTTGAATGACCACCGCGAAGTTAATCCCATTGTGGTTGGCGGTTTTCACTTCAAGGAGCCATTCCGTCGTATGCGAGCGCGGCACGAACAGTGGATTGCAAGATACCCCCATTTGCCCCGTGCGTATGGCCCCGCCTACACCGGGATTGAAAACGCAAGGCCTGAGACCTTGGCGCTAAGCAATCCGCCCGAAGCACTGAATAACCTGCCTTTCGGATTGTTGGACTTCATTGAGCAATTGCCAAGTCTTCCCTTCGACCCGACCGGAGACGTAGGGTTGGATTTAGATTAAATGTGGCGTTCGGCTTTGAATGCACAACTGGCGCAGGTTCAAATCATTGAGCTTCTGCTTCGGGCTCAAAGCAGACACTCACCTGCCAATCATGTTCTAGGCAGATAGATCTCTGCCGGGGGCACCTATTGCTTCTCAATCACCCAGTTTGGCGTGAATTTCATCCAGATCGATTTCGCCGATCGGCATCTTGTTGGCCGGGTTTTCGAAATCGTATTTGAACAGCTCAAAATCCTGTTTGTAGATTTCGTAGACCAGATGCATCGACAGATCGTCGAAGTAATCCTCGACCGGATGGGCGCGTTTGGGGCCGTGGCCTTCGGATTCGTTGAACCGCGGAATCTCGGACAATGTTACAGGGTGCTTCAATTCGACATGATCCAGAACACCCTGCATCCCGTCGTTGAACGCTTCGGTCCAGAAAATCCTGTCGTAACGCCCGCCATTCACGATGAAGGTCGACACATGACCCGACATGGCTGACCAGTGAATGTCCGGATCCATCGGACGCCGCCAGCGGATCGTGTCGCGGGCAAACAGCAGGAACCGGCGGAAGCTGGCGATTTGATCGAATTCACCCTTACCGTCATCTCCACCCACTTCAATGCCGTAGTTGTAGATCAGCGTCGGCACCAGATTGCCCCGGTACCGTTTGCCGTTGCGTTGGATGCCGCAGATCTTGTCGAAGAACGAACTGAGGATGCGGGTATAGGGGTTGCGCACGCAGGTAAATGAATATGAGGCGTGGCTGCGCACGTTATTGGTGATCAGGCCCTGACTCTGGTCAAAAGCCCATTTGTGCATGCCATCCTTGGCATCGTGGATGTCGCCATCAAAAAACTGACCGTGATCCGAATAATACATGATCTGGCCAATGGTCGAGCACGCGCATTTGGGCACCACACGGTACACCATGCTTTCACTCTCGGTCATCCAGGTACCGGGAAACCCCATCTGCTGTGCCTCCTTCGCTGGTCAGGTCTCGATCCGATACGCCAGCGTTTGGTAATAAAGAACCAAAATTATTCTGTTTATTCAATCGCGCATCCTCAGTATCACGGTTGAAACCGGGCAGAAACGGAAATTACCTGATCTCAATGGCAAAGATCGCCTACATATTGCTGTGCCATAAGGACCCCGAGGCCATCATCGCGCAGGCCGAACAGCTGACCGCTGCAGGCGATTGCATGGCGATCCACTTTGATGCGCGTGCCAGTACTGCTGCGTATGACGAGATCCGCAGCGCGCTGCGCGAAAACCCCAATGTGACCTTCGCTGCAAAGCGCATCAAATGCGGGTGGGGAGAGTGGTCACTGGTGCACGCCACGCTGAACACCTTGAAGGCCGCGGTCGAGGCATTCCCCCGCGCCACGCATTTCTACATGCTGTCTGGCGATTGCATGGCCATCAAAACTGCCGAATATACCCACCGTTTTCTGGATGATCGCGACAAGGATTTCATCGAAAGCCACGATTTCTTTGAAAGCAACTGGATCAAGACCGGTATGAAAGAAGACCGTCTGATCTATCGCCATCATTTCAATGAACGCACGCAGCCCAAACTGTTTTACTCCGCCTACGAGATGCAGAAACGTTTTGGTCTGACCCGGGGTATTCCCGAAGACTTGCAGATTATGATCGGCAGCCAATGGTGGTGCCTGCGCCGCCGAACCGTTGAAATGATCCTGGATTTTTTGCGCCAGCGACGAGACGTGATCCGGTTTTTCTCAACCACCTGGATCCCCGACGAGACCTTCTTTCAAACACTGGTCCGCCATCTGATACCGAAGGGTGAGATCGAAAACCGCACACCAACCTTCCTGATGTTTTCCGACTATGGAATGCCGGTCACTTTCTACAACGATCACTATGACATGCTTTTGGGTCAGGATTACCTGTTTGCCCGCAAGATCAGCCCCGAAGCACACGAGCTTAAGGATCGCTTGGGGTCACTTTACGCCAGTGAAGGTATTGAGTTTCCGGTTTCGAATGAAGGGCGCAACCTCTTTGCATTTCTGACCGGACGCGGGCGTATTGGCCGCCGATTTGGGCAACGTTTCTGGGAAGCCGGTCACGCGTTGGGCCCCGAGCGCGAGCTTTTCGTCATCGTCTGCAAGAAATGGCACGTCGCCAAGCGATTGGTTGATCAGATCGCATCCGAAACTGATATCCCCTGTGTAGAGTACCTGTTCAACGAAGAAGAGACACGGATGCCCGATCTGGGCGGAGTCGAAACGAGCCTCGCCAAACGCTCGCGACACAGACGGGCCGTGGTGAGAATGTTGTTTGACAGTTTCGGGTCGGATCAACTGGTTCTGTGCCTCGACCCCGCCAATCTTGACGTGCTTGAGGATTTCTGCGGCGATCAGGCCAAAACCCATGTGCTCGAGATCGAATGCGAGTATTCGGACGACTACCTGATCGGCCATGCGCGCCGCGTTGGGCTGGCCGGAGAAAACAGCCCTGCAGAAAACGTGGCACAACTGGTGCCAACGCTGCGCAATGATCTGAACTATGAATCACAACAAATCCGGGCGGCCGGGCTTGAGAATTATCTGCGCCTGCGTGAAACGGCCCCGCGCAGCGAAAATGAAACCGTCATCGCCGGGTTTCTTGGTGTGAGTCAGGAAAAAGCCAGCGCCGTTATGCGGCTGGACTATCTGTTCCTCGATTAGACGAAACACCGGCCCGCTCTCTGGATGACGACGGGCCTTGAGGTGGAGTGCGGCAAGCGCCGCCTCAACCTGCTTTTGCCCCATGGATCCGCAACCCGGCGATCAAGTTCACTGCATTCGTGATTTTTGTCTAAAAATCGGATACTGTTCGTCCAATTAGGCCGATTTGTTTATACTTTTTTGACCGACAGATCAGTCTCGACCAGTGAAAAGACACCGTACTGGACGATCTTTGTTGCACAAAGAGCAATGCCCGTCCGGGAAACACACAGACATTCTGCTGGTCCAAATTTGAAATTTGAAACGCAACTCCGGGGGGACATAGTTGTGACCACAGATCAAATTGCCAATGCCAGATCATACATTCCAAGCGACGCAGACTGGACCCTGATTTACAAAGTCCTGCCGGGCGAGGCCGAAGTGGCGAACCCTGCTGTCATCAATCCACATTTCGAGTGTATCGAAGTGACCGGAAACACGGTCCTGCCCGCAAAGGGCATGTATGTTGTGCTGCGCGGTGTCGTTCAGTTGCGTCAGAATGGGCACCCTCTGGCCAGCGCAGATGTGGGCGATTATTTCTACGAAGAACACCTTCAGATCTCGGACATACCTGTCAGCCTCGAAGCACTTGCATTAGACGGCACACGTTTGGCCTATTTGTCGAGCGACAACTGGCGGAAGATACCGGAAGAGGTACGCAAACCCTGTTTAGCCACCATGTTCGGCGATCTGGTGAGCGTCCAATTGCAGAATTTCCAACAGCCAATCAACTGTTGCAGCGTGACAGCGGCGGCGCTCAGCATGTCGGCGCTTGGGTTCAGTTGCGAGGTGAATGACATCTTCCGCGAATGCGCGTTACCGTCGTCCTTTGTGGTGAATGACGGAATCTCGCTGGGGGAACTGTTTGACGTTGCCTGCACCTACATTCATTCGCAAGGACTTCAAGACCGGGTTCAGGTTCAGGCCTATTTCATGGATGAAGACACAACCAGCGTTCCCCTGCTGCTTGAGGCAATCGACGAATCCAATCGGTTGGGGGGTGACAACGATATTCTGGTGGCGAATTTTCAGGTCGGCGTCGCCCATGGCAAAGAAAACATGCCAGGCGGCCATTTCGCCGTCATCGCCAAGTGCAACCCAAGCACCGGTCTGGTGCATATGATGGACGTGCATCCTGAAAAATACGGAAAGCTTTGGGTGACAACGATCGAACGGCTGTGGAAGGCCATGTCGGACCGCGACGGAACCTCGATGCGGTCGCGGGGCATTCTGCGCTTCTCGGCGCGTGCTGCGGTCAAAACCCATTTGAAAACGTTCAAACAGCGATGCAATTACGTCGACAGCACGCGCTATCTGGCGAAAGATCCCAAAAAGCGCCGCAACCTGTTCCGCCGGGCGACGCCCAACATGAACTCGCTGGGTGTGCTTGCGGAAAGCCTGGCCATTCACGGTGACAACCGCGTGGACGAGGATGAGTTGCTGCGGGCGACCGAGGCATCATTCACGGAAGCTGTTAGCCGGGTCGCCACTGCAAAAGACATGCACGAAATGGCGGAAAAATACCTTAGCCAGTCTGAAAACGTGCATCTGGGCAGTACGTTCCAAAGCTTTGCAACACGCAAGGACACATCGATTCAAACACCGCAGGATTGGTTCAAGGAACAGTTGAAAAGCCTGAATACCAACAAAGATCGTCACCTGATGATCAATATCGATTTCAACCGCGTCACCGGGATCGAAGCGATCCGTTCGCCGGAAAACGTCTATCGGGAAACTGCCCTGCTGGAAGAGTTCTGGTGTCTTTGCATTGCCTATGACGAAGCCACCGATGTTGTCACCATTGTCGACATGAGCCCCGCGACCTCTCAGGTCTGGCAAGCGCCACGCGGCAATATTTTTCGTGGACTACGCGATCTGGAAGACCCCGCATTGGTGATGATCGAAGAAATCGACCCGCCCGAGGACCCAAGCGATGTTGTCAGTATCCTCAAGCACAACACGATGGTTCTGTTTTATGAAGATGAAGACCCCTGGTCCTATATGCTGCGCAGCATTCTGTCGAATATCGGCGCGACAACCGTCAAGCAGATCGACGTAGGCGGGCGCGATCCCAATATGATCCGGATGCGGCGACAACTGGTAACGCTTGGTGAGCGACCAGACGTGCCTTACTTGTTTTTCCAAGGAGAGTGCATCAGCAAAAGCGAAGAGCTGGAAGACATCGTGGACATGATCCGGGCCGGTGAATTGCAGGCCAGGATGCGCAAGGAAGGGCTGCCTGTTTCTGATCTGAATGAAACACCAAGCCTTGAAAAAAACCCGTTCGGCTATCCCAAAGGGGTGATGAATCAAGTCAACGCCGGCAAGCGCAACGTATTGTTGTGTGCCTGCGGCTCGTCTGCGGCAGATAAGATCCCTGAACTTGTCGAACGCATCGTCGATGCCGGGCACAACGTGAAACTGATCCCCTCGGTCTCGGCCGAAAAGTTCTTTCGCGATTTCGGGGCCGAGAGGATCGACGCCAAGATCACCCATCACGATTATTACCGGGACGATGATGAGTGGAATTTCCGCTATATGAAGTTTGACATGCCGGTGAGGGCCTCGCATCTGGCGCTGTGCGACTGGGCCGATTGCGTCATTGTGGCCCCCATCACCTGCAACACGATGGGCAAGGTGGCCAACGGTATTGCTGACAACCTTCTGACCTCGGTCTTTGTGGCGTGGCAATACCAGAAGAAACCGGTGATCCTTTGCCCGGCCTGCAACACGAATATGTGGAACAACATCACCACGCAGAACAACGTCGACAAGCTGAAGACGCTGGGCGTCGATTTCATCGGTCCGCGCGAAGGGCGCTTGTCAAATGGCCGGATGGGTATCGGCATGATGGCCACGCCGGATCAGATCATGGAAGCTTTGGCAGACGCCTTCGAGGAGTTGGACGATCAGAAATACCGTGTCTGCAAATGGGCGCGCGAGGCCGCCGCCGCCGATGACATCAACGAATGGAGACGCGTGTTCCGCGCCATCGACGAAGGCATCGTCGGGGTCAATATCGTGGACGAGGCGCATGGCGATTCCTTGTTGCATTACGCAGCCGGTGGCGAAGGTGAACTGAACGAAAGCGGTCATGATCTGGGCAAACCGGACTATGAGGCCGCTCAGGACCTGATCAAACGCGATATCGACGTCAACATCGTCAACGATCACGGGTTCACTGCGCTGCATGTGGCAGTAATGAACAAAGCGCCCAGGATGGTTGAAATCCTGCTGGGGGCCGAAAACATGGACGCGACCTCGTGCATCGATTTTGTGCAGAGCATGACGATCGAACCCGAAATCCGGACCATGCTGGACAACTGGGCGCGCGATCACAACGTGAAGGTTGCTGACCCTGAAGAAGGCCGCGATGAAAGCTTCGTGGCCGTGCAAGAGCCGACATATCTGTATTTCACCTATGGTTCACTGAAACAGGGATTCCCGAACCACGAAGCGCACAGCAAAGTTCTAAACGACTTCGTGGGTCCGGCCCGCACCCGGCAACCGATGCCGCTGATTGTCCCGAAAGAGCCATTCTGTGACAATCCGAACTGCGGGTATCTGCACCGAATGGCGACGCTTGTGGATCAGCAGGGCATGGGCAAACAGGTCAGTGGTGAGGTCTATCGTGTAACGGAATCCGGTTTGCACGAGCTGGACAAGCTGGAAGGGTATCACGGCCCCAACTCGACCGAAAATGTGTATGTCCGCAAGAAGATCAACGTGGTCGTGAACGGCGTAATGAAACCTGCATACGCCTATGTGATCGCGGAGCCAGAGAAATACCTGAAGAACTTGCGCGACGGCACGTCAGAGATGGTCAGCGATTACACATTGGACATGGCGCAGGGCGAGCCCAAACCGGGGTTTGAACCTGTAGCTTAACCGTCTTGCGTGCTGATTGGCGGCGGTTCAGGGCTTTCCTTCAGGCTGAGGTTGTAAGCCGTGATCGCCACCATGCACAGCAGCACAAACGGCCAGAAACTGGCCTTGGGAATAAGATTGTCCCGGTAGTGGATAATCCGCAGCGACGGCACCGCCTCGGAGGCGAAGAGGTACGTATTGACCGATACCGCCAGAAGCAAGAAGTACATCAGGAAAAAGAACGACTCCATGTAGATCACAGGCGAACCCGCAAAGCCTTCGCGCAGCTGCACATGTGCCAACAGGATCACAAAGAACAGAACCGAACAGGTACCGATTACACTGGACGTGCTGAAATCATGCCGCTCGGCCAGACCCTCGCGACGGGTGACTGTCATGACCGCTCCGAACAGCAACATCGTCACAACGATCAAAGGAACCATGTGAACGATAAACGCATTGGCAAAATTGCGTTTGATGACGAAGTTATAGTGCAACTCGGGCGCGTTGGTTTGATAAGCGTTCTGACCGATGCCCAGCGTTGTATCCAGATTTGACAGTTTATAGTCGAAATAGGTGTTTTCCCGCTCCCACGTTCCCATCACGATCTGATTGTCGATCCCAAAAATATCATCCGGTCCGGTTGCCGGATACGCCGCGAAATCAGGAACCAACGCGACGGCGTCCTCAAATGAAGACGGCCAGAACCGCACCCAGACCGTTTTGTGATCAAAAGGGTAACTGGTGTAATCAAAGCTCTGGCGCAGGGTTTGTTCGAAGTACCAACCCACCAATACGCCGTCAGGTTGCGGCAGTCGGTACGCCTCGGCGATCAGGCCGTTTGCACTATCTACCGCTTCGGGCAGAAGAAACCCGACCTCATCCTCAGTCGGGAGGATCTGGTCATGCACGCCCGACTCATAGTGCTGCCAGATATAACCCGTGACCTGAACATCGCTGGCCCCCAGAAAACTGAATGACTTTATGAAAATCCCTGTCCGTACATAGTAGTCAGGCTCTACATCCAGCTTACCCAGATATGAGTCTACTGCGGCCTGATCTGGCAACTGCGTCGGATCACCTTCGAAATGGTTCAACTCGATCCAGAGTTTCAGCAAAAGACCCGCCAGCCCAAGGGTCAGCAGGCCAGAGATAAGCCAAACCTTCTTCTCGACGCTCATTCAGCCTCCTGCCTGTTCCGTCAGAAAATCAGCTGGCCCCAGCAGGGATTGAGTGATGCCCATCTCGGCAAATTCGGCTTGCAGGTTAGCAAAACGCTCATGTTCGCTTGGCGCGATGCCTTTTTGTCCGCATTCCGACAGAAAACGCGTCTGGCGGATGGACAAATCGACCATTGGCAATGGTTCCCCGGCCGTAAAGGCCGCCAGCCCATCCGCATAGTCATTTGCCGCTTGCCAATCACCTCGCGCCAGCATGACTGCGCTGGCATCGGGGTAAAAGTGCAGATGGCTATGACCGACACACCCTTCTGCAATGATTTCGGTCCCCAATTTCAACAGGCGCATTTGTTCATCCGGGTCAGTTTCTGCCATCGCCAACGCCGATAATGCCTTGGGCCCTACAAAGTTCCGCCCATGCTCCAAGGCGATCTCAACCGCGCGGCGGCCCGCTTCCAAAGCCTGATCCATTTGTCCGGCGTAAACCTGCGTGCGTGCCAGATGTTCCAGCGCCTGTGCCTCAAGCCGCTTTGCCCCAACGCGTTCTGCGATCTCGGCCGAAACCCGAAAAGCCTCAAGCGCGCGGTCGAGATCACCCAAAAAGGTCTCAGCCACACCCAGGCAGGTCTGAGCCACACATTCAGGCACGAAAGCAAAATACTTCTGGGATACTTCAATGGCTTCATTTGCGTCGGCGCGCCCTTGTTTCACATCTCCTGTGTAGCTGCGCGCGACGCTCAGGTTGTGCAGATTGGCCGCCAAATCCCGAACCAGCCCCTTTTCACGCGCCCGGTCAACGGCTTGCGTGTAAAAACCAGTCGCCGTCTTCATGGTGGCCTTCATGAAGTTGGCATCACCAAATCCGCTGAGCGCCCCCACTTCAAGGCGAACGGAATCCAGTTTGCGGGCCAAGGTGAGCGCCCGCTCATTCGCACTCAGCGCTTCCTTGTCACGGCCCAAGGGGAAATACACATTGCCGCGCACATAGTTGATCTGGGCCACGTCCCGTTCAGAACCCGCACGCTCAGCCGCAGCCTCTGCCGTATCCAGCGCCTCAAGCGCGTCCTGATACAGGCTGGCCTGTCGCGCAGCCTGTGCCAACCCGATATGCGCCCGGCTGATTTGCTCATCCGTTTCTGCCAAGTTTGCCGCGTCTCGGAACTCCTGCAAGGCTTCGTTGGACAGGCCCTGCAAACGATGCGTCTCACCCCGTGCACACAGCAGATCAAACCGGACGCCTGCGGGCGACGGCAGTTCCAAAGCACGTTCGATCAAAGGGCTTGCGTCGTCGAACCGGAACGCATTGATCAGCTTATCGGCCGCATCCAGATAGGCTTGCGCCGCATTGTTGGCCCCCGCCCTGTCCAGATGTTGTGCGCGCAGGGTCGCATCACGATCTTCGAACCATTTGGCCGCCTGTCGATGCAAGCGCGCGCGTTCCGATTTAACCAACGTGGCATAAGACCCATCACGGATCAGCGCGTGTGCAAACATAAGATCTGCCCCGGCCTCTCGTATCAGGGCCGAGCGGATCAGATTGGTGGTATCCAGATGCCCTTCGCCGAGTATGTAATTCAGAACCTCGGGCGAGAATCTCTGCCCCAGCACTGACGCCGCCTGAATTGCGCTGCGACTTGTACGGTCCAACGCATCCAAACGTGACTGAACGATCCCCTGAATGCTTCCGGGCACAGTTTCCTGCTTGAGTACATCGATGTTGCGCAACAACTGTTCCAGGAACAAAGGGTTTCCGCCTGCGCGTTTGACGCATGTGTCCAAAAGCTCGGGATCAATGGCTGTAAATTCCTCAACCAGTTGCCGCGCCTGGTCTTCCCCCATCGGAGCCAATTCCAACTTGGACACAAGCGCGCCGTCTGTGGCCATTTGCCAATCTCGATCAATCGGGTCCCCTTCGACCCGACTGGTCATCATCAAGACACAAGGGATTTGCCGCGTTGCTGCTGCGATATGTGCGCAGGCCGCGAGAATGTCGGGTGACGCCCAATGGATATCTTCGATCTGGATCAGCAAGGGCGCGTCCTGACTGCGCGCCATCAGCAACTCATCAATGACCTGCCTACGCCCACGCAACCGGGTCTTGTTGTCCATGACGGCATAAACCTCCGCCAAACCCGGATCTTGCTCAAGCTCAAGCAAAGCGTTGAGATGCGCTGCATTGGATGGGCTGACCCAGCCTTTGGCGACCGCTTCCTTGGCCACGGTGGCGCCAGTTTCTGGCCCATCCGACGGGTCAAGTCCCAGAACACTACGGGCAACGGACTGAATGGCCGAGTGCCCCTCACGGGCCCCAAAATCCATAACAACGCCATTGTGGATCGAATAGGACAGGCTTTTGGCCAGCTCGGCAACCTGTTCAGACAAATGAGTCTTACCGATCCCCGGTTCGCCCAGAACCACGTGGACTTCGCCTTCACCGTGTCGTTTGCACCGGTCAAATGTTGCCGAAAACAATGAAATCTCACGGTCGCGCCCTATGAACTTATGGCGTCTTGTCCGAATGTTGCGGGCCAAACGGTCCAGACGCCAGACTTCGACGGGTTCAGTCAGTCCCTTGATAGCCTGAACACCGATGGATTCGCCCACAAACAGCGGACCCAATGCGCGTTGGATGTCATGAGAAACAAGCGTTTCTTCACCTTTTGAGATGTCGGTCAAGCGCGAGGCTAAATTGACCCCATCGCCGGTAACGGTGTATTCCGTGTGCGCTTGGCTGCCGGTTGTGCTGGCAATGACCTGCCCCGAAGCAATACCGATATGACAGGACAGTGGTGGCGTCAGTGTCGGCAATACTGCATGTATCTCGGCCGCTGCTCTGGCTGCCCGTTCTGTGTCATTTGTATGTGAGATAGGTGCGCCGAAAACCGCCATGACCGCATCGCCAATATGCTTGTCTATGCGCCCCCCAAATTTCTCAACAACATTGTCCACTTTGCCAAAGAACTGGTTAAGCAAGGCGTGCAGATCTTCGGCGTCCAAGTCACTGGACATCTTTGTAAACCCAGTCAGGTCAACAAACATCACGGTGACCTGCCGTCGCGCAGGTTCTATCGACGCCGTAGTGTCTTGCATTGTGGCTACTTCGGTCACGTCGAGAGTTTCAATCGCACGCAATAACCTTCGACGATCACCAACAGCAGTGACTCCGATTTCAATAAGATCTTCTGCCGTCAAATCTGGCAGAATAGAAAAATCGATCTTGTTGTCTAGAAAGGCTTGCGCGTAGTCAGACAATCCAATTGCGCTTAGCCACTTGCTCAGGTCCTGAGACATGTCGCCCCTCTGAAGTCCCCCTACTTCAAATACACCTCTAGCACGGGCACTACGCTTGAGTCTGCAAAAACCAAATTAATTTGTGAATATGTGTGTGTTTATTTGGGGTTTAGCTCCGATACTTCCGCCGACCGGACCAAAACTTTGTTTAAGTTTTGACTGAAATACCGAAACCAATAAATCGGCACCTTTTTCTTCCAATCTGGAAATCCGTTGGACGTGCCGCCTATCTTGTCAACGACGGGATCTTTGAAAACCCAGAGCAGGTCAGGTCATTGACGAGCGTTCGATCGTTTTTCGCGGGCCATTTTCCGCAAGCTTTCGTTGACGTACAAGTCAGCAACAGCTCCAAAGCTTTGCACTGAACCTGACTTTGCGAATTCTGTAAGGGGAAGGCGCAGAATGTCTGTCGAGCCAATGTCATAATCCCATTCAACAACCCAAACCCGTTCGGTATCCGGGTTCGTTTCCATGTAGTTTTCCCATTCCGCAGGAACGAAATGGCCCCATTCACTTTCTGGGAAGTAATACAACAGTGGCGGATCGGCGTGAGTATTTCTAATAAAGACAACATCATCCTTTTGAAGATTTGGTCTCAGAACCTCCGCAAGACCGGCATAGTCCCGAGGACTGCTTTGTGCGTGGCTGGCGTAACGGACGGAGTCTACATGCATGACGACTAAGGCGGCGGCTGCAGCCCACCAAAAGCGGTGCCGATGAATAAGCCACGACAAACCATAAGCCATCGCCAGTATGAGAAAGGGAATAAAAACCAAAGATCCACGTGCAGTCAGAACTGGTCAAGCAATAGAAACCAACAAAAGGAGCGCCATAGGCAGGAAAGCCAGCCAGACGGACAATCGAATGTTGGACATCCCTGCAATCGTCATCACCCAGCCCGGCGACCAGGCACTCAGAAGATTCAGAAAAAACAAAATGACCAGTGACATGACCGCGCCGATCAGGGGCAATATTGAAACGGCATACAGCAACACTCGGGTTGTCGGACCACTCTCTTCACTGACAGAAGAGGCAAATATGAACATCAAGCCAGAAGCAACTGCCCCCGCACCCAACGCACAAATCGTTTTTGGCCAAAATATACTGCGGTTTTCAGTTTTAATCCCTTGGACGTCGCCCGCTTTTGAAGGCAAAAATTGTCCTAAAAAAACGAGCGTGACGGTCAGAGGCGCAAGGATCCAGGGCTGAAAAAACAACTCCGGTGGAGTACCCCAGAAAAAGTCCTGTGTAGGGAAAATCAGGTGGCCGGATTCCAGGTAAGACCATTGAGGCTCCAGCCAACGGCTGGGTGGGTTCTGAAAGATCGCTAACGACAAGACAGGAAGAGACACAATTACGCATATGCATTGCGTGAAAAACACTGTGCTTGAAATTCTACTGCGGACTATCTGAAAGCTCGTCCAGATCATGTGAGTCAGTAAAAGTGGCCAGCAATATATGTAGGTCCACAAGGCTGCCACTGTAACCGCGGCATAAGCAAGTAGATCAGTCCGCCGATGTTTGTCGATGACGCGGTAAAGCAACCATGTGGCAATCACACATAGCAGTGCGGCCATGACATACATACGCGTCATTTGACTCCAGTAGATGTGAAAACCACTGAGCGCCAGAAACAACGACGCGAAAAATGCAGATCTCTGATCCGCCTCCCTTTTGGCGATCAGATAGACAAACACGACGGTTAAAACGCCAAAGATTGCAGATGGGAGCCGCAATGCCAGAAGGCTGGTTCCGAAGGTTTTGGTCCAGCCGAACATGAACAGAAAGTACCCGGGTGGGTGGCCGTCTGCGAGTGTGCCCTTGTACAATGTATCCCAATCCGTCCGGTTCGCCGCCTGGTTGACCCATTCTGGCATTTTGATCCCTGAAACAAAGTTTTCGGGGTGAGAAAAAGTACGCTCTTCAATCCCCCACAACCGCAAGGTGACAGCAGCAAGAGCAATTAGCATAAGGCCAATAATCTCGGGGGTTACATAACGACGGATCAAAAAATACCTGAAAAAGGACACAAGAGACTAGATGGTTGGCGTAAATCTAAGCCAGACAGAACTGGACAAAAAAACGAAATCGATTGCAGAAGGCATTTTGGTTGGCCCTCCTGTGCTCAACTTTAACTTGCCAGTAGGGATGTCGCATTACCTTCTTGAGGAACTCCCTAACAGCGATCCTAGGTGCTGTTAATTGAAACTTCGGACGTAAAGCGATTTGGAAGTCAGTCGGCGTCCCTTGAGAACCAATTTGACGGAAAAGCTACCATTGTCCACATTTTGAGCTTCAAATTTCTAACATAGTTTTGGAGCCCCCCCTTGCCCTTTGTCTTTCTCATTATGGAAGGGCAATTCGTTTGCTTGTTTGAAGTTGTTTACGTGTGAATGCGGTGAGGTTTGGAAAATTTCGATTATTGTGTGGTGGCGGTCAGTTTGAGATTCTCGAACGTTGCTTTTTGGGATTATGTTTGGGACTTTTTTGTCTAGCGCATTACACGTTGGTCGAGCGATTGTTTTTGTGGATCGCTTTTAGTCTGAAGTGGCTGTTTTGGTATTATTCGACCTGGTTTCGGGAGTATGATTTGAACGTCTGACCTTCAGGTTATGAGCCTGACGAGGTGAAGACGTTAAGCAATTGATCCGGGGGATCAATTGTAGTCTGAACGGGCTGCTTTGAAGGTTTCCGACCTGGTTTCGGGAGCAGGATTTGGCCTTTGCCGAACGTCAACGAAACTCCTTTTCTAGGCAATAGGATGAGCGTGGAGTCCCTGTGTCAAAGCCTGTAAACCGGTATTTACACCCCTCCAAGAATTGCCGAAGCCCCGCTAATCGACTGATGCAGAGTTTCTTGCTCTAAGTCAGCGTTGTGAACTTTTGAAACAAACGTCACGAACACCGCAAGCGTGACAATTACCGTAATCATCCATCGGTGTGTCATCAGTGGCCTCCTTCAATCCAACTTACACATCTTCTTTGGCTCAAAGATGGGATTGAGAAGAGATTGACGGTAGGAAATTACATGTTGCTATACAGTAGTTGTTGGTAACACACTTTGCTTCGTGAAAGTGCAGGGGAATAGTCGTGGCGGAAAATGTCGATAAGGCGGATATTCTCAAACAACTGGAACGCATCACAACGTCCAAGGATTTCCCATGCAGTACCCGAACAAAGACGCTCCTGGAACACCTTGTTCATCGAGAACTTGAAGGTCGTCAGATGTCCACTCCGAGCCCAAAAACTGTTATTCTTCGCAACAAGTCCGCCGCAAACATCGCCGGAAGGATGTAAATTTGAAGTGTTCCTCTTGTGGCGAAGCTGGGAAAATTGCCGATCATTTCACGAGAAGTCTTTAAGAGCTTTGTGCCAAAGGCTGCCTGGCTCTGAACCCTCGATATGTTCATTCGACTTTTTATGGATATGCAAACCGATGTGGCAAGGATCATCGTAAAAGAATTGCCAGGGAACGTCGCGAAAAACGTCAAAATTCTTCGCATCAGACCAATGATAGAAGGTCGCTGGTGGTTGTGCACGACCATAAAGGTCGTGTCTTTTCGCAAGCTGCCGGAAGGCCTCGTTGCCGTAGATCGTAATCCCAAGGTCCGAAGCGGAATAGGACGTTCCGGTCAGGCGATACCACATTGGACGCAAAATGCGGCGTTTAAATTCGAGCCAGTCTGGTACCAGACAATCCTGTTCAAGTAGACGCTCATATTCTCCAATAATCGGGTTTCCAGGGGGAAGGTAGAAAACAGATGCGCCGATTCCGCCGGATTCCTCTCGCACGAAATAGACGTCATCTGAAGGATATTCAAAGGGCCGAAACATCAACACATCACTATCAAGCCACAAACCTCCGCCAGCCCGTTGCAGAAAGACCCTGAAAAAATCACTGAATTGAACAGTTGGCAGCCAGGTAGCTTGATCTTTTTTAGCCACAGGCACCAGCCGCTTGACTAACGCCCTATCAAGTACTTCGTTGCCGTCCCTGATTTCGACGCCAGGCGGTGCATTCGGAATGTCCCCATAGGTGTATAAGGTGACAGGCATATCTGTGGCGAGCATTGACGATATACACACCCGGTCAACTAACCTCAAAGGGCCGTCGAACCACATTGTGGCTAGCTTGTTTGCCATTTTTTTCGTTTTCCTTAAGCCTGATAGAAGTAGCTTTCCAAAGGATAATCTACAACCGGACCTGATGTCTTTTACTAATGGCTTTTATTGATGGATGTTGTGGTAAAGGCTTGGTCCAAATAACAGCCGTTCGTCAGATCGGAACGAAGGGCCGCTCCCAGCCCAAAGCGGACTGTTTCAACGTTTGCGTCATTAAAATAGTCAGTTCGGTGTTGGTTTGATACCGCGGCATCCAAATGAGTTAACCCGCACTAGACATTTGCACATAAGCCCGGCCTAATAGGCTTTGCATTAATCTAACTGAGTTAGCTACCCATGGTGCAAGGATGTGGTTTTCTTTCCTCGCCAAGCGACTCTTGCTATCAGCTATCAGCCTACTTTGCGTCTCAATGTGTTTTGATCTCGACATAGGATAATTTGTACCTCCAATGGAATGGAAACCGGACAAAGAAGGAAAACCCATGCGTTTGTTATCTGTACTTATCGCAACAGCTCTTTTCTCAACCGGAGCGGTTGCTCAGACAATCGAAAGGATAACAAAAAACAACGAAATCCGATTTGGTTTTCGAACAGACGCTGCGCCACTATCTTACCTCAACGACCAAGGTCGGCCGTTTGGCTTGTCACCGTTAATCTGCGATCAGGTCGCGCAGAGGCTTGCGAAGAAACTTGAATTAAAGGAATTAAACGTCCAGTTCATTCCGGTCGACGCCAAGGATCGTTTCGACAAAATTGCCTCAGGAGAGGTCGATGTGCTTTGTGGGGCTGCGACCATAACACTTTCCCGTCGCGAAGTTGTTGATTTCTCGATTCCAATTTATGTCGACGGCACGTCCATATTACTGCCAATCGAGGCCGAGGGCACCATGAGTGCGTTAGCGGGTAAGAGGGTTGGCATGAGAAGCAACACAACAACAGAGGCATCCGTTCTTAATTCTTTTGAGGCGGCAAGTATCGATGCAAATATGGTACGGTTCGCCTCACACCCAGACGGCATCAAGGCGCTGCGAGACGGCGAAATCGATGCGTATTTTGCAGATCAGTCGATTTTATTAGTCAATTACATTGCTGCCGGACTAAAAGGCAAATTCAAGCTATCCCAAGAAATATTGACAATAGAAAAGCAAGGATTAGCGATACCGAAAGGAGATTATGATTTTCGATTGCTTGTAGATCGTATTTTGTCAGAGATGTATGCTCAAGGTACAATGGAGGAGATTTTCCGTATTGCCTTGCCGGGGATAGAGCCCAGCGAAGCATTGAAAGCTCTGTATGTAATCGCCCCTACCAATCCTTGACACGTATCGCATAAAACAGTGCTTTTTTGCGTGTCAATTTCGCACTGCGATTTAGGCTGAGTTACCTGCAGAGCAAACGTTGGAAAAAGTTAAATCAAGGTCTGCTATCGGAAATTGAGAACCCCTTAGATGAAATCTTCGAGGGGACCGTGGTCGCTAAAGCCAGCCAGATTAGGGGTCAGACCGCATTCTACTCAACATTTACGGCTTGTGCTGTGTGCGACGGTCCACCGATATTAGTGTCTATGAGCCTGACGAGGTGAAGACGTTAAGCAATTGATCCGGGGGATCAATTGTAGTCTGAACGGGCTGCTGTGGATTTTCCGACCTGGTTG
>NZ_JBQFRG010000009.1:0-181804 GCF_056537285.1 Ruegeria sp. CF8 | reverse complement strand
AATACCTCGACGCAGCCGAGTAAACCCAAAACAAAACCCCGCCAAATCAATGGCGGGGTTTTCGCCAATCGGAAACAATCGTTCCGATGTGATGCCTCTTCAGATGTCGTTTTTGTCCGGCCAAGCGTCTTTTCCGCTTGCTGCAGGTGCAAAGCCCCCATAGCTCTGAGCGTGGGACACCCCTCCCCAACGAGGGGCGTGTATCTGGAAGGGTAATACAGATGACTATCGAACAACCGGTCACGCGGCCGGCAAACCCGCGTTTTTCCTCGGGCCCTTGTGCCAAACCCCCCACATTTGAGTTGTCCAAGCTGGCCGATGCTGCGCTGGGTCGTTCGCACCGCGCTGCTGTTGGCAAGGACAAGTTGAAAGCGGCCATTGAAGGCACGCGTGAGGTGCTGGGTATTCCGGCAGATTACAAAATCGGCATCGTTCCTGCCTCGGACACCGGCGCGGTCGAAATGGCGCTGTGGTCGCTGTTGGGTGAGCGCAAGGTCGAGATGTTGGCCTGGGAAAGCTTTGGGTCCGGCTGGGTCACGGATGTGGTCAAACAGCTGAAGATCGATGCCGAGGTGAAAACGGCGGATTACGGGCAGATCGTCGATCTGGCTTCGGTCGATTTCGCCAATGATGTGGTATTTACATGGAACGGCACGACCTCGGGCGTGCGGGTTCCCAATGGCGACTGGATCGCTGATGACCGTCAGGGCCTGACGATCTGTGACGCAACCTCGGCGGCCTTTGCGATGGATCTGCCCTGGGACAAGCTGGATGTGACCACCTTTAGTTGGCAAAAGGTTCTGGGTGGCGAAGCGGCGCACGGGATGTTGATCCTGAGCCCTCGTGCCGTTGAACGGCTGGAAAGCTACACCCCCGCATGGCCGCTGCCCAAGATTTTCCGCCTGACCAAAGGCGGTAAGCTGATTGATGGCATCTTTACCGGCGCGACAATCAACACACCTTCGATGCTGGCGGTTGAAGATTACCTGTTTGCACTGGACTGGGCGCGCTCGGTCGGCGGGTTGCAGGGGCTGATCGCCCGAGCGGATGCCAATGCCAACGCGGTTCATACGTTCTGTGCGCAGAATGACTGGATTGCCAATCTGGCCGACGACGCGGTGACGCGGTCGAACACATCCGTGTGTCTGAAGTTCACCGATGCGCGCATTCAGGACGGAGCCACTTTCGCCAAGGCTGTGGCCAAACGGCTTGAGGTTGAGAATATCGCGCTGGACATCGGGGCCTACCGCGACGCGCCTGCGGGTCTGCGTATCTGGTGCGGCGGTACGGTCGAGACCTCGGATATCGAGGCGATGTTGCCTTGGTTGGCCTGGGCCTTCGAGGCCGAGATCGCGGCGCAAGCAGACGCTGCTTGATTTCCCGGTGCCGGGCTGAAGCCCGGCCTACGCACAAACGAAATGTAGGGCGGGCTTTAGCCCGCCATCCCCCCAGAACTCTTCAAAGGACCAGAAAATATGGCCCCTAAAGTACTCGTATCTGACAAGCTCAGCGAAACCGCCGTGCAGATTTTCCGCGATCGTGGCATCGACGTGGATTTCATGCCTGATCTGGGCAAGGACAAAGACAAGCTGGCCGAGGTAATTGGGCAGTACGACGGCCTTGCCATTCGTTCCGCGACTAAGGTCACACCGACCATCCTGGAAAAGGCTGTCAAGCTGAAGGTCATTGGCCGCGCCGGGATCGGCACCGATAATATCGACAAGGACGCGGCTTCGAAGAAAGGCGTAATCGTAATGAACACGCCGTTTGGCAACATGATCACAACCGCAGAACATGCGATTGCGATGATGTTTGCCGTGGCGCGGCAGATCCCCGAGGCCTCGACTTCGACCCATGCGGGCAAGTGGGAAAAATCCAAATTCATGGGGATCGAACTGACCAACAAGACGCTCGGCGTGATCGGGGCGGGCAACATTGGTGGCATCGTCTGCGAGCGCGCATTGGGCCTGAAGATGAAGGTCATCGCCTACGATCCCTATCTGGGCGAAGAGAAAGCCGCGCAGATGGGCGTAGAAAAGGTTGAATTGGACGAGTTGTTGGCTCGCGCCGATTTCATCACCTTGCACGTGCCGTTGACCGACCAGACCCGCAACATTCTGAGCCGCGAGAACCTTGCCAAAACCAAGAAAGGCGTGCGCATCATCAACTGTGCCCGTGGTGGTCTGGTCGATGAAGACGCTTTGGCCGAGGCGTTGCAATCCGGTCACGTGGCCGGGGCGGCTTTTGACGTGTTCAGTGAGGAACCTGCCAAGGAAAACGCGCTGTTCAATCTGCCCAACGTGGTCTGTACGCCCCACCTTGGTGCGGCCACGACTGAAGCACAGGAGAATGTGGCGTTGCAGGTGGCCGAGCAGATCTCGAACTACCTACTGACCGGCGCTGTCGAAAACGCGTTAAACATGCCCAGCGTCACGGCGGAAGAGGCCAAGGTCATGGGGCCGTGGATCAAGCTGGCCGGGCATTTGGGCAGCTTCATCGGCCAGATGACAGATGAGCCGGTCAAGGCGATCAACATCCTCTATGACGGTGTGGCCGCTGAAATGAACCTGGCTGCGCTGAACTGTGCCGTGGTCGCGGGGATCATGAAGAAGTTCAACCCCGAGGTGAATATGGTCTCGGCCCCGGTTGTTGCCAAAGAGCGTGGGATCAAAATCTCGACCACCAATCAAGACAAGTCGGGCGCGTTTGAGGGCTATATCAAAGTCACCGTCGTGACGGACAAGCGTGAGCGTTCGATCGGGGGCACCGTGTTCAGCGACGGCAAGCCGCGCTTTATCCAGATCAAGGGCATCAATATCGACGCCGAGATCGGGGCTCATATGCTGTACACAACCAACGAAGACGTACCGGGCATCATTGGTGCGCTGGGTCAGACCATGGGTGAGAACAACGTCAACATCGCAAACTTTACCCTTGGTCGGTCCGAAGCTGGCGGTGAAGCCATTGCGCTGCTTTACGTAGACGAACCGGTTCCGGCCGAGGCACGCGCCAAGCTGGCGGAAACGGGCTTGTTCACGCAGATCAAACCATTGGTGTTTGATGTCGCCTGACACGGTCTGTTGAGTTTGAGAAACAGTTCAGGACCCGGTTTTGAAAAGATCCGGGTCCTTTGTTCTCTGAAACCGTGTTCTGAGGCACAAGCGAGCTGAACCTTACTGGCGGAGGATGTCTATGACACAGCCTGTCTATGTAATCGGCGATTTGCACGGGCAGGTGGCCGAGCTAGAGCGCGCACTTTCTCTGATCCAACATGATGGTGGCCCGGATGCTCAGGTGGTGTTTTTAGGGGATTATGTGGATCGCGGTCCCGATAGTCGGGGCTTGATTGATCACCTGATCACCGGACGCGATGCAGGCCGAAACTGGATCACTTTGCTTGGCAATCACGACCGAATGTTCGCCTGGTTCATGGAAGACACCCCACGCCACGATCCGCATCTACTGGTGGGATACCACTGGCTGCATGATCGGTTGGGTGGAATCGAAACACTGCGCAGTTACGGAGTGGAGTTTGAAGGTCAAACCCGGCTGGAAGACTTGCACCGGATGGCGAAGGGGGCAGTGCCGAAATCGCACCTGACCTTCCTGCGCGATTTGGTGTTGATGCATCAAACGCCCGAGCTTGCTTTTGTTCATGCGGGCATTCGCCCGGGCGTTCCGCTGAACGAACAACGAGCAAGTGATCTGGTTTGGATCCGGCAGGATTTTCACAATCATCGCGGTCCGCATCCCAAGCTGATCGTGCACGGTCACACACCGGTAGATCAGGCGACGCATTATGGAAATCGCGTCAATCTGGATACAGGCGCGGGTTATGGGCGCCCGGTGGGTGTGGCCGTATTCGAAGGGCAGACTTGTTGGGAACTGACCGAACAGGGTCGCAATCCTTTGACCCCTTAATTCGCCGTACTCGGGCAAGGCATTGGAGAATGAAAATGTATGTCGCAACTTTGCTGACCAATCCTGCAGCGCCTTCGCTGGACCGCGCATTGCCCGAGTCGTTGCGCAACGCGTGGGGCGGTGGGGATGTTGTCTGGCTCAGCCCGGATGAGGCGGTAGAATTTGAACTGAGCGACTTGCCTGACAATCGCTGGGAGGTCTGGGCGGACTTGCAGGGCATGGGTGTCGACCTGATCGTGCAACCTGCGCAAGGGCGGCGCAAGCAGATGCTGCTGGCCGATATGGACAGCACTATGATCCAGCAAGAATGCATCGATGAACTGGCGGATGAAGCGGGTGTAGGTGAGCGGGTCAAGGACATCACTGCCCGCGCCATGAACGGAGAGCTGGACTTTGAGGGGGCGCTGATCGAACGGGTTGGTTTGCTCAAGGATCTGGATGAAAGCGTCATTGGCAAAGTTCTGAACGAGCGGATCACCCTCATGCCGGGTGGTAAGGCATTGCTGGCCACGATGCGGTCGAACGGTGCCTATGCTGCGTTGGTATCTGGCGGGTTCACAGCCTTTACGGCACGGGTGGCAGAGTTGCTGGGGTTTGATGAAAACCGGGCCAATACGCTGTTGGCTGAAGACGGGAAACTGACGGGCGATGTTGCGCGCCCCATTTTGGGACGGCAGGCCAAGATCGAAGCACTGGAACAGATATCAACCCGGCTTGGCTTGTCTGAAAATGACGTGATGGCAGTGGGCGACGGAGCAAATGACCTTGGAATGCTGGGCCGGGCCGGAACCGGAGTTGCCCTTCATGCCAAGCCTTCGGTGGCTGCTCAATGCGACGTGCGCGTGAATCACGGTGACCTGACGGCGCTGCTTTACCTGCAAGGGTACAGCCGCGCCGATTTTGCAGGCGAATAACCGAGGCTATCTTTTATTTAACATTTGTGTTAAATAGTGGTCATGAGCACGCTTCTGACCACCTTTTCAGCATTATCCGATGCCACCCGATTCTCGATTGTTGAACAATTGATGGAACAGGGTGAGCTACCCGCCGGTGACCTGATCGAAGGCCGCGGTGTCTCGGGGGCTGCAATTTCGCGCCACCTAAAGGTCTTGCGTGAAGCTGGTTTGGTGCAGCAGCGCGTCCAGGGCACGCAGCGGATGTATTCTGTCCGGGCCGAAGGGCTGCGGATGATTGCCGATTGGACCATATCCAAACGTCAATTCTGGGAAAGCAGCCTCGATCGTTTGAGTGACATTATCGAAAGGGAGAATTCATGGCCGACCTGAAATTGGAACGGGACTTTCCCGTCAGCCCTGAAGATTTGTTTGCATGGATCAGCGACGGCAGCAGGTTGTTGCAGTGGTGGGGTCCCGAAGGGATGCACGTTCCCGAACACAATTTGGATTTTTCACGCACCGGTCCATGGTTTTCGGTGATGGAAAACAGCGAAGGCCAGCAATACAAGGTTTCGGGCCATGTGACCCATGTCGATCCACCCAATTCAGTGGGCTTCACTTGGGGCTGGCATGATGATCAGGACCAGCGCGGCAACGAAAGCCACGTGACCTTGTCGGTTGCGGCGACAAGCACCGGGTCACGACTGACATTGGATCACCGGGAACTGGCCGATGCCGAAGCGGCAGCGAACCACAATCAGGGTTGGACATCTTCGCTGCGTAAACTCGAAGCACTTTGCAAATAGGTTTTCATCAGGGAGGAGCGACATGCCCCAATTTTTGTTTGTCTATCACGGGGGCCACACCCCAACCGACCCCGCCGAGATTGAGGCGACCATGGCCGCCTGGGGTGCCTGGTTTCAGGACATGGGCGAGGCGCTGGAGATCCCCGGTAACCCGGTCGGACAGTCTTTTACCGTCAGCAGCAGCGGGGTCGTTGACAACGGCGGCGCGAACCCGGCCTCGGGCTTTACGGTGATCAAGGCCGACAGCATCGACGCAGCGACCGCGATGGCCAAGGGCTGTCCGATGGTCGTCAACGGTTCAGGCTCGGTCGAAGTGGCCGAGGTGCATGAGATTGAGATGTGAGGACCTTAGCCGGGGAAGTCCGGCGCAGGTTTGATTACGCCGCATTCCAGCCCGCGACGGCTGTATTGCGTGGCGTTCATGAATTTGCGGGTGGCCGGGTGATCGGCCTCCAGCACACCAAGGCTGACCAGAATGGCGGCAATCGCGCATTCGCTGGCGCGGGTGGTGCCGTCGGTGATCTTCAGCGCAACACCCATGCGTTTTTCCGGGATGATAGCCACAAAGACGGCCTCGGCCCCGGTTTTGATGGCGACGCGGCCATTCATGGCGCGCATCAGCTCGGTGCAGGCGCGGGTCTCTCCGGCGACCAGTTCGGGGTGCTTGACCATGGCTGCAACCAGTTGTGCCGCAGCATCGCTGGACCTGTCCGAGCGGTCTGCGGCACTGGCGAACCACGCCATCGACCGTGCCAACCCCGCAAGTGAGGTCGCGAAATTCGGAGCAGAACACCCGTCGATGCCATAGCCGGGGCTGGTTTCACCTGTTGTCTCTTCGACGGCTGAAAGACACGCCTGTTGCACCGGGTGGTCAATCTCCAGATATTCCGGCCACGCGCCCATGTGCTGAGCCAATGTCAGAAATCCGCAGTGTTTGCCCGAGCAATTGTTGTGGATCTGGCAAGGCGTGTCGTCAGCCAGTATCAGCCGGTCCCGCGCGGCGGTGTCTGCCGGTTCCTGTGGACCGCAGCGCAGATCATGCTCGGTCAGCCCCAGATGATCCAGCCACGCTGTTACCCGATCGGTGTGGATCGCGGCACCGTTATGTGAGGCGCAGGCCAGCGCAAGATGTTCGCTGTTCAACCCGTATTTTGCCGCTGCACCAGACGTGACCAGTGGAAGGGCTTGGATCATCTTGGCCGAAGACCGTGGATAAACCACTGCCTTTGGATCGCCCCAGCTGCGCACGATCTGGCCCGTGTCATCACAAATGACTGCGTGACCCAGATGCAGGCTTTCCAGCAAAGACCCACGCCACAGTTCTGTCATCGGTACGGGTTGCGTCATCTGGACCTCCGAAATTATGCGCAAAATTCTGCCAATCGCCCTTTCGCCTGTGGCGAAATCTGCGTTAGTGTGTGTATGTCGGCAATCATCGGAATGCGCAACGGAATAGACGGGCCGGAAGGGTTCGCAGCCATGTCCGATGGGTTTGAGGTATGGGTCGAGCTAGGAGGCTGGACAAATGGGATCAATGCTCGTTCGTGTGATTGCGGGTCTGTCTATGGCAGGGACGGTCACGACAACTGCAATCGCTCAGCAGGCAAGCAGCACCAACCGTGTTGCCGTGAAGACGGATTGGAGCGTCTTTGTCGAAGAAGACCCAACAGAATGCTGGAGCGTTGCAACCCCGGATGAAACCGTCAACACGCGTGGCGGTCGCGTGGTGTCCGTGCGCCGCAGTGATATTTTGCTGTTTGTGGTGTTCCGACCGGGTGAGGAGGTAAACGGAACAGTCTCGTTCACAGGTGGGTACCCCTTTGCGGCGGGTTCGACCGTCAACGTCAAGATCGACGATGCTGAATTCGAATTCATAACCGATGGCGAATGGGCCTGGCCTTCAACACAAGGTCAGGAACCCAAAGTGATCGAAGCGATGAAACGCGGGAACGAGGCTGTTCTGACGGCGCGCTCGGAACGCGGGACGCAGACGAAAGACACGTTCTCGTTGCTGGGCTTTACCGCGGCAATTGACGACGCAAAGCAACGCTGCACCAAATAAGCCCTTGTTTTCAGGTGAAAGGCCCTGTCTTTTGGCAGGGCTTTTGTTTTGAAAAATCCGCAGCAGACGCTTTACGCAACGTCCGCGCAAGAACTTGATCCGTATCAAAGTGAGTCTCCGTAGATTCTGAACTATGCAGTTCAGAAGTAACGAAGGAGTTGGGCTGATGCTGAACAAATCTCTTGCCGCACTGATGATTATCTCGGCCGTGTTGCTGAGTGCTTGCGACAACAAAGGTGAGACCTATCCGGTGACTGGCGAACAATGCGGACCAGAAGACCCTGTAAAGACTCTGGACGCTGAGGATTGTTACATTCCGCCGGCAGGTGTCTGATCCGGTTTTGATCTACACGGATTGAAACAAGCCAAAGGCCGCAGTGACACCGTTACTGCGGCTTTTCTGTGCAGGCCCGCCGTTTGTCACGAATCCTTTTGATCTTTGCGCAGCATCCTATATAGAGGCGCATCCCAAGCCAGAATCCTTCGAGATACGCCTCAGAGAGCCCAAAATGTCGCCCAAAGCGCCGATCACTCAAGATGTCCTGACCCTCCCCCGCAAATTGCCTGAGGGCAAGATCAACCTTGTCGGGCTGACCCGCGACCAGTTGCGTGCCGTACTGATCGAACATGGCACGCCAGAAAAGCAGGGCAAGATGCGCACTGGGCAAATCTGGCAATGGATCTATCAATGGGGTGTACGCGACTTTGCCGAGATGACCAATCTGGCCAAAACTTACCGCGCACAACTGACCGAGCATTTCGTGATCGAAATTCCCGAAGTTGTAACCCGACAGGTGTCCGAGGACGGCACCCGCAAATACCTGTGCCGCATTGCTGGCGGGCATGAGGTTGAAGTGGTTTATATCCCCGAAGAAGATCGGGGTACGCTGTGCATCTCGTCTCAGGTTGGTTGCACGCTGACCTGTTCGTTCTGTCATACCGGCACACAGAAACTGGTGCGCAACCTGACAGCGGCCGAGATCGTCGGTCAGGTCATGATGGCCCGCGATGACCTTGACGAATGGCCTACCCCCGGTGCGCCCAAAGATGAAACCCGCCTGCTGTCGAACATCGTTCTGATGGGTATGGGCGAGCCGCTATACAATTTCGAAAACGTCCGGGACGCGATGAAGATCGCGATGGACCCCGAGGGAATTTCTCTTTCACGCCGCCGAATTACGCTCTCGACCTCGGGTGTGGTGCCCGAGATCGCGCGCACGGCTGAGGAAATCGGCTGCCTGCTGGCGATCTCGTTCCATGCCACGACCGACGAAACCCGCGACGTGCTTGTTCCGATTAACAAGCGCTGGAACATCGAGGAACTGCTGGAAGCCTTGGCCAGCTATCCCAATGCGTCGAACTCCGAGCGGATCACCTTTGAATACGTGATGCTGGACGGGGTGAACGATAGCGATGAGGATGCGCACCGTTTGATCGACCACATCAAGCGCCACAACATCCCGGCCAAGATCAACCTGATCCCGTTCAACGAATGGCCCGGCGCGCCGTATAAGCGAAGCTCGAACAATCGTATCCGGGCTTTCGCGAATATCATCTACCACGCAGGCTATGCATCGCCCATTCGCAAGACGCGGGGCGAGGATATCATGGCAGCCTGTGGTCAGTTGAAATCGGCTACCGAACGTGCCCGCAAGTCTCGCAAACAGATCGAGGCCGAAACAGGGTTGAGCCAGTAAGGCTTTTCCTGCCTGGGCCCGGATTGACCAGATCACGCGTCAGGTGATTTCAACTGCGGTCTGCACGCCATAAGTGTGCCTGTAAACTTAATGTTTCAGGTGCTGAAACCACATGCACAATTTGCTATGTTTCCCGTGCCCGCCACTGGCATGTGCTTTTTCAAATCGATGCACAAGACGGTGAACTGACCGGGCCGAAGCTGGCAAGTTATTGCGGTGCCGCTAGACTTACAGATGCGCTGTCAGGCGGCGCTCAGGCGAACTGATTTTCAGGTGGGCCACTATTATGAACCAAAGTTTTTCAAGGATTATCCGGAGCGGAACCGCTGTGCTTGCCTTGGCCACAGGCTCTGGCCTGGCCTTTGCTGACAGTGAAAACGCGCATATCGCGATTGAAAACCCTGCTGAGCTGAGCAAGGAGGAGGCAATAGGGCATTACAAGTCGCTCAATCGCCGTATGGCGCGCGGCTATGCAGCGGCGCAACTGGACTTGATCCTGAACTACCAAAGCTGGCCGCTGTTCAACGATGCGCCTTATATTTCTGCAACCCATGGCCAGCGGTTTGTTAACAGTTATGCCAATCGCATGGCCCACAACTATGGAACCTTGCAAGAAGGCGAGGAATTGCCAATGGGTTCGGTCCTGGCCAAAGACAGCATGACGGTGACCGATGAAGGTCGCATACATCCGGGCGCCATGTTCATAATGGAGAAACTGGCGAACGGGGCGAACCCGGATACGGCGGATTGGCGTTACATCATGGTTTTGCCGGACGGCTCGGTGTTTGGCGATACCTTGGGTGACCGCGCGGGTGAAGTGGCCTATTGCCATGTCTGCCACGAACAGGTGGCGGATCGCGACTATACGTTTTACGTGCCGGAGGAGTATCGCAAGAGCGAATGAACTGGATCAGGCCGGTTCGCCTGGCAGCTTTAGTTCCGTCGCCTCGCGGCGGCTGAGTTGTTCGCCTTGTTTGCGTTTTGACAGGACTTCACGAGCCAGCGCGTATTTCTCATCCTGCCAGAAGATCAGGCACCCGTTGCACCCCTTGCCACAGCAGCCTTCGGTGCCGATACGGTTGGTCTTGAACCGGCGTTCATTGCCATCCTCGCCGATCTTTTCGACCAGTTCGTCGCGACGACGGGCATAAGCCGTCGGGTTGTCGCGGCCAGTGGTTTCCAGCCCTTGCACCAGTTTGTCGAAACGAATGCGGCTCCAGTGTTCATCGGTCAGAGCACGTTCCTTGCGCAGGACCGAGTAAACCGGGAAGCGCGCACGCAGGTCGTCGATGTCTTCGTGATCGAACAGAGTGAAAGGCAGCCGGATGGCTGTCTTCGTGCTGCCATGCACCACATCCAGCCGCGTGCCGTCAGACGCCCGTTCGAAATCGTAGACACGCAGCAGAACAGTATCGCGCGAGATCGGCGAGACAAAATCCAACACGTCGCCCGGTTCCAGCTTGTTCTTCACCTCAACCAGAAAGGCGTCTTCAGTCACTTCGGTGACGATCCCCGCATACTCCCACTGCGCGATCGAAGCGGTGTGTTCGTAGTCATGCGCGTAATTGGTCAGTCGCCCTTCGTGGAAGGCCAACGTGTAGCCTCGGTTTCCGACAGTTTCCAATTCGCGCATATAGGGTTTAGGATCCCAGTTCTCAGGATCGGCGTTGTAGTCATCGATGGCCATCCGATACGCCCGCGCAACGATAGCGGCGTAATACTCCGACTTGCCGCGCCCTTCGACCTTTAGGCTGTCGACACCGATCTTCAGGTATTCATCCAGCTTCGGCATGATGCACAGATCGCGCGAGTTCAGGATGTATGACCCGCGATCATCTTCTTCGATAGGCATCAGATCCCCGGGGCGGCAACCTTCTTCCAGCAGAAACTCAAACAGGTCCGCGTTTTCGTCGGTGATGCGCAGTTCCTGATGCGTGCCGTCTTTCAGGCGCAGCTTCAGACCATAGTTCCAACGGCAGGAATTGGCGCAATTACCCTGGTTTGCCCCGCGTTCGGCCATGAAGTTCGACAGCAGGCAGCGACCGGAATAGGTCATGCACATGGCTCCATGCACGAAAGCTTCAAGCTTGATGTCAGGGCATTTCTCGCGGATTTCCACAAGCTCGGGGTACGAGACTTCGCGCGCCAGAACGACCAGTTCCGCGCCCTGTTCCTGCCAGAACTTCACCGACAGCCAGGAACAGATATTGGCCTGGGTCGAGATATGCAGCGGCAATTCGGGCGCGCGTTCGCGGACATATTGGAACACGCCGGGATCGGCTATGATCAGCCCGTCGGGCTGCACCTTGCGCACCGTGTCGATGTATTCATCCAGTTTCGGGATGTCTTTGTTGTGCGAAAACAGGTTCAGCGTCAGATAGGCGCGTCGGCCATGGCTGTGGCAAAACTCGACCCCTTCGATGACCTCTTCCAGCGAGAACTCGGATTTCGTGCGCAGTGACATGTCGGGCGTACCCAGATACACCGCGTCTGCGCCGTAAAGGATGGCGAGCTTCAACTTGCGCAGATTGCCCGCAGGCATCAGCAATTCGGATCGGGACTGGGTCATCGGGCCACCTGGCAAAGGATCAAGGCGGCCTTCTACGCCAAATGGGTCGAGTCCAAAACCCCGTTATCTGCGACGGAACCGCGCTGTGCCGATCACCTCAACGAGTTGCTGGCGCACCGGTTCGGGTTGTGCCTCGACCGCGTTCAAAACCTCGCGCAATTCGGCCCGCAGCCCGTGCATCTGATCAATCAGAGAGATCATCATAGACAGCGCATCCGCCTCCATGTCGTACTGTTCGTGCAACTCGCAGGCCAGTTCCAGACGGGCGACGTCGATGCTGTGATAAACCAGCCCTTGGTCGGATTGTTCGGGGATCACAATTTCGGCCGCCAGATACTCGGTCAGCCGGTCCGAGGTCAGCCGCGCGACGGTTTCGATCAATTCCTTCTCGGTCAGGGTCATGACGGCATTCCTTTCCGCGGATCGTAGCTGTGCGTTTCGCGCCAGGTCTCCATGAACTGTTTCAGGTCGTCATCAATGTTGTCGGGCATCGAGACGGTCAGTTCGATCAACTGATCCCCGCGTTCGGACGAGCCGCGTTTTTTGACACCCTTGCCCCGCAGTCGCAGCGTTTTACCGCTGCTGGTGCCCGCAGGGACGCTGACATTCACACCACCGTCGATGGTTGGGGCGGGGACTTTGCCACCCAGGATGGCCTCGTCGATGGTAATGGGCAGCGTAATGTGGATGTCGTCGCCGTGACGATCAAAGACCGGATGACTGGCCACCGAAACAGTTACCAAAGCGTCGCCCGGAGGGCCTTCACCATATCCCGGTGCCCCTTTGCCGCGCAGGCGGATGGTCTGGCCGTCGGTAATACCTGCGGGGATTTTGACTTCGATCCGGTCTCCGTCGGGCAGGGTCAGTTTCTGGCTGGCCCCGAACACGGCATCCAGAAAGCTGATCTGCAGGGAATAGTTCAGGTTGTGCCCCGGCGCATGAAACTCCTGTGTACGCTGGCCGCCAAACCCGCCACGGCCCCGCATGAATTCGGCGAAGATGTCGGACATATCGTCCGGGTCGGCCTGACGTCCGCGATAGGGGTTTCCAGCGGCTTCGGCATATTCGCGGTAATATTGTTGTTGCGGGCGCTCCTGACCCGAAGCGTCAATCTCGCCATTGTCATACCGCGCGCGGGTTTCCGGGTCTTTCAGCAGATCGTAGGCTGCGGCGGCGGCCTTGAACTTGGCCTCAGCCTCGGCATCGCCGGGCTTTAGGTCCGGATGGCATTCCTTGGCAATGCGCCGATAGGCTTTCTTGATATCGGCGGCGCTGGCGTCTTTGGTCACGCCAAGAACGGAATAGGGATCGTCGCTCATCTCACACTCATGGCTCAGGGACAGGTCTGATCTTGATGAATGTGTTCTACCATGCGATTTCAACGGGTCAAAAGGAAGAGGCGATTGAATTGCCTCGTAAAATCCTGCAGGTCTGTTAACATCTGCATGTTTCTAATTGTTGATTGACGGAGATCGTCCAATGTCGCGTAGAATTAAGTCGGCTCTTGCTCTGCTGGCGGGGAATGCCATTGGGTTGTTGCTTGCCTCGCTGTTGTTGTCAGGATTTGCGATCAAGCCGATCTCTTTCATCGTCGTCGTAATCGTCTTCACCGTCGTGCAGCTGATTGCCGAACCCCTGATCCTGAAGCTGGGTGAAAAGAAAGCGCCTGCGCTGAAGGGCGGCATTGCTTTGATCGTGACCTTTGTAGGTCTTTTGGTCACCGACCTGATCACCGCCGGGCTGACCGTGGGTGGGGTTGCAAACCTATTGGGAGCAACGTTGTTGGTCTGGCTGGGGGCATTGGTCGCCAGCGTGGTGCTGCCGATCTACGTGTTCAAGGAACTGCGCGAAGCCAAGAAATAATCACACAGCGTTCAGGCTGGTCTCGATGGCCTGCCACAGCTCTTCTACGGGCTCGCATCCGACGGACAGGCGGATGAAAGCCGGGTCAACATCGTCACCCCAGCGCGCTCGCCGCTCGGCTGAGCTGTGGACGCCCCCGAAAGAAGTGGCGGGGCGCAGAAGGGGACAATCGTTAATGAAGGCTTCGGCTTTCTCTTCACTTTCCAGTGTCAGGGACAGCAGAAACCCGAAGCGTGCCGTCTGTGCCTGCGCCAGTTTGTGGGATGGATCGCCCGGCAGACCTGGATAGCGGACCTGTTTCACTGCGGGATGTGCCGCCAATTGTTCCGCCAATACCTGTGCCGAGGTGCACATACGGTCAAAGCGTACATCCAGCGTTTCCAGCCCGCGATGCAGCAGCCATGCCTCGTGTGGGCCAGGAATTGAGCCGGACACCCGGCGCCATTCACCTACCCGGTCCATGATCTGCCCATTGCGGCTGGCCACATGGCCCATCAGCATGTCGGAATGCCCGCCCATCGCCTTGGTATCTGACGCCACAACCACGTCGATCCCCATATCCAATGGCCGTTGACCCAATGGGGTCATGGTCGTGTTGTCGGCAATCGTGATGCCACCAGCCAGGCGAACAGCCGAGGCGATGGCAGGCAGGTCCATCATGTCCAGTCCGGGGTTCGAAGGGCTTTCGAGAAAGACCACATCGAACCCGTCAAACCCGCCGTCAGCAAAACGGGTTGTCGGGCGTTCGGTGACTGAAACCCCCAGACCGGACAGGAACTGGGCAGCCAGCAGGCGTGTCACGTAGTACCCATCCGATGGGATCAGCAGGCGTGATCCGGTCTTCACAGTCGCAAACAACGCTGCCGAGATCGCCGCCATCCCCGAAGGGAATGTCAGGCAGGGTGCGTCCTCCAGATGGGCCAGAACATGTTCCAGATGCTCCCAGGTTGGGTTGTCGACGCGGCCATAGGTGCGCAAACCTTCCGTCACGCCGGGCAGGTGGTACATGCTGCTTTGGGTCAGCGGCAGGGTTACCGGCTCACCGGCGTTCAACGCATTGCCGCGCAGGTGCAGCATCTCTCCGGGTTTAGAAGCCATGATTCAGCGCCCCGGAATTTCGTCGCGGGGCGGGGCGGGTTCCCAGTTCTCGATGATCTCGACCGCCTCTTGCGCGGTATCGACAAAGCGGAACAGGTCGAGGTCTTCGTCCGAGATGGTGCCTGCATCGGCCAGGGCATCCCAATTGATGACCTTTTCCCAGAATTCGCGTCCAAACAGCAGGAACGGCACGCGGTCCATGCGCCCGGTTTGGATCAGGGTCAGGGATTCGAACAGTTCATCCATCGTGCCGAAACCGCCGGGGAAGATGGTGATGGCGCGGGCGCGCATCAGGAAATGCATCTTGCGAATGGCAAAGTAATGGAAGTTGAAGCTGAGGTCCGGCGTCACATAGAGGTTCGGCGCTTGCTCGTGCGGCAGCACGATGTTCAAGCCGATCGAACAGCCACCCGCATCCTGCGCGCCACGGTTTCCGGCCTCCATCACGCCGGGACCACCGCCGGTGACAATCACGTTCTCACGGCATCCGGTTTCGTTGGATTTCTCGGTCATCAGCCGAGCAAACTCACGCGCCTCGTCATAGTATTCCGACAAGTTGGCCAGAGTCTGAGTTCGAGCGGTGTGTTTCTGCGACGGTTCCGGAATGCGCGCGCCGCCGAACATTACAATGGTCGAGGTGATCTCGCGCTCGGTCATGATCATCTCGGGTTTCAGCAATTCCAGTTGCAGACGCACCGGGCGCAATTCGTCCCGGCACAGGAATTCGTCATCGGCAAAGGCAAGGCGATAGGCAGGTGAACGCGTCTGCGGCGTGTCCGGAACCTCACTCGCGGTCGAGCGGTCGGTCTGCGCGTCGCGGAACGGGTTGTGGCGGTCTTCTCTCATTGGTGATCGATCCCTGCTTGCGTGTTTGACAAACAGCTATAGGGTTCGCGATCAGAGCGCCAGTCACGGAAAGACAAGAATGAATTGGAAAAGTGAAATTTCAAATGCTCGCGACCGTATCGCCGGATATGCGCAAGTGACCCCGGTGATGGAAAGCCGCATTCCGGGCTATCCGATCGAGCTGAAACTCGAGCACATGCAGCACACCGGCAGTTTCAAGGCGCGGGGGGCGTTCAACACGCTGCTCAGCATGGAGGTGCCACAAGCCGGTTTGGTTGCGGCCTCTGGTGGCAATCATGGTGCGGCGGCGGCGTATGCCGCGCAGACGCTGGGCTATCCCGCAAAGATATTCGTGCCGGAACTGGCAGGCCCGTCGAAAATCGCTTTGATCCGGCAAACCGGTGCGGATTTGAGCGTTGTATCTGGCGAATACGCCAACGCGCTGACCGCGGCGCAGGAACACGAGGCGGCTACCGGTGCCATGCAAATTCACGCCTATGACGCACCGGCCACAGTGGCAGGGCAAGGGACTTGTTTTGCCGAGTGGGATGCTCAGGGCCTTCAGGCCGATACTATTCTGGTTGCCGTTGGCGGCGGCGGTCTGATTGCCGGGGCCTTGGCGTGGTTTGACGGTGCGCGCAAGGTTGTTGCAGTCGAACCTGAGACCTCTTGCGCGCTGAGCGCTGCGTTGCAGGCGGGTGAGCCGGTGGATGTCTCGGTCTCGGGCATTGCAGCCAATGCGCTGGGCGCGCGGCGGATTGGACAGATCTGTTTCGATCTGGCGCAGGGGATGAGCTCGGTTCTGGTATCGGACAACGCGATTGCGGATGCGCAAAAGGCGCTTTGGCAGAGCCATCGCATTCTGGTGGAACCTGCGGGTGCATCGGCATTGGCGGCGTTGACGTCGGGTGTTTACCAGCCCGAACCGGGCGAACGTGTTGCCGTTCTGGTATGTGGCGCGAATATTGCGCCAGACCCGCTTGCCGGGTGAATTATCGGCTTGTTAACGGGTAGGGCGGATTTTATCTATAATCCATGTCCGCTACGATTTCCGACACGATCTACCAAAACCTGAGCCAGCAAATCATCACCGGAGAGCTTGAGGCCGGGGAAAAGCTGCGGCAGGACCATATTGCCCGCCAGTTTGACACCAGCCATGTCCCGGTGCGTGAAGCTTTGTTGCGGCTTGAGGCGCATGGGTTGGCCCGGCATGAGCCGCGCCGCGGGATGCGCGTCACTGCGCTGGACCCGGCTGAGGTGCGTGAGGTGATCGAAATGCGCGTGGCGCTGGAAACCCTAGCGTTGCAGCAATCGGTGCAGAACATGTCTCCGGTCGCGTTGGACAAGATCGATCACGCACGCATCGCCTGTGATGAGGCGCAGACGATGCCGCAATGGGAAGCTTTGAACCGAGCCTTCCATCGCGCCATTTTGACGCCGTGCGGCTTGCCCCGGCTTTTACACGCCATCGACGATCTGCACATCGCAAGCGCCCGTCATCTGTTTGCGCATTGGCGGTCAAAATGGGTGCAACAGGTGGACAAGGATCACGCGGCACTTGTTCAGGCCCTCAAGCGCAAGGACCTGAGCACTGCAAAAGGTATCCTGACCCGCCATATCCGCCGCGCCAGCTGATTCCAGACCTTTCAGACGCAAAATGACCTGTGTTCGTCGCATTGCGCCATGGGTTCCACTTGCGTATAGGCCAAACCGACACGAACAGATTCTGTAGGGAGACGCCCCATGTCCAACGCGCAACTGGAAGCCGCCATCGAAGCCGCCTGGGAGGCGCGCGACACAATCACGCCCGCCACCACCGGCGAACAGCGCGAAGCGATCGAGGATACGCTGAACGCGCTGGACAGCGGGTCGCTGCGCGTTGCGGAAAAGCTTGAGAATGGCGACTGGCACGTGAACCAGTGGGCCAAGAAAGCGGTTCTGCTGGGCTTCCGCATCAAAGATATGGAAATCCAGTCCGGTGGTCCGCAGGCTGGTGGCTGGTGGGACAAGGTGGACAGCAAGTTCGCCGGTTGGGACGCAAGCCAGTGGCAGGCCGCAGGCTTCCGCGCCGTGCCGAACTGCGTGGTTCGTAAATCGGCCTATATCGCACCCGGCGCGGTTCTGATGCCGTCTTTTGTGAATCTGGGCGCTTATGTCGATGAGGGCACCATGGTCGACACATGGGCCACAGTCGGATCCTGTGCGCAGATCGGCAAGAATGTTCACTTGTCCGGTGGCGTCGGTATCGGTGGTGTTCTTGAACCCATGCAGGCCGGCCCGACCATCATCGAAGACAACTGCTTTATCGGTGCACGTTCGGAAGTAGTTGAAGGCTGCATCGTCCGCGAAGGTTCGGTTTTGGGTATGGGCGTGTTCATCGGTAAATCCACCAAGATCGTCGATCGTGAAACCGGTGAAGTCACCTATGGCGAAGTGCCGCCCTATTCGGTGGTCGTTGCCGGTTCGATGCCTTCGAAGAACAACATCAGCCTGTACTGCGCCGTGATCGTGAAGCGGGTGGATGAAAAGACCCGCTCAAAAACAGGGATAAACGAGTTGTTGCGCGACTGATCGTGGGCCTAAATTGCAAAAAGGCCGGAGCATAGCGTCTCCGGCCTTTTTTCTTTGTTCCAATTGGTATCAAACGAGGTCAAATCTTCAGATGCTATCTGTTTCGAGCATGTAGTTTAGCTCAGTAGACCGCCGCAAGCGGATCAGCGGTTTTCGCCCTGCATCGCTTCAACGTCTGAGCTTCCTGCGTTCGTTTCTGCGTCAACTTCGGCATCACCACCGCCTTCGGCATCGCCACCGCCTTCGGCATCACCACCGCCTTCGGTATCACCACCGCCTTCGGCATCGCCACCGCCTTCGGTATCACCACCGCCTTCGGCATCGCCACCGCCTTCGGTATCACCACCGCCTTCGGCATCGCCACCGCCTTCGGCATCGCCACCGCCTTCGGTATCACCACTGCCTTCGGCATCACCACTGCCTTCGGCATCACCACCGCCTTCGGCATCGCCACCGCCTTCGGTATCACCACCGCCTTCGGTTTCACCGCCACCTTCGTTATCTCCGCCAGCTTCCTGAGCGTATGCTGCATCGGCTGTCGCAATGGTCAGGAGGGCTACAGCAGGCATTCCGGCAAGTGCGATCACGCTTGCGGTTGTCGTCATCAGTTTGGACAGAACACTCATCTTAATTCTCCGGTGTTAAAAATGGCTTGTGCAGTACCCCAAGCGTAGAAGGGGCATGAAAAAACTCTTTTGAAATGCCAGCGAAGCGTTGCGGTCAGCGAGAACTGGCCCAAAATAAGGCAAAATTGTGGCATTAATGTGCCGGATTCACTTCATGAGTTTGCGTGATCAAACGCCTCAACCCAGGGCCGAATTCGGAACCGCATTTTTAGTGAGTCGTTTGCCCTTATCCTTTGATAGGATAGCGGTCCGCTTCTTCAAAAACGTCGATCACCCGAGTGCCCGCCTTGATTATGCCGCCGTGTTCAACACCTGACGGGATCGAATAGCTGTCGCCCGGTCGGTATGTTTTGGTCTCGGATCCAATAGTCAATTCAACTTCGCCTTCAATTACCGTTCCCCATTGGGCTTTGTGGGAATGCGCAGGCAGTTCGAAGTCTTTGAGAAATGTGAAAAACGCGACCAATCCTGCCTCCGAACGTATCACAGCCGTTTGAACGACATCTTCCGGGAAGGGGACATCGAGGCTGGGAAATGCTGCAATGAAATCGGGATAGGTCATAAAACGGTCCTGTGTTGTCACGGTTCGGCTGTTTCCCGGCACTATGGACGCCAGATTGCCTGTCTGCAATTCCGGGCTTCTTGACCGTCGGCGGGCACGCAGCTATGGCCCTGCGCATGGAAAAGCAAAAGAAACCTTCGCGCCAGCAAGTTTATACTCTTCTAGTCCAGATCGGCCGCAAGGATGGTGACGGGCTGCCCGAAGGGGCAACCGGCGCGGCGTTGATATGCTATGCCAGTGGCGTCGATGAGGCCGAGGCCGTGCGCGAGACGGTGGCGATATTGAAGCAGGCCGACACAGCACCGCTGGACGTCACCGGGTATGGCACATTAGCCGAACGCGAGGCGCAGGGGCACGATATCGAACCGGACGAGCGTGCCCTGATGCAGCGTGCGCTGGATGAAAACGCGGTAATCGTTGCGCAGATGACGCCGTTTTTCGGAGACGAGGCAGAAGCCTAGTTCCGCATCCCAAACCATTTGCGGTAAATTTCGTCATAGGTTCCGTCTTCGCGCAGTGCCAGCAAGGCCTGATTGACATCCTCGACCAGCGGTGAGCCTGTCGGGAAGGCAATGCCATAGTTTTCGCGCAGGAAGATGCCACCTGTCATGGACGCGATCCGCCGCCCTTCATGCGAGGCGAAATAGGACAGGACAGGCGCGTCAAACACGACGGCGTCAAGTTCTTCGGCCTTGAAGGCGTCCAGCATCTGTTCCAGCCCGGGATAGCCGGTGAATTCGATCTCACGCCGGTTTAGAAAACTTGCCGCGGTCGAGTTGGAAATGGTGCCGACATTTTTGCCATAGAGATCGTTGACCGAGTTCACGCTGCCGGTAATCGCGTCCACCGTCATGACCGAGGTGATGCGTGCGGTAAAAACCGATACGATGAACAAGGACGATACAACCAGCACGACCCCCAACATTCGCCCAAACGGGGTACGGGGCATACGTTCCTCGAAGCCGCCATTCACAACCAGGTTCAGCGCCCACCAGAACGATGGAAACCAGGCTTCGTTCAGTTTGCGGTCAAAATAGGGTTGGGCGCGGCGCTCAAAGCTCCACATCAACATGCCGCCGCCAAGGAGAATGGCAAAGGCCAGACCGATAGCGATGAAGAGTTCTTTGGACAGCAGTGCCTGTACCAAGGAAGGCTGGCGCACTGCGTCTGACGGCACCATGATCTGCAGCCCGGCCTCAAAGATCGGCTGGCTGAAATCCATTTGCGTTTCACGCATCGCCGTAATCGAGATATTGGCGATGGCAAGATCCGCAGACCCGTCCTGCACAGCGCCCAGCATATCGGCAAAGGCGTCCACGCGGTTGACGGTGTAATCCCAATTCAGCGACTCGGCCAGTGCCGCCAGCAAGTCCATCGAGAAACCCGTTTCCGCCCCGTCTTCGACATAGGAAAACGGAGGGCGGGTCACGGTTGTGACAGAAAGGGACTGTGCCAGGCTCTGCTGTGCGATGACGGCGAAAGTCAGGCAGATCAGAGCGTAAAAAGCGCGCTTCATATTCAATTCACCTGTTTCGCGGCCCTGTAACGCGATTGTGTGTCACACGGCAAGGTGGTCGCTAGGTAAATTGTCATGATTTGTTGGGGTATCGCTTTGACATCTTAGCATTGAGATGATGGATTTTTTTGTCGATTGGGGTTGGAAAACCGGCCAATTCGTTGAATCTGTGCGCGAACCCGCAAAAGACGTAGTTTCTGAGGCCCCTGCATGACCGACCCCGTTCAATTGACAGCCGACCTGATCCGTTGCCCATCGGTCACACCTGAAGAGGGCGGCGCGCTTGAATTACTTGGGTCGGTTCTGAGGGATGCGGGCTTTGAATGCACGCGTGTTGACCGTGGGGGTATCAGTAACCTGTTCGCGCGTTGGGGACAGAAAGGCCATGCGCGCAGCTTTGGGTTCAACGGTCATACCGATGTTGTTCCGGTGGGTGACGAAGCGGCCTGGAAAATGCCGCCTTTCGGGGCTGAAGTGCGGGATGGTGTGATGTACGGGCGCGGCACCACCGATATGAAATCGGGCGTTGCGGCCTTTGCTGCGGCTGCGATAGACTTCGTGCGCGACACGCCGCCGGACGGGGCCATCATCCTGACGATCACCGGTGATGAAGAAGGTGATGCGCTGGACGGCACCACTGCCTTGCTCGACTATATGCACAGCGCGGATGAGCGCATGTCGGTCTGTCTGGTCGGCGAACCCACCTGCCCGAACACGATGGGCGAGATGATGAAGATCGGCCGTCGCGGCTCGATGACGGCATGGTTCACGATCACTGGCATTCAGGGGCATTCGGCCTATCCGCATCGGGCCAAGAACCCACTGCCTGCGATTGCGCGGCTGATGGATCGGCTGGCAAGTCACGAGCTGGATCAGGGCACGGAACACTTCGACGCCTCTACATTGGCAGTGGTCACGATCGACACCGGGAATGCTGCCACCAACGTGATCCCAGTCCGGTGCAGCGGCGCGGTGAATATCCGTTTCAACGATCTGCATTCAGGTGCAAGCCTAAGCGATTGGTTGCGATCAGAGGCGGATCAGGTGGCCGCCGAGTACGGCGTCGAGGTGGACGTAAGAATAAAGATTTCTGGGGAAAGCTTTCTGACCCCGCCGGGGTCACTTTCCAATCTGGTAGCCAAAGCAGTCGAAGCGGAAACCGGTATCACGCCCGAGTTGTCGACAACAGGGGGCACATCGGATGCGCGTTTCGTCAAAAACCACTGTCCGGTGGTCGAGTTCGGGTTGGTCGGGCGCACCATGCATCAGGTGGATGAATGCGTTGAGGTGGCCCAGATCGAACAGCTCAAGGCGATCTATACACGCATCCTGACGGACTATTTTGCCTGAGCCATGCAGCGCACATTGGTGATCATGGTGAAAGAGCCGCGTCCGGGCCGTGTGAAAACGCGGCTGGGGCGTGATATCGGCATGGTTGGTGCGGCCTGGTGGTTCCGGCATCAGACCCGGTCTTTGATCCGTCGGCTGCGTGATCCGCGTTGGCAAATCGTCCTTGCCGTGGCGCCAGATGCCGAGGGTCTGACCAGCCGTATCTGGCCAGCTGACCTGTCGCGCGCGGGACAGGGGCGTGGTGATCTTGGACAGCGCATGGGTCGCATGCTGCGGGGCATGCCTAAAGGTCCGGTTTGCCTGATTGGTGCCGATATTCCGGGGATTTCGCGCAGACATATTGCCGGTGCTTTTGATGCGCTGGGGCGGTCTCAAATGGTGTTCGGCCCTGCACCGGATGGGGGGTACTGGCTGGTCGGCGCGCAACGCTACGCTGCTTTGCCGACAGGTTTATTCCGCGATGTACGCTGGTCGACCCAGCACGCTTTGGCAGACACGTTGGCCACGGTTCCCGGTGCGCGGGTTTCGTTGCTGGATCACCTGCGCGATGTGGATACGGTGGCCGATCTTAAAGCCTGAAGTTTTTTGATCATGACGCGGTCGCAAACGCGTGATAGGCCGAAGATATGACTCGCATCCCCACCAAGCAGGAGGTCCTGGACTGGATCTCGGCGAACCCAACCCTAACGTCGAAACGCGATATCGCCAAAGCCTTTGGCATCAAGGGCGCGGATCGGATCGATCTCAAGCGCATCCTCAAAGAGCTTGAGGCAGAAGGGCATCTGGAAAAGCGCAAGCGCAGCTATCGTGACCCGGATCGCCTGCCGCCGGTCAGCGTGCTGCAGGTCAAGGCACCGAACACCGATGGCGATTTGTTCGCGCGTCCCCTGGAATGGCATGGCGAAGGTGTCGAGCCCATCGTTCTTCTGATCACCCGCGCAAGCGATCCGGCATTGGGTGAAGGCGACCGAATTCTGGCCCGCCTGACTGTGGTGCATGAAGAAGATCACAATTACGAGGCCCGCCTGATCCGCCGCATCGGGACCAACCCGCGCAAGATCGTCGGCATCTTCCGCAAAGGGGCCGAGGGCGGGCGGATTGTGCCCATCGACAAGGCAAGCTCTTCTGAATGGCTGGTGCCCGAGGGCGCGGTTTTGGGCGCCAAAGACGGCGAGTTGGTAGAAGCTGAACAGGCGGGACCCAAAAACCGCATGGGTCTGCCACGGGCGCGCATTGTTGAGCGCTTGGGTGATCCGACCGCGCCCAAGGCGGTGTCACTGATCGCGATTCATCAGCATGGCATTCCGGATGATTTTCCCGACAAGGTGATTGCCGAAGCCGACAAGGCCAAGCCTGTTGGTTTGAAGGGCCGCGAAGACCTTCGGGAAATGCCTTTGCTCACCATCGACCCTTCGGACGCGCGGGATCATGACGATGCATGCTATGCCCATGCCGACGATGATCCCAAGAACCCCGGCGGGCACGTGATCTGGGTCGCCATTGCAGATGTGTCCGCTTATGTCCTGCCGGGCTCGGCCCTGGATCGTGAGGCGCGAAAGCGGGGCAACTCCAGCTATTTTCCTGACCGAGTGGTGCCGATGCTGCCGGATCGGTTGTCGGGCGATTTATGTTCCCTGCACGAAGGGGTGCCGCGCGCCTGTATCGCCGTGCGAATGCAGATCGATGCGGATGGGAACAAGATTGGGCACAGGTTTGTGCGTGGTCTGATGCGGTCGGCCGCCTCGCTGAATTACACAGAAGTACAAGAGGCCATTGACGGTAATCCCAACGACCGCACCGGGCCGTTGTTGGAGCCGGTGCTGAAACCGCTCTATGCCGCTTACGCTGCCCTGAAAAAGGCCCGTGCGGTGCGGCAGCCGCTAGAACTGGATCTGCCCGAACGCAAGATCGTCCTGTCAGAAACCGGCGAAGTGACGAGTGTTGCTTTCCGCGACCGGCTGGACGCCCATAAGCTGATCGAGGAGTTCATGATCCTCGCCAATGTCGCCGCTGCTGAAACCCTGATTGCCAAGCGCCGCCCGTTGTTGTTCCGCGTGCACGAGGAACCCGCGCCTGAAAAGCTGGAAAGCTTGCGGGAAACAGCGCAGGCGGCGGGTCTGAACCTGGCCAAAGGGCAGGTATTGCAGACCCGGCATCTGAATGCATTGCTGAACGCGGCTGCGGGGACAGAGGACGCGGAGTTGATCAACCTGACCACTCTGCGGTCGATGGCACAGGCTTATTACAACCCTGAAAATTTCGGGCATTTTGGGTTGGCTCTGCGCAACTATGCACATTTCACCTCACCCATCCGCCGCTATGCCGACCTGATCGTACATCGCGCTCTGATCTCGGCCCATGGCTGGGGCAAGGACGGGCTGACTGAAGATGAAATTATGCGCTTGGATGAGACAGCCACGCACATCTCGGACACCGAGCGCCGCTCGATGATGGCCGAGCGGGACACAACTGATCGCTATCTGGCAGCCTATCTGAGCGAGCGGGTGGGCAATGAGTTCTCTGGCCGGATCAGCGGCATCGCCCGGTTCGGGGCTTTTGTGAAGATGGACGAGACCGGCGCGGATGGGCTGGTGCCAGTGCGTTCGCTTGGGCGTGAGTTCTTTCATTTTGACCGCGAGGCCGGGACACTTATGGGGTCGGACACCGGCCTGATCATCGCCATCGGCCAGCGCGTCACAGTACGGTTGACAGAAGCGACGCCTGTAACCGGTGGCCTGGAACTGGAACTCTTGTCGATCGACGATCAGGCACTGCCGCGCGGACGCGGGCCCGCCAAACGGGGGACCCGCCGAAAGGCTGTCAGCACCAAGCGCAAGAAGGACAAGATCAAGCGCAAGGTGGAACGCAAGCGCCGTCAGAGGTGATAGGTCAATGCCTGGGCGATCAACCACCCGTGGCGGTTCGGATCTATCTGGCGCGGGTTGTCGAACAGAACGGCGCGGGTCCCGTCAATGCGATCCTCACCCGGGAAGGCCGAGGTGAAGTCCCCCATCAATCGGCTTTGACAATGCACGAACAGTGCGAAACTTGCCGATTTGTGACCCCCAAGCCGGATCGTTGATCCTTTGGGCGCCAGGTACGCAGGTTGGCCCCAGCGCAGCTCCTCTCGCAGCGGGTTGGCGGCGGGCAGAGTTGTTGCCGTGTCAAAGATCAGGTCACGCAGCGCAAAGGCTCCTGCGCGCGTGGGCGGGGGCAGGGCTTCGAATGCTGCGGCGACTTTGGGGTTATCAAAAGGTTTCAAACGGGTATCGCCTGTTCCATCCGGTCCACGTAACTGTTCAACACATTATCCTGTTTGATGCGCCGGGTCAGCGGGGTATCCGCAGGTGTTGCGCGCATTGCAGCAAGCATTGGGCCAACGCTCATGTCCGCAGACGTCGGCTTATCCCCCAGCAGGAAGGAGGATTGCCAAAGATAGGCCGAGATCGCCTCGAGATCGCGTTCAACCCTGTCCAACCGTTCGGACAGCGAGAACCGCCCAATCCCTTGAGACGTGATCCCTTTCAGAACAGACTTTCGAATTGCGTTGGACGCCGGCTTGCGGATCAGGGCTGGTATCCCGGTAAAGAAGGTTTCGCGCAGGATCGGCCATACGTCGTCATTGCCCCAACGATCCAGAACGATATGAAAATACAGATGTTCTTCGGCCATCCTGACCAAGGCGCGGGATTGCGCTTTTTCAACATCTGTCAGCCCATGATCGAAATCCGCACCCCGGTCTTGTTCCAGCCAGTCACGGATCTGGTCACTGTCGGGGATCAGACGCTCAGGTGTGCGCAGAACGGGTAGTTTCTGATGCGGCATCTTTCGGGGATCCAGCATGTCAGAGCGCTGCCATTTCAGGCCGGAATGTTGCAGCATCAAAGCCGTTTTGACGCAGAACGGGCTGGCACTGAACAGGCCGAAGGCAGAAGGATAGGTGAGAAGGGTCAACATCACTTTGCTCCGTCTATGAGGATGCTTGGTGTGTAAATTGGACTGATGACAGCTTCTGACATCAGGTTTAATCTAGGGTGCATCATGTCCCGTACAGCCCGACTGTTCCAATTGATGCAGGCCCTGCGTTCTGGCCCGTCGCCGAAAACCTCGGCGCAGTTGGCGCAGGACCTGGATGTGTCTGCCCGGACCGTCCACCGCGATATCGATGCGCTGCGTGGTCTGGGGGCTGTGATCGACGGCGAGGCGGGGTTTGGGTTTACTCTGATCGAGGATGCGACGCTGCCTCCGCTGGGCTTCACCGATGATGAGCTTGAGGCGCTGGTTCTGGGCCTGCGCGAAGTTCAGGTCATTGGTGATCCGGCTTTGGCGGATGCCGCCAGTGCTGCCCTGCGGAAGTTGCAGGGCCGCTTGCCACCGCGTCAGTCGCACCGGCTGAGTCATGCAATTTTGGCGGCCACCCGATTTAATCGCCCTCCGGCACCGACGATAGACGCTTCAACCCTGCGGCAGGCGGCCTGGGACGAACGCACGGTAGAGTTTTCCTATACCGACGCAAAAGGAGAGGCCACGCGGCGGCGCGTAGATCCGCTTAGCATCGTCTATATGGATCGCTCGAATGTGTTGCTCAGCTGGTGTCATCTAAGGCAGGATTTCCGCGTTTTTCGCCTGGACCGGATGCAGGATATGTGTGTTACGGATCAAAGCTTTAGGCCAAACAGGGTGCCTATGCTGCGCGATGTGCTGGCCCGCATCCGTGCAGACCGCGAAGCACAAGACTGCGGGACTGGTGCTTGAGCGCTTTGTGATTTGCCGATTTTGCGCTACCTTAGGGTTGAGCAGTAATCAGGAAAAATCGGTATGCATAAATGCGTAGGCGGCGTCATGACCGTCGCATTATGGGCATCCATGGTGCAGGCGGACACAGTAGAAACGGGAATATGGTCGAGTGGCGAAATACTTGGTGAAACGATCCAGCTGGCCTCGGCAGACTTGGCTGTTTCGCTCCGACCCGTTCCGCGACCATCGATTGAGGCGCTACAGGTCTCTGCGGCTGCGGCAGCGCGGTTTCAGGTCTGGCTGAGCGCGTTTCAGGATCGGGCGCGGCAGCAGGGAATATCGCAAGGAACGCTGTCTCGGGTATTCTCGGATATAACTTTTGACGAAGACATTATCGCACGGGATCGAAATCAGGCCGAATTCTCAAAACCGATCTGGGCCTATTTGGACTCGGCCGTTTCGGAAACGCGATTGTCCAACGGGCGTGCTGCTATGCAACGGCACCGGCAGGTGCTGAAGCAGATTGAGGCTGAATATGGTGTCGAGAAAGAGGTTGTAACGGCAATCTGGGGGCTGGAAACCTCGTTTGGGTCCTATCGTGGCAGTAGCCGCACTCTCAGGTCTCTGGCGACACTGGCCTTTGACGCACGGCGTGCTCAGTTCTTCGAAACCCAGTTGATCGCTGCCCTGCAGATTGTGCAGGCAGGTGATGTCAGCGCTGCAAACATGTTAGGCAGCTGGGCGGGTGCGATGGGCCATACACAATTCATGCCGACCTCGTATCTGGATCACGCGGTCGACTTTGATGGGGATGGCCGTCGCGACATCTGGTCAGATGATCCAACGGATGCGTTGGCCTCGGCGGCGTCTTATCTGGCACAACACGGCTGGACCAAGGGACAACCTTGGGGGGTTGAGGTGCGATTGCCCGCAGGCTTTGATTACGCTTCGGCCCGGCGAGACTTCACCCGGATGCCGTCCGAATGGGCTGCACAGGGTGTTGTTGGAACCGATGGCAACTCTGTTCCAGACCACGGTCAGGCGGCGATCCTGCTTCCGGCCGGAGGGCAGGGCGTTGCCTTGATGATCTTTGATAATTTCAGTGTGATCGAAGCGTATAACGGGGCCGACGCCTATGTGATCGGGATCGGGCATCTGTCTGACCGGCTTGCCGGAGGCGCGCCGTTTCAATCCAACTGGCCGCGCGCGGACCGGGTGCTGAGCTTTGCCGAGAAAAAGGAACTGCAAACTCGCCTGACCGAAGCCGGGTTCGACACAAAAGGCATTGATGGGCGTACCGGACCAAATACGATCAACGCCGTGCGGGCCTATCAGCTGGCACAGGGGTTGCGCCCGGACGGGTATCCGACTGTGAAGCTGTTGGATCGGCTGCGGTGACCGAGTAGCGGGCTGACTATGTTTGCTTGAGCCGGTTGTGCACTATGCAACTGCGTTAAGCCAATTCTTCAACCAGCCTTTTGTAGACAGTGTCCTCAGGCGTTGTGTCGAACGGTGTCGAGAACCATTCCCGATCAATTGCAAGCCTATGGACCGGCACGAGCTGACAGGCGATTTCAGACGGCGTCGTTTGATCCGTCGTACCGGTTTCCCAATCGTGAAGCGCAGTTGAGTATCGAATAACGGCGCCACTGGTCGGCAATTCGATCAAGCCGCCTTCCGCAAAGAACCTGAGCCCGTCGCCCATTTCTTCACCGACGATCTTCAGCTTGTGCCCAAGCCGATACCTGAGGATCGCGACAAAGACGATTGCTGCGGAAAAGGTGAATTTATCCACCAACACAGCGCATCCGCACTGCTGGGTGCTTTCGGTGATTGCATCGATCAGAGGCATGGTTGCCAAAAAGTCGCCCCCGGTGTTGCCCCGAACATCGATGACAAGGAAATTGTCGCGGCGGGCCCGAACCTGTGTGGCGGCTTTGTCGATTGCTTCGGCAAGCGCGCTTTCACTGGGATCGAAGAAACTTGGCAGCTTCAAAGCGAGACCATTTTCAGAACAGTCGTGGATTTCCGCGAACCCTTTGTCATTCCTGAGGGGATCGACTTTGCCGTGTTCGTTCCTTGGATACATTTCTGACGCCAGAACAGTATCGCTGTTCGCCACTCCTGCTGTGTGTCTTCGCCCGTCTGCGCCTTGAAGGTGATACTGTGTCTCATGGCCGAATGGTGCGAAACCCAGTTCAGCCAACGCCGCTGGCCATGCAAATATCAAAGGTCCAATCACACGCTTTCGTTGCGGCGTTCCCGACAGAAGAGAGGCTGCCGCGCGTTCGATCGTTTCTACTGGTGTGCCGTTAACGGCGAGCAGCTTGCTGGGCGCAAATTCCGCAAGTGGCGCTGAGGATTTGGTTAGAAAAACCGATCTTCCAAAGCTCACAAATCGCAGCGGCAGGACTGAGATCGGGTCGTTCGGGATCAGGCGCGTATGACCGTTCCCGGATAGGGCAAAGAGGCGCATTGCCGACAGCAAGAACTGCTCTCGCGCATTCTGAAACGCGTGATTCCGCGCAACTTCGATATTGGCGTCGATCTTTCCTGGATCGACCGTCGCAAAGCTTGGGTCGGTTCGTTTCACAACGTCCAGAATGAGTTCGAGGTCTTGAGTCAGCGACACAAAGGATCCTAACGTCCCGGGAAAAAGGAATGTCTAACAAGGGCTAATCCGGACAGTATCACCTGGCCAAGCCCAAAAAACAAAAGGCGGCCATTCCAGCCGCCTTTTCCGTGTTCCCGACCGCGCCGATTAAGACGCCGCTTTCATCAAACCCTGTGCAATAATCTCGGCCTGTGCTTCGTCCAACGACTTGTGGATCCGCACAAACATCTCATCGATGTCTGCCGGGGCCAGGATCAGTGGCGGTGAGATAATCATCCGGTCGCCAACATGGCGCATGATCAGGTTATTGGCAAAACAACGGTCGCGGCAGATATAGCCCACGGTGCCCGGTTCAGATGCGAACTTGGCGCGGCTGGCCTTGTCTGGGGTCAACGCGATCGACGCCATCATGCCAACGATCTTGGCCTCACCGACCAGTGGATGATCGGCCAGCGCCTCCCATTTCTGTTTCAGATAGGGCGCTGCCACGTCTCGGACATGCTCGACGATTTTCTCTTCTTCGAGGATGCGTAGGTTCTCTAGCGCCACAGCAGCGGCGACAGGGTGGCCGGAATAGGTGTAGCCGTGGTTGAACTCGGTGCCGCCGATCACTTGGGCGATCTCGTCATTCACGATGGACCCGCCGATCGGCGCGTAGCCCGAGCTAAGCCCTTTGGCGATGGTCATGATATGCGGCTTGATCCCAACGGTTTGCGAGCCGAACCAATTGCCGGTACGGCCAAATCCGCAGATAACCTCATCCGCGATCAACAGGATGTCGTATTTGTCACAGATACGCTGGATTTCCGGCCAGTAGGACTCAGGCGCTACGATCACGCCGCCTGCGCCCTGCACAGGTTCGGCGATAAAGGCGGCCACTCGGTCTTCACCCAGTTCCAGAATAGCCTCTTCCAGCTCGCGTGCGCGGGCCAGTCCGAAGTCTTCGGGCGACATGTCACTACCTTCGGCCCACCAATTGGGCTGGTTGATGTGGTGAATGTTCGGGATCGGGATGCCACCTTGCGCGTGCATCCCTGCCATGCCGCCCAGCGAAGCAGACCCCACGGAAGACCCGTGATAAGCGTTGTGGCGGCTGATGATGATGTTCTTGTCCGGCTGGCCCTTTTCGGCCCAATAGGTGCGCACCAGACGGATATTGGTGTCGTTGGCCTCGGACCCGCCCGCAGCAAAGAAGACGTGGTTCAAATCGCCTGGCGCCAGTTCGGCAATCTTTGCGGCCAGTGCAATGGCCGGAACGTGGGTCGTTTTGAAGAATGTGTTATAATAGGGCAGTTCACGCATCTGGCGCGCGGCGACTTCTGCCAGTTCATCGCGACCGTACCCGATATTGACGCACCACAAACCTGCCATGGCGTCCAAAATCTCTTCACCCTCACTATCGGTCAGGTAAACGCCTTTGGCCCGGGTAATCACACGCGCACCTTCCTGACCCAGCGCGCCATTGGCGGAAAACGGATGGAGGTGATGCGCGGCATCCAGCGCCTGAAGTTCTGCGGTCGGCATATGATTGGTGATGGTGGACATCAGAGATTCTCCCACAAAAGCAGTTGGGGATCACAATATGATCAAATTTTACACTGTCAATCGAATCGGAGGTAATTAGGCGGAATTGAGAGACTCCGAGATCAGCTCCATACCTTGCTCAATGTCCTGAGCCGTTGCTTTTGCCGCCATTTCAGCGTCGCCGTTGCGCAAGGCAGTGATGATATCTTTGTGTCGGTCAGGAAGGCTCTGCGTGCCAAAGCGACCGCAAACAACCCGCAAAGACGGGCCAAAGCGCAACCACAGCCTTTCGGCAAGATCACTGAGGATCGCGGCATTGCCATGGGAGTAGAGCGTTTCATGAAACGTTTGGTTCAAACGCAGATACCCGCCAACGTCGCCATCCGCGATCATACGATCCAAATGCTTGTCGATGCGTTCCAGATGATCGATATCTTCCGCCTGCAAATTGCCGGTCGCGCGTCTGGAAAGCTCTGATTCTATTGAAATTCTGGCAAATATCATTTGTTCGATATCCGCGGCGCTCAAAAGTGGAACGCTGACGCGGCGGTTGCCCTGAAACACCAGTGCCCCATCCGAGATCAACCGTCGGATTGCTTCGCGTACCGGGGTCATTCCAACACCCAGCGAATCAGTCAAACCTTGAATGGTGACAGGCTGCCCCGGGACCAGTTCCCCAAACAGGATTTGAGATCTGAGAGTTTGATAAACCTGCTCGTGCGCGGGCTGTTTCCCGCCGTCGGTTGGAGTTGCAGATGCCTTATTTTTGATCAAATCCAATTGGTTCATCCTATTTCGACTAACCCTGACTTGTCAGGTGACAGACCTCGTGAAACCATACGCTGGATCGGGGGAAAACGCAAAACTTGATCAAATCCAAAAAAAACGGGAAAATAGCCGTACACTTGCAGGGAGAAGAATATGACAATCAAAACGCTGACCATGACAGCGGTTATCGCATTGGGGACTTCGGCGGCTTTCGCTGAAGAAGTGCGTGTTTACAACTGGTCCGACTATATCGACGAAGATCTGCTGAGCAAATTTGAGGAAGAAACTGGTCTGACCCTCATCTACGATGTGTTCGACAGCAACGAAGTGCTGGAAACAAAAGTTCTGGCCGGTGGATCCGGATATGATGTCGTGGTGCCGACCGGTAGCTTTATGGGCCGCCAAATCGAAGCCGGGGCTTACCAGGAGCTGGATCAGTCCAAACTTTCCAACATCGGAAATGCCTGGGATGTTATTGCCGAGCGTGTGGCGCAGTTCGACCCCGGCAACAAACACTCGGTTAACTATATGTGGGGTACGACCGGACTTGGCGTAAATGTCAATAAAGTAAAGGAAGTTTTGGGTGATGATGCTCCGCTCGACTCAATGGAGTTGATCTTCAACCCGGAAAACATGGAAAAGCTCGCCTCTTGTGGTGTGCACTTTCTTGATGCTCCCGACGAGATGGTTCCTGCCGCAATGGTATATGCTGGCCTCGATCCGAACTCGGCGGAAAAGGATGATATCGCAAAGGCTGAAGAGGTTTTCTCGGCCGTTCGTCCCTACGTTACCAAGTTCCACAGTTCAGAATATATCAACGCGCTGGCCAATGGTGACATTTGCGTCGCAGTTGGGTTCTCGGGGGATGTGCTGCAAGCGCGAGACCGTGCTGCAGAAGCCGAAAACGGTGTCGAGATCGCTTACAACGCTTTTAAGGAAGGATCACAAATGTGGTTCGACCAGATGGCTGTGCCTTTTGACGCACCCAATCCTGAAGGTGCGCACAAGTTCATAGATTTCATGCTCGACGCGCAGAACATGGCGACCGCGTCGAACTATGTTTACTACGCAAACGGGAACAAAGCTTCACAGGAGTTTCTTGCCGAGGACGTGATCAATGATCCGGCGATTTATCCTTCTGCTGATGCAATGAATAATACCTATGTTAAAGGTCCATACCCGCAGAAAACGCAGCGTCTGGTGACGCGTATGTGGACCAAGATCAAATCAGGAACTTGATCCTCAAGAGCGGGGCGAAATCATCGCCCCGCTGCTTTCCTGTCCTTAAGTACAAGCGGGGGCTGCCTTGAATTCTGACGTCTTTGCGCCGTGGGATGACCCACAGGCGAAACCCTTGATCCAGTTTCAGAATGTGACCAAGCGCTTCGGCGAGTTCACGGCGATCGACAATCTGTCTCTGGATATATTCGAGCGTGAGTTCTTTGCCCTGCTTGGTCCGTCGGGATGCGGCAAGACAACGATGATGCGGATGCTTGCCGGGTTCGAGACCCCGACCGAAGGTCATATCCTGCTGGGCGGTGAGGATATCGACCCTATTCCACCCAACAAGCGCGCTGTGAACATGATGTTCCAGTCATATGCTCTTTTCCCGCATCTCAGCGTCTGGGAAAACATCGCGTTTGGTCTGCGTCGGGACAATATGCCGAAACACGACCTTGAAGAGCGGGTTGAAGAAATGCTGCGCCTGACCCGGTTGGAGCAGTTTGCCCGCCGTAAGCCGCATCAGATTTCAGGTGGGCAACGACAGCGCGTGGCTTTGGCGCGTTCACTTGCGAAGGCCCCAAAGCTTTTGCTGTTGGACGAACCGCTGGGCGCGCTCGACAAGAAATTGCGCCAAGATACGCAGTTCGAATTGATGGACATTCAAGAGAAAACTGGCACCACATTTGTAATCGTCACCCACGATCAGGAAGAGGCTATGACAGTCGCCAGTCGAGTGGCGGTGATGGATCAGGGACAATTGATGCAGGTTGCCACGCCCGACCGGATCTACGAGAACCCGGCCTCGGTTTATGTCGCTGATTTCATTGGGGATGTGAACATTATCGAAGGCCGCGCAGCCCCTTCGGGTGAGGATACTTATCAGATTGATTGGGCCGAAGGTCAGGCTCCTTTAACGGCGTCATCATCAACGGGCTTCTCAAACGGTCAGTCCTGCCATCTGGCGATCCGCCCCGAGAAGGTGACCATCTCAGCCGAGCGGCCAGTCGATGCGGTAAACGCTGTTCAGGGCAAGGTTCATGACATTGCCTATCTGGGCAATCTGTCCACCTATCATGTAGAATTGGCAAACGGCACAATCATCAAGGCACAGACGGCGAACACCCGCCGTATCTCGCGCCGTTCGTTCACTTGGGAAGACCCGGTCTGGCTGTCGTGGACAGCGACGGCTGCGGTTTTGCTGGCGAACTGATGCGCCGCGCCGTTCTGATCGCCATCCCTTATGTCTGGTTGCTGGCACTGTTTCTGGTGCCATTCTTCATCGTTCTGAAGATATCGCTGTCAGACACCGCACTTGCCATCCCACCTTATACTCCGACGTTAGATCTGTCCGCCGGTTGGGCGGGGCTCAAAGAGTTCTTCAGCCAACTGGATTTTGAGAACTATGTCTGGCTGACTGAAGATGATCTGTATTGGAAAGCCTACCTGTCCAGCGTCAAGATCGCTTTGATCTCGACCTTCTTTACATTGCTGTTCGGATACCCCATCGCCTATGGCATGGCCCGCGCGCCTCAGGAATGGCGGCCAACGCTGATGATGCTGGTGATCCTGCCCTTCTGGACCTCATTCCTGATCCGGGTTTACGCGTGGATGGGTATCCTTTCGAACGAAGGGTATCTGAATCAAATCTTGCTTTGGACGGGTCTAATTTCGACGCCGCTGACGATCCTGAATACCTCGACCGCCGTCTATATTGGCATCGTTTACACCTATCTGCCCTTCATGATCCTGCCGATCTATTCGGCGTTGGAACGCTTGGATGGATCGCTGATTGAGGCGGCCGAAGATCTGGGTTGTTCGCGGTTGCAGGCCTTCTGGCTGGTGACTATTCCACTGTCCAAACCCGGCATCATTGCAGGTTGCTTCCTTGTGATGATCCCGGTGATCGGTGAGTTCGTGATTCCCTCGCTTCTGGGCGGTTCGGGCACACTGATGATCGGCAAGGTTCTGTGGGAAGAGTTCTTCTCGAACCGAGACTGGCCAGTGGCCAGTGCAGTGGCGATTATCTTGCTACTGATCTTGGTGGTTCCCATCGTGCTGTTCCAGCGCAACCAGCAGAAACAGGCGGAGAGTGACGGATGAACAGGTTAAGCTGGTTCAATACTGTTTCGCTGACGCTGGGATTTGCGTTCCTTTACATCCCGATGATCATCCTGATCGTTTTCAGCTTCAACGAAAGCAAACTGGTTACGGTCTGGGCAGGGTTTTCAACCAAGTGGTACGGAGAGCTTCTTCAGAACGAGGCGTTTTTGGATGCCGCCTGGGTCACAGTCCGGGTGGCGGTTTTCTCGTCTACACTCGCAACCATTTTGGGAACGGCTGCTGCATATGTGCTGGTCCGCAGCGGGCGGTTTTTTGGTCGGACGCTGTTTTCTGGCATGATCTACGCGCCGCTGGTGATGCCCGAAGTGATCACCGGCCTTTCGTTGTTGTTGCTGTTTATCGGCATCGGTCTGGATCGAGGGATTCTGACCATCGTTCTGGCGCACACCACCTTCTCAATGTGTTTCGTGTCGGTGGTTGTATCCTCGCGTCTCATCACATTTGACCGATCACTGGAAGAAGCAGCGCTTGATCTCGGATGCTCACCCGCGCAAGCTTTCCGCCTTGTCACCCTGCCGATCATCGCACCGGCGGTGATTTCGGGCTGGTTGCTTGCCTTCACCTTGTCGCTGGATGATCTGGTGATTGCGTCTTTCACATCAGGGCCGTCTGCGACGACCTTGCCGATCAAGATTTTCTCGGCCGTACGTCTTGGTGTAAGCCCGGAAATCAACGCGCTGTCCACGATCATGATTGCTGTGGTGACGGTTGGGGTCATCACGGCCTCGCTTGTAACCAAACGGGCAATGGTTCGTCAGCGGCAGGACGAATTGGCCGCTGCGCGCACCGAATGAAGCGGATTTTTCCGAACTACGCGTACAGCAACCAACCACGCGACGGGTGTTGGTGGGATGAAACGATTTCCAGCCCCGATTGGCCAGAGGTTCAGGAAGATCTGCAAGTAGATGCCGCCGTGATCGGCGGTGGTTTTACGGGGATTTCTGCTGCCTTGCATTTGGCTGAAGCCACTTCGGTTGCGGTATTCGAAGCTGGCACTCCGGGATGGGGTGCGTCCGGACGCAATGGCGGTTTTTGCTGCTTGGGTGGCTCGAAACTGAACGATGCCGCGATGGAACGCCGGCATGGTCGCGCCGAGGCGCTGGCCTATGAAACTGCCGAAGCAGATGCCGTGCAGTTGGTCGCCGATCTTCTGGCGCGGTATCAAATCGATGCTGACACGCATTCGAACGGTGAAACCCAACTTGCGCATTCAAAACACGCGATGGATGTGTTGCGCCAAAAGTCAGACAAGACCGGAATAGTGCACGAAGCCAAAGACTTGCCCGCGTTGGGAATGGAGGGGGCATTTTACGGGGGGTACACGATGCCCGTCGGATTTGGGTTGAACCCACGGAAGTACCTTTTCGGGATCGCACGCGCCGCCAAGACCAAAGGTGCACATCTGTTTCAGAACAGCCCGGTTTTGGGTGTCGATAAAACCGCTTCGGGGTTTGCATTGCGAACCCCAGGAGGGCAGGTCAATGCGCAAGTTGTTTTGGTTTGTACCAACGGGTATTCCAGCGAAGATATCCCGGATTGGATGTCAGGGCGTTACCTGCCAGCACAATCGACCGTTATGGTCACGCGACCGCTCAGCCAGACCGAGCAATTGGAACAGGGCTGGACCTCGGCCCAGATGTGCTATGACACGCGTAATCTTCTGCATTATTTCCGCTTGATGCCGGACGGGCGATTTCTGTTTGGTATGAGAGGTGGGTTGCGCTCTTCTGACCGTTCAGAGGCATCAATCCGGGCAAAGGTTCAGCAGGATTTCAAAAAGATGTTTCCCGCCTGGGCGCAGGTCGAGGGCACGCATATTTGGTCCGGGTTGGTGTGTATGTCGCGTGCGTTGACTCCCTATGTTGGACCTGTACAGGGGCAACCGGGTATGTTTGCCGGCTTTGCTTATCACGGAAATGGCGTTGCCATGGGAACCTACAGCGGACGGGCTCTGGCTAGGTTGGCTCTGGGGCAGAGTGCCGGTTTGCCTGCAGCTATGTGCCAAACGCCTGAAAAATTTCCACTGGGGCGCTGGCGTCGCATGCTCATGCCGCCGGCCTATGCCCTGATGGGCCTTGCGGATCTTAGATAAAGGCGAAAGTCACAGGGCTGCTGCTTCCAGCTTCAGTCCTTCAGCATAATCCGGCGCGCCGTTTTCTGCGCGCCACAGGCAATAGGTGGCCATGCGCCACGCATACCAAGGTTTTAAGCGCCGGTAACGGTCCGCAATTTCCGGATCGCCGTAGGCGTTCAGAAACTGCTCTTCTTCGAACTTTGCCAAAGCGGCCCCTCGGTACAGGCGTTGCATGGCCGGAGAAAGAAACAGTGCCAAATCCTCGGTAGGATCACCAAGGGCAGGGCATTGCCAGTCGATCAGTGTCAGGTTTGTTCCTGCAACCAGGATGTTCCCAGCTACCGGGTCGCCATGAATCAGGCACGTCTTTTTCGCAGGCGCCACCGTTTGCATGGGTTGCTGTCCCAACAATTTGTGCCGCGCCTCAGATGAGCAGCCCTGCAGAATACGAACCCCATGCGCCCTGAGGTCCTCACTGCCGTTGCATCCGGCTGGGGCTGAAAAAGAAAGCGTGAGGTCGTGTAACCTGCGCAGCAACACACCAACCTTGTCGGCTCCTTCCTGCCAGGGTGTTCCAGGGGCATGGTCATAGAAGACCCAATGCGCATCTTTGTAACGTCCCGAGTCGCGCAACCTTGGTACGAACCCTTCCGGCCCGAGAATCTTGAGGCATTGCGCCTCTAGTTCTGGGTCATTGCGAAACAAGGGGTTGCGAAGGGCCGTGTTGTACAGCTTCAATACCTTGTCGCCGCTGTCTTCCAAAACCTTCCATACCCGATTGGTGCGACCGCCATAGAGTGTTTCAAATCGCGCGCGCGCGCTGACCAACCCCTGAGCGCAGAGGTGGTCAACCAGATCGCGAGGAGGGGCAGGCGTTTCAGGCAGGGGTCTTGTCACTTCTTTTGGCGAGTCGATTTGCCAAGCTTTGGACGCTCCCGCGCCTCAGATCAAGCGCCAGTTCGGACGGCGTTTACGTCGCTTGCTGAAATCACTTGCCCACCGCTGAGGGTTAAAAGCACTGTATCACCACCAACCTGAGCCTCAATAACGCGGTTGTAGGCGGCGACGGGTGTTTGGGTCAGCAGCTCTCCATTCATGTAGCTTTCCAGCGCCGCTGTGTAGTTGCCGGTGCTCATTGGATCGCCCGACGAGGTAACGCCGGCCCACACGAATTCGGATTGAGCAGGGGGTACGGTTACTTTGTCGAGCACGGTCCCATTTTCGTCACGTATCACCAGCTTGGCTGTGTCGGCTTGCGGATCAGCCTGGGCAAACAGGGTCTTGGGTTGCCCGTCAAAGTGAAAGGCGGAAGTTGATCGGACATCCATACCGACCCAGCTTGCAAGTTCATTGAGGTTTACACTGCCCAGCGTGCTTGCCAACGATGACAGATGATCATTGGTTTGAACTTGTTGCTCGACCATCGAGAACTGAGCCAGTTGTGATGCGTATTGGGTCGAGTCCATCGGCTCTAGCGGATCCTGATTCTGGGCTTGCGCTGTGAGCATCAGCAAAAAGGTTTCGAAATCCGATGTAATCGCCGAAGTCTGTGCGTTGTTTGCAGGCGGCTGAGAGCTTGCTGACTGCGTCGTGGTGACTGGGGTGATCATGTGTCAAAACCTCATATCGATGCCCCGGCTTGGGACTAAAATTTGTGGAAGTGAGTCGGTTTGAACATCCGAATCGCCTTTTATCGTTTCAAAGATGGATCCCGACTCGGTCTCGTTGGGGTTAGCCCTGCCCGTGTCCGCGTCGGAGGCTGTGCCCAGATCAAGGCTCAACTCACCGTATCCCAGTTTCTGAAACTCTTCCGTAAGTACGGAAATGTGACGTCGCATCAGCTCCAGGGTTTCTGGGCGTTCCAAGGCAATTGTCATGTGCAGCCCGTCATCGCGCCCGTTCAGAACAATGGAAACACGCCCTAGTTCTTCGGGGTTCAATGCAATTTCAGTTATCCCGGTCCCCGGGCGCGTCTGAATGGACGCCGCCAACTGCCCGGCGATTGCACGTGCAAGTTCGGCGCGAGCTGATGCCAACGGCGCAGAAAGCTGCGGTGTTGTTTCTCGTGGAGCAAGTTGGAGCGGTTCGTCCTTGGCGAAAACTGCTGGCTCAGCTTCCTTTACAAGGGCGTTCTGTTCTTTCTCAGCAAGAGTTGCCATCAGCTGAAGCTGTGCAACGGGTGGCGCGCGATCTGGTATTGCTGGTTTGGCCGTTGAAGGTGTGACTTCGGGCGGTTGTACAGGGTCAGTGTTTTGAAGGTTTGGACCGATGTCCGGCACGCTGAATTTGCCGTTTGCGTTGATCATTTGCTCGATAGGTCGGCCATTCTCGGCTCTTTTCATGGGTATCGGCTGTTGGGCCACAGCAGTGTGAACCAATCCTGCATCAGATCGCGCCGCTGTGGGTAAAATAGGATCGGTGAAGTTACGCTGGCCCGAGGACGTAGAAGTTTGCGGTTGCTCAGGCAGCTCACTGTCAAAAATACGCGGAACGCCTGCCTGAAGGTGAGTGCTTGGAGTCTGATCGTCCTCAGGAATGAACATCCTGTCGGCACGTTTTGTTGAGTTGCCCGCCAAAGTCGCAACAAGTTGCGGTTCCGCAAACGGGGCAGCTTGGGGCTCTGTTTGATCTACTGTCTCTGTTTCAGTTCCCGAGTCTTGTATTTCATGAGAAGCAACCAGCAGCTCGGGTTCAGGCGGCTCATCGCTGCCCGGCTCTTGCCCAAGAATGTCTTCAAAGCTTGTTACTTCACCGTTCTGCCCAGCCTCATTGCGCGTTGAGGTAGGTTTGGCAACGGCAGTCGACGTCGTCGTGGGCAGCATAACTGGGTTGGGCATTTTGCTCCGGCTCCGTGTGATTGCTCCGCACTTTGCCCGCTGGAAGTTACGTTTATTTTAACCGCTTTCGCCTTTGATCAAGAAAGTTCGAAGCAAATTTCGGAGAAAACAATGCAGATTTCCAACAGCTTCTCAGGGGGCCCAACACCCTTGACCCAAACGCGCCTCAAAAACGCAGCCATTGAGTTGGAGGCGGCTTTTTTAAGTGAAATGCTCAAATCCGCAGGGCTGGGAAAGACACGACAGAGTTTCGGCGGCGGGGCTGGCGAAGACCAGTTTGGATCGCTTTTGGTTCAGCATCAGGCACAACAACTGGCCCGATCCGGGGGCGTGGGATTGTCTGAAATCCTGCTCAAGTCACTGATGGAGCAAGCCGATGACATTTGAAGCCGACATGACGCTGATCAAATCACTGGAAGAAGTTCTGGATCTTGAGCGCGCAGCCCTTGTGCAAGGGGATCTTGATCGCCTGGCCCATATGGTGCCGGAAAAAGAGAAACTGATCGGTGCAATCAACGATCTTCAAGTGCAGGACAGTGACGCGTTGATTCGCGTCCAGCGCAAGGTCGAGCGGAATCAGGCTTTGTTGAACAGTGCAGCCGACGGCATTCGGGCAGTTGCCAGCCGCATGGCCGAACTGCGGCGTGTTCGACAGGAATTCAGCACCTATGGCGCCGACGGTCAACGCAGTCAGTTTGCAGTTCGCAGCACTGTAAAGTTGGAAAAGAGGGCATAGGCAGAAGTTTGATTCAAATCCGAAATTATGGGTACTGAGGTTTTAGCATTCCGTTAGGGGGTCTGGTTCAAAAGTGGTGCTGCACCTGGAAACGGCAGGTGGCGCGAACGGCCAAGTGGCGCGTCGCACAGGTCAGAAAGACACCAAAGCCCGCAGGTTTTGTGGGGTGAACATGGGCAAAATGGCCCAAACGGAAAAGGATGAACGCTATGTCCAGCATTCTGACAAACAATGGCGCGATGGTTGCGCTGCAAACGCTGAAGTCTGTGAACAAGAACCTGGCGATGACCCAGAACGCGATTTCGACCGGCAAAGACGTCGCGACGGCCAAGGACAACTCGGCGGTTTGGGCAATTTCGAAAGTGATGGAATCGGATGTCAAAGGCTTCAACGCCATCAAAGACAGCCTGGCGCTGGGGGAATCGACGGTTGCCGTTGCACGGAACGCGTCCGAAACCGTCACGGATCTGTTGACGCAGATGAAAAGCAAGATTGTCGCCGCGCAGGAGGACAATGTTGACCGGGGTAAAATCAACGATGACGTCACAGCGTTGAAAGACCAGATCGCATCGGTTGTCAGCGCCGCCCAATTCAACGGCCTGAACCTGGTCGATGGATCAGCAGGCTCAGCCTCGATTCTGGCGTCTTTGGATCGCGACAATACCGGTGCAGTTACGGCATCTTCCATCTCGGTATCCGGGCAGAACCTGTCTACCGGCGGGTACGTCACAAAACAGGTTTTCGATGGATCGACCGGCGCGTCGACCGGCAATGATCGCGTAGGCGCAACCATTGACAATGGTGCGACCGCTGCGACCGCGCTGGTGACCGATGAATCCAGCGGTGCCTTCGCCGCCGGGGACAAGGTTGTCGTCGCCATTAATGATCAGGTTGTCTCGTACACTGTGTCTGCAGAGGATGCTGCGGCTACAACCACGGGTGACCTTGTCGCAGTGGGTCTGAAGTCAAAGATTGAAGAGCTTGGAATAACCGGCCTGACGGTCGACTATGATTCTGGTACGGCCGGAACCCTGTCGGTGACCAACGGCACTGGTTCTGACCTCTCGTTCTCTGCTCAGTTCGTGAATGCGGGTGCTGGTGGTCTTGGCGCTCTGGCCGGTATTGATGTGTCGACAGGTGCAGGCGCAACTGCTGCGTTGGCTGCTGTTGAGTCGCTGATCGACACGTCGATCGACGCATCGGCTGCGTTTGGTTCGGCACAAGGCCGAATTGAGACCCAGAAAGAGTTCATCTCGGACCTGTCTGACTCGTTCAAGTCCGGTATCGGCTCGCTTGTCGATGCGGATATGGAAGAGACCTCGGCACGTCTGCAGGCGCTTCAGGTACAGCAACAGCTAGCAACTCAGTCGCTGTCGATCGCCAACCAGGCACCGCAGTCGATCCTGTCGCTGTTCGGCTAATCAAAAAAGCAGGCCGGGGCATGATTATTGTGTCCCGGCCCTGATCGCCTGACGGCAACCTTTTGGAAGGATTTCAAGTGACACCGCAAACGCTCGCTCTACAAACCTATGCGCAAGCCGCTACGCCAACACGGACGCCCCGAGATACCGAATACGAAGCAATCTCCAGAATCACGCGGCGTCTCAAGGCGGCGACCGCTCGCAAAGCGATAGATTTCTCGGCGTTTGTACAGGCCGTTCACGAGAATCGGCGGCTTTGGGGGGTGCTGGCAACAGGCGTCGCGGATTCCGCAAACGCGTTACCGAACGATCTACGGGCGCGGATATTCTACCTTGCCGAGTTTACCGAACAACACAGCAGTCGTGTTTTGGGAGATGGGGCAGCGGTTGAGCCATTGTTGGAAATCAACACGGCTGTCTTGCGCGGCCTGCGTCAGATGAGGGCAACTTAATGAGTGGACTGGTCCTGAAACTTGCCCCGAAAGAAAGAGTGCTGATCAACGGCGTGGTTATCGAAAACGGGGATCGCCGCAGCAGGTTTTCAATCATGACGCCGCAGGCCAATGTCCTGCGTTTAAAGGATGCGATCCATCCGGACGAAGCCAACACGCCGGTGCGTCGCGTTTGTTATGCAGCACAATTGGTCTTGTCTGGTGACATGGAACCGGAACACGCCCGGCAGCAACTGCTGCGCCGCGTAGAGGAGTTGAGTCAGGTTTTCACGGATGCAGACAGCCGCCGCGTTCTGTCTGAGGCGACCGATGCGCTGGTGGCCGAGCACTATTACAAATGCCTCAAGTCCCTCCGTTCGCTTCTGCCGAGGGAAGAGCGCCTGATGGCGTATCAGCAATGACCTTTCAGCCTGTTGTCCCTTCCGGAGGAATCGTTGGCTGGCGATTTCTTCAACGCACTTACGAAGGCCAGTTTCAAAGCTTTTCCTCGTCAGCGGCGAATGATCGAGAGACGAAATATTTCATGGAAAACATTGGCAAAGTTCAATCTGCAGAAGACCTTGTATCGGATCGCAGACTGTTGCAGGTCGCTTTGGGTGCGTTCGGACTGGAAGGCGATTTGGATAACAGGTTTTTTGTTCAAAAGATCCTTGAAGATGGTACGCAGGCTGACGACGCTTTGTCAAATCGCCTTGCAGACAAGCGGTATCGCGAGTTTTCCGACGCCTTCGGGTTCGGCCCAGGGGCTGTCAGGAAAACGGCGCTTAGAACAAATATGGAAGAGATTGCGCAGGCCAATTTGTCCGCTCGGTTCGAAATCGCCGTCGGCGCTTCGGATGAAACGATGCGTATCGCGCTTTATGCACAGAGGGAACTTGCAGACCTGGCAAGTAGCACATCAAGCGCCGATACAAAATGGTTTGATCTAATGGGGTTGCCGCCCTTGCGTAGCATGATGGAGACGGCGCTTGGCTTGCCTCCGTCCTTCGCTCAGCTGGATATCGATGCGCAATTGGTCGAATTCAAAAAAAGATTGTTCCAACTGACCGGATCGGAAGATCTGGCGCAGTTCTCCGATCAGAACGCCATTGCGGAACTAACCGACACCTATCTGGCCCGCAGCCAGATTGCACAGATACAGAATACCATTTCACCGGCACAGACAGCATTGATCCTGCTTGGGGCTGTGTGAACTGAACAGCCGTCTGAGGTCGGATTGCGCCTATTGTCTGGCTGGATCACTGGACGCCAGATGTTTTTTTGGCAACAGCCCCAGCCTTAGCCGTCCAGTATAGCATCCGCTGCAGTGCGCAAGGCGTAAGACACGACTGGTTGAGACACGTTGTGTAACTCTACCGCGCCCAGAGGCAAAGCGTTAGAGCATGCAGGTTCAATGTCTTCTGACACAACAATCCGATGCCCTTGTGTTTTGCCAAATTCCCCCAAACGCGCGGCTATATTCGCGGCTTGGCCAATAACCGTGAAATCAAGGCGCTCGCGCGACCCTACGTTGCCATAGGTCACGCGCCCGTAAGCCACGCCGATTGAACAATCGCAATGCGCATCAGAGCCGTCTTTTCGCAGTTCTCCCAACTTTTCCACGATTTGGATTGCCGAACGTTGTGCATTCACCCGAGCGGTCGTGGCGTCCTTTTCCGAAACGGGAAAAACGGCCAAAACAGCGTCGCCGATGAACTTCAGAACTTCTCCTCCGTTGTCGTGAACGATGCCCGAAACCGTTTCAAAGAACGCATTCAACACATTGATGTAAGCGGCTCGGCCCAGTTTCTCTTCGAGGCTTGTCGAGTTGCGGAGATCGCAGAACATGATTGCTGCGTCGATCTCATCCCCATCCCCGCGCCGGATCTCTCCGCCCAAAACGCGGGCGCCTGTGCGTTTGCCGACATAGGTTTCAAGCAAAACCTGGGCATTTTCACGCTGCATGAAAACTTCGTAGAACCGAGCGATCACCGCAGAACACTCGAACACCAGGCCCAGGTTTTCCGTGGTAAACCCATCCGGATGATCACAGGTCAGCGTCAGAACATTTGTCCGTCCATCGGAAAATGGCAGCGGCATGGCTACGTAATCGGTCGCGCCTTTGGCCCGTAAATCCTCCATGATCGGGAAGCTGTTATGCGGGTTGTCATCGTTCAGCCGTTGCCGCACGCCACCAAGACCGTTCGAAACATGGCGCAGTGGGCTGTTGATAAAGGCCGGATGATCATAGATTTCGTAGGTGGGGGCTCGGGTCAGAATCTCTGCTTCGCCTTTTTCCCAGATATAATGCTTGCCCACGATCAAGGGGTGTAGGGACCAGGCCAAGATACTCAGGCGCTGGATCGCGATACCGTGCTCCAGCATTTTTTCAGCCAAAGCTTCGGTAAAGCTCTCTGGTGTCGTCGCTGTTGACGCACCGCGCATCAGCCAATCAATCAGAGGCCCGCTGATGTTGCCATCATCGACTTCGCGCAGGCGGTTGTCGCCCAAATCTATGCGTGTATAGGCGCCGGGTAAAAATCCGATGCAGCCTTGTATTGCTTTGCTTTCCGGCAAAGCGTCTTCGTAGGCCCAGACGGAATTGGCCAGTGTTTCACCTGGTAGGGTGACGTCGTGATAGGTGGCGGTACCCTTGAACGGGCAGAAGGTCTGCAGTTCGGTTTCTTCGCTCAAATCTACACATACGTCCGCACGCGGCACGTAAACCGTGGGCGGTAGGCGTGTTTCATACATAACCTTGGCATTTGAGCTTTCAGCCAAAAGGACATCATCGCGGTAAATCGCAATCCTGCCGCTTAGGGGCTCGACAGAGATTCCATATCCATTCAACTTTGGTGCGGCGTGGACGTTCATATGCGACCTCCCTTGCCTTTGGTATATTTCAGAATGGGCGTTCCCATCGCACTTTCCAAGAGGCTGAAACGGGATTTTACTGGATGCAAGCGTTGGCTTCCAAGTGATCAGACCATCTGAATGACGTCTTTTTCTATGGACAGCATATAGCCTTTCTTGGCGATATTCTTGACCAGAAGTTCGCTGACCATCTGATTTCCAAGCGCATCGCGCAGCCGTTTGATCCGTGTTGCGCCTGCGGCTTCGTCGCAATCGGCAGCATCGCGACCGGAAATCATGGCTTCGATCTGGGCGCCGGACAGAACCTCGTCATCCAACCGGGATTCTGCCAGAACGGAAAGGGTTTCCATGGCAGCGGGTGTCAGTTTGAAATCCATGTTGTTGAGGTAAACAGTGTTTTCCTCGCGACTGATCAACAGGGATGTCACCTGAATACCTGTGCGTTCGATCTGTGCCATGCGTCGATTCATCAGAACCAGCATCACCAGAAAGACCAGCGCCGAGATCATCATCGCGCTGGCGAAAACCAGCAGTACGTAGATGACCATCCGGTAACTGGACAAGGTGTCGGCAAAGGCTGTGCCCGATTGGGCCAAGATCTCAAGCAACCGGATTTCTGTTTGCGAGGTCAGATCAGCCTCGACAAACAAACGCTCGACCCGCGCGTTGAACGCATTGGCATCTGGCAGCGTCCAGAACAGGAAAATGGCGGCCGTGATCAGAATAAGAACGATAGCAGCGATGCCCAGTACAACCAGCCGGACGCCCGACCGGCGCGCATCAGAAACGGAGATAGAATTGTCCGGCATTGCCCTTCCTCTGATCCAGCCCTTCGGGTCCAAAAACGGATTGCACCTCAAGCAGCGTCCAGCCCGACGCGCTCAGGCGCTGGGCGATTTCTGCTTGGGCCTGACCCTTATCGCAGTTCGAGATTTGAATAACCCCGTAATGCAAACGCAGCGGGTTGTCCTTTTTCGCCTTGTAATCCGCATAGCAATCCGCCGCAGACGCAGCAGAGCCAAGCGATATCAGGGCCACAATGCTCAGAGAAGAGAGGATCTGTTTCATAGGCCGCATCCTGCGCATGAGTTATCGCGATATTCAATAACCCAAGGGGTTTGCGGGATCTGATATCCGATAACAGCTGGCCGTTATTGCTTGGCAGGACCGGCTGCCCGCAGTGTCAGGGCAATCAGGACGCGGTCTGTCACACGGTCGCTTGAACAATCAGAAGGACACGCCTCATGCATAAGAAATTCATCGCTTTGATCATTGCGACCGCCGTTGCCATTACCGGCGTCTCGGCCTCTCAGGCGCGGGCGGCGGACGCAAAAGACATTTTGGGTGGTCTGGCGGCCATCGCGATCATCGGGGCCGGAGTTCACTACTATAACAAAGAAAAGCAAAAGGGTCGGGCAGCACGCAATCAAACCTACACTCAAACGCCATATGCGCCGCAGCCGGTGCGCCCATTGCCGCCGCGCGTTGCGCGGTACGATCTGCCCCAGCGCTGTCTGCGTACATATGACGGTTATTCACGGGACCATTTGTTGCTTGGTCCCAAATGCCTCGACAAACACTACAAGCATGCCAATAGCCTGCCACAAGAGTGCAAGGTTGGTTTCTGGAATGGCAAAAAGGTCAAACGGGCGTACGAACCCGCGTGCCTGCGCCAGAAAGGATACCGCGTCGTTTACCAGTAACATCGGTTGAGCAGGAGCGGTGCCAAAGAAGTGCCGCGTCAGAGAGGGCAGTGTGGGCTGCCCTCTCTTTTTTGCTTGCGGTGCTGCGTGAAACGCGGTTTTCCGGTGGCATGACACAGCCAGATTTCGAACTTGAGCAGGCTCTGCTGGAGTGGGGCCACATCCGTATCGCCGGTGTGGATGAGGTCGGGCGTGGCCCGTTGGCCGGGCCGGTTGTCGCCGCTGCCGTGATTCTGAACCCAAAGGATATTCCTGAGGGGTTGAATGACTCCAAGAAACTGACTGCAAAACGTCGGGCTGCGCTGGACGTAGAGATTCGCGCCGCCGCCGAATTTGCTGTGGCTGAGGCCACGGTGGGTGAGATTGACGAGATCAACATCCTGCGGGCCTCGCATCTGGCGATGCTGCGCGCGGTTGAGGCATTGATACCGGCCCCCGATTTTCTGCTGATCGACGGCAATATGATTCCGCGAGGAATGAAGATCCCGTCGCAGGCTGTTGTGAAGGGCGATGCCCGTTCGGTGTCGATTGCGGCTGCTTCGATCCTTGCGAAAAACTGGCGAGATCAGGTGATGGTGGATTTGGCGCAACAGCATCCGGGTTATGGATGGGAAACCAACGCCGGTTATCCGTCAAAACAACACAGAGAAGCGCTGCAAAATCTTGGCGTGACCCCACACCATAGACGTTCGTTCAAACCGGTGCACAATATCTTGTATCAAGAGTAAATTGTAACCTGCTGATTCAAAAAAGAAATTGACGGCGAATCGTCTTTGACTCATCCTTGTCTCAACCAAATGAGCGCAAAAGCGCCGTGGATACTTGAGGCAGTGATATGACAACGACCACCAAAAAGGGCGCAAAAGCGCTCCCTTTAAACACGATTCTATCCGGGGACTGCATCGATGTGATGAACAGTCTGCCCGAGGCGTCGGTTGATCTGATTTTTGCGGATCCGCCCTATAATCTGCAGTTGAAAGGCCAGTTGCACCGCCCGGATAACTCTCAGGTGGATGCGGTTGATGATCACTGGGATCAGTTTTCCAGCTTTGGGGCCTATGACCAGTTCACCCGCGAATGGCTGAAGGCGGCCCATCGTCTTCTAAAGCCCAATGGTGCGATCTGGGTTATTGGCTCCTATCATAACATCTTCCGCGTGGGCTCGGCCTTGCAGGACGCAGGGTACTGGATTCTGAACGACGTTGTATGGCGCAAGTCGAACCCGATGCCGAATTTCCGGGGTAAACGCTTTACCAACGCACATGAGACGATGATCTGGGCCAGCAAGCGCGAAGGTGCGAAATACACGTTCAACTACGAAGCTTTGAAAGCGCTGAACGAAGGCGTCCAAATGCGCAGCGACTGGGTGCTGCCGATCTGCACCGGGCATGAGCGTCTGAAGGACGAAAACGGCGACAAGGCGCACCCAACGCAAAAGCCGGAGTCGCTGCTGCACCGTGTTCTGATCGGTTCAACCAATCCGGGCGATGTGATTTTGGATCCGTTCTTTGGCACAGGTACAACCGGTGCTGTCGCCAAAATGCTGGGTCGCGAATTCATCGGAATCGAACGCGAGGAAAGCTATCGCAAGGTCGCCGAAAAACGCATCGCCAAGGTGCGCAAGTTCGACCGTGAAGCGCTGGAAGTCAGTGCCAGCAAACGTGCCGAGCCGCGCGTACCCTTCGGCCAGCTGGTCGAACGTGGGATGCTGCGCCCGGGCGAAGAGCTGTATTCCATGAACCAGCGCCACAAGGCCAAAGTGCGCGCCGATGGCACGCTGGTCGGTCAAAACGTCAAAGGCTCGATCCATCAGGTTGGCGCGCATCTGGAAAACGCCCCATCCTGCAACGGCTGGACATACTGGTGTTTCAAACGTGACGGAAAAACGGTTCCGATCGATGTTCTGCGTCAGCAGATCCGGGCCGAGATGAACTGATTTCAAGAACACCGCCGGTGCCTGTGGCCTGACACAAGGCACTAAGCCTTGCCCCGCCGATCCTACGGCGGGGTCTTTTGTTTTGGTATCAACAGTGGTTGCATAACGATGACCCTGACACTGCAAGAAAGACCACGGCCATGACCGAGACGACCGCGCAGCCCCGCCGCAGCCTGTTTTTCACGCAGCCTGATACATATGATTTGGACAACAAATACACCGAGGCTGCGTTAGAACGGCACAAGCGCGAAGGATTGGAACTGGCTGTACGCGCCCGTTGGGTGGCAATGGCGCTGACCGGGGTTCTTCTGATTTTCCTGAACCCGCAGTGGGAAGTGCTTTGGTATCACTTCATCCTGCTTCTGATCTGCGCCAACGGGTGGCTGATCCGCCGCGCAGGTCGGGTGGGGCAATCGCGGGCTGAACTCTTTTTGATATTTGTCGATTTGCTGATCATGACGCTTGGAATGGTCGTTCCCAACCCGTTCAGCGATGATGTCCGGCCACTGGCGATGCAATACCGGTTCGACAACTTCCAGTACTTCTTCATCATTCTTGCTGCTGGGACTCTGGCCTATTCCTGGCGCACGGTGATTGCCATCGGTTCCTGGACCGCGATGATGTGGACGGCGGGTTGGATCATTGCCTGGTGGGTGGCGACACCCATTCCGGGGATCAGTGAAAAGGTTGCAGAGGCATTGCAGGGCTATCCGGATGTTGCCGAGCTGTTGGACCCCAACAGCTTTATGGTCCCTCAGCGTATCCAGCAGGTCATCGTTTTTGTCATGGTTGCAGTGACATTGGGTATCTCGATGCGGCGACTGAACCAGCTGCTGATGAGCAACGCCGGTTTGGAACGGGAACGAGCCAACCTGTCGCGATATTTCTCACCCAACGTGGTGGATGAGCTCAGCCAGAATGACGAACCGCTGAAACAGGTTCGTAAAGAGGACGTTGCGGTCCTGTTCATCGACATCGTGGGCTTCACCAAATACGCCGCCGGGCGTGATCCGTATGAAGTGATTGAGGTTCTGCGGGGCTTCCATGCCCGTATGGAGACCGAAGTGTTCCGACACCATGGAACGCTGGACAAATATCTGGGGGATGGTCTGATGGCGACCTTTGGGACGCCGGTGCCAACGCCCTTGGATGCAAGCAACGCGCTGGGATGCGCGCGCGCGATGGTGAAGGTGATCGACCGGTGGAATCTGGATCGTCGGCGTGCCGGAGAACCTGAAATCCAAGTAGGGATCGGGGTGCATTATGGCTCGGTCGTTTTAGGGGATATTGGTGCCAATCGGCTGGAATTTGCTGTGATCGGTGATGCGGTTAATGTGGCCGCGAAATTGGAAGCGCTGACGCGGGATTTTCAGGCGCGTATCGTTGTCAGTGACGCTGTGCGCGAACGCGTTGTGGCAGAAAACGCCTCAGCGTCTGATGCGATGGAAGGTTTCATTGCACATCGCGATCAATCTGTCCGCGGGGTAGAGACGCCGATGAATATTTGGGTGATGAATAACTGAAACTCTCCCGCCCATCAGAACAGCATCGAAGATGCCGTGCTGACAGTTGGGCCTGGCAGCGCGCAAACGCGCGCTGCGGTCACGCTTTGGGCGTCGGATTCAAAGCCTTATTGTAGGGGTGCCAGTCGGTGATCTCGGGGTAATAGTGACGTCGCCATTCCCGAACACGCGGGTTCATCACCCGCCGCCAAAGCGGAGGGATCATCGCCGCAACGGTCATCACCGGATAACCGTACGGCAATTGTGGGGCTGCATCAGGGGTGTGATGTTGCAAAAGCGGAAACCGACGGTTGGGTTTGTAGTGATGGTCGGAATGGCGCTGCAGATTGATCAGCAACCAGTTTGACGCCTTATGCGCCGCATTCCAGGAATGACGCGGCAAGACATGTTCGTACCGACCGCCGCCCAGATATTTCCGAGTCAGGCCATAGTGTTCGACGTAGTTGACCAGCTCGAGCTGCCAGATCGCGACACCGGCTTGCAGCAGAAACAGGGCCAAGCCAGCCCACCCTCCGATCAGCGCTGCCAGTATTAGCATTGCGCCTTGCAGGGCCCAGTATCGCCAAAACGGGTTGGAGCGATCCGTCCATGGCAGGTCTTTGCGGGCCAGCTTGTCGCGTTCGGCGTTGAAGGCTGAGGCAAGGCATTGCCACAGAACGCGGGGATAAAAGCGGTGGAACCCTTCGTTGTACCGGGCTGTCACCGGATCGCGTGGGGTGCCCACATAACGGTGATGGACCAGCAGATGTTCGGACCGGAAATGCGAATACAGTACCATGGCCAAAAGGATGTCACCCAGCCATCGTTCGCCCCGACTTTTCTGGTGCATAAGCTCGTGGCTGTAGTTGATCCCGATTGTACCGGACAGGACGCCCATGCCGAAAAACAGACCGATTTTCGCGGGCGTCGACAGGTGGTTGGTGTGGGTTGCATACCAGATCAAACCAAACAGCGTCAGGAATTGAAGCGGCACCCAGAGCTTGGTCAGCAGGATGTACCAGTGCAACACATCATCAGATGTCTCCGGATCTGCATTCTGCTCGTTCAGGCCGGTGATCCGGTCCAGAACCGCAAACGCCCACCACGTTGAAAGAGGGATCAACAGGACCCACCAGCCTCCGGCAATTGCGGTGAACCAGATTAGCGGGATCAATAGCAGAGAAACCCAGAAAGGGGATGCGGACTGCCAGCGGGACAATGTGCCTGTTGCGATCATTTTTTCTGCTCCGACGTTATGGGCCTAGCCTAACTGCGGCCCGGCGGATTGCACAGCGGTCTTAACGCTCTCTCCACAGATCGTAGGCTTTGCGCATCACCGTCGGAAGGTCGCTCGGTTTGAAACTGTGCTTGTTCAGTACTGTCAGGTGCTCGGGAACGTTGTGATCATCGATATCGGCGGCCCAAACCCTTAAGACCAAATGGAAATGCGTAAATGTATGGCGCACTTCTGCAGGCAGAAGCGTCCACTCTGCCGGGAACGGGGCGCATTCGATTGGGGCATCGTTCCACTCTGATCCGGGCCAGCCCAGCATTCCGCCCAGAAGGCCCTTATCCGGCCGACGCTCCAAAACCATGGCCCCGTCTGCCTTACGCGCAATATAGACGTGGCCATAACGGGTGGGTTTGGGCCTTTTCGGCGTTTTTCGGGGAAGGTCGGCCTGGGTTCCTGCGATGCGGGCCTGACAGGGGTCACGCAACGGACATATGCCGCAGGCCGGAGATTTCGGCGTGCAGATCGTGGCCCCCAAATCCATAACAGCCTGAGCATAATCCCCGGGTCGGGTGGACGGCGTCAGGGCCTCGGCCCTTTCTTTCAACAAAGGTTTGGATCCGGGCAAAGGATCGTGAATGTCAAAAAAACGGGCCATGACCCGCTCGACGTTGCCATCCAGAACCGTTTCGGGCTGATCAAACGCAATGGCCGAGATCGCTGCGGCGGTATATGGGCCAATGCCGGGAAGCTTCAGCAGCGCCTCATAGGTGTCCGGAAACTGGCCATCATGGTCTTGCGCAACAACACGAGCGCATTTCAGCAGGTTACGGGCACGGGCATAATATCCAAGCCCAGCCCATTCCCCCATCACCTGTTCATCCGGCGCAGCGGCCAGCGCCTGAACTGTTGGCCAGCGGGTGGTGAATCTCAGGAAGTAATCGCGCACGGCCGCCACGGTGGTTTGCTGCAACATCACTTCGGACAGCCAGACCCGATAGGGGTCGGGGCGCACACCATCAGCCCGATCTTTGGGGCCAACGCGCCATGGCATGTCGCGCGCGTGGCGGTCGTACCATTCCAAAAGCGCGGTACTGACGGTGAATTCAGGGGAATCACGCAAGTTTTATTCATCTCCTTGTCGGGTTTCGCTGGCACCCGAATGTCTGCCCATTACAATAGCGGTGTAGGAGTGGGAGACCAGATGCAACGCAGACGTTCCTCGACCCGCGGGTTCAAACGCACCGCGTCCTTGCTGAACGATCAGATCCGGCGCGCCGGTGAAAGCCGGGGCTTTGCCGTGTCGCGGTTGTTGACCCATTGGGCCGAGATTGTAGGACAGGACACCGCTGCCATCGCGCGCCCGGTCAATGTGGGTTATGGAAAGGGCGGCTTTGGTGCGACCCTGACCGTGCTGACCACCGGCCCGCAGGCACCGATGCTGGAAATGCAGAAGGAACAACTGCGCGGTAAGGTCAATGCGGTTTACGGATACAATGCCATCAGCCGCATCCGCATCACCCAGACCGCCCCGACCGGATTTGCCGAGGGGCAAGCCAGTTTCGACCACAAGCCGAAGCAGGCAAAACCCCAGATTGCACCTGACGTTGCCGCCGAAGCAGACAAAGTGTCACGCGACGTGAATGATGAAGATTTGCGCGCGGCCCTTGAACGTCTTGCGTGCAACGTTTTATCCAAACAGAAACGCTGAGAAAGGGCTGAGAATGAGCCGTATTGCAACCGTAATCTGTGCGGCCGTCGCCGTCGCCGCTGGCGGCTATTGGCTGTCGCTGTCAAACTCCAATTCGTCCAACCTGCTGGTGAGCACTGCCGAGGCGCAGGAGGCGGACATCGACACCTCGACCATCATCGAAATGGTGCAGGGGGCTGAGGACGCTCCGGTCGAGATCATCGAATATGCCTCTTACACCTGCCCGCATTGCGCGAGTTTTCATCAGGGCGCGTATAAGCAGCTCAAGAAAGACTTCATCGATACCGGTAAGGTCAAGTTCACCTATCGTGAGGTGTATTTTGACCGTTACGGTTTGTGGGCCTCAATGGTTGCCCGGTGCGCAGGACCAGAAAAGTTCTTTGGCATCACCGACGTGATCTATGAAAAACAATCCGAATGGACACGCGCGGGTGGTCCGGCTGAGATCGTTGATGAACTGCGCAAGATCGGTCGTTTGGCCGGGATCGACGGCGACCAGCTTGAGGCGTGCCTGCAAGATGGCACCAAAGCGCGTACGCTTGCTGCTTGGTATCAGGAAAACGCTGAACGAGACGGCATTCAGTCGACCCCGTCCTTCATTGTGAACGGCAAGAAGGTCGACAATCAATCCTACGCGGATTTCAAGAAGCTGATCGAAGCCGAGCTTGGCAGCTGATCTTCTGTCGGTCGACCCTGATGGGGTCGGCCGAATCTACTTAGGTGACGGGGCCGCAGTTAGCAGCATCTCTTTCACCTTTTCGCCTTCTGGTATCTGAAGCCGGACCGGCAGTGTGATCACCTTACTTCGGAAAGCAGGGGGCAGGCGCACAGCGTCTTTCTCGGTCGTGATCATCTGAGCCCCTAACATACGTGCGTCGTTTTCCAGCCGGGTCATCAAGGCCTGGGTCAGGGGCTGGTGATCATCCAATGCTTCGGCCCGCACCAGTTCGACGCCCAGACGGCGCAGGGTCTGAAAGAATTTTTCGGGATAGCCAATACCTGCAAAGGCCAGTGCGCGCGTCCCTGTCCAATCCATGCCGGTCTGCAATGGTTCAATGACCCCGGTGACATGGGGTACGGTCAGTTGCGTGCTCCATTGCGACGAAAACGCCTTTTGCGCGGCCTCATCGCCCAGTGACAGCACCAGATCGGCGCGTTGCAAACCAACGTTCACAGGTTCGCGCAAGGGTCCGGCGGGCAAGCAAAGCCCGTTTCCAAAACCGCGTTGAGCATCGACAACGATGACGGAAAGATCTTTGGCGACCGCAGGGTTTTGAAACCCATCGTCCAGCACGATCACCGTCGCGCCCGCAGCCGCAGCCGCCCGAGCACCTGCAGCCCGGTCCTTGGCGACCCAAACCTCGCCAAACATCGCCAGCAGCAACGGCTCATCTCCGACCTCGGCGGCAGTGTGTTTGGCAGGATCGACCTGCAAAGGGCCTTCCAGCGACCCCCCATGCCCTCGCGTGACGACATGCGGCTCGTGCCATGCATTTCTGAGCTGCTCGAGGGTCCAGATCACCGTGGGTGTTTTTCCAGTCCCACCTGCATTGAGGTTGCCGATACAGATCACAGGCACGCCCGGCTGTTCGCCGACCTTCGAGGCGACCCGACGTGCAGTCGCAGCGGCATAAAGGTGACCGAACGGCGCCAGCAGACGCGCCCTGAGGTCCAGTTGATCCGGCGCGGTGTTCCAGAAATCAGGTGCCCGCATATTCCGCACTCCGCTGATCCAGAATATCCTGCACCATTTCAATCAATGCATCCGCTTGTGGCGCGCCTTCGGTTATCATCTGCCATCCGGCCAAGGCCATACCTGCGGCGATATCCGGTGCCAGAAGTTCGATCAGTGCGTCCCCCAGTTCGGTTGCTGTCTTGACCTGTTTGGCGGCACCTGCCTGCTGCAACTGAGTGTACAAGGTGTCGTGTCGTTGAACAAAAGGTCCGTAGATAATGGCAGATCCCAATGCAATCGACTCGGAAGGATCACGACCGCCCGCGTCACGCTCCAGAGAACTGGCCATAAATGTGACAGCGGACACACGGCACCAAAGGCCCAGGTTTTCTGGATCCGATGTTAGTATCACCTGCGTAGTATCTTCAATCTCTTCACCGACGTCCCAATTGATGCAGCGCAGATCCATTGTTTCAAGCCGTCGTTTCAGCGGTCCGGCCTCAAGTTCGTCAGCCACGTGCAACACAAGAACAAGCCGATGCAGCATCCGAAGGGCTTGCCGGTGAGCCGTCAGAACTGAAATAAACTCTTTGTCCTGAACCCAAGCTGCCAGCCAGACGGGTCGCCCGGCAAGGGTGTGATTGGTTTCAATCAACTCGTCTTCGGGCCAGGGCTTGGGATTGGGACTGATGCGCAGGGGCGGCGATTCATGGACTTTGGAAGATGGAATGCCCAGTCGGCGGATCTGGCGCGCTGTTTCTGGCGATGCAGTCATGACGTGTTGAAAACAGTCAAACGTGGCCCGCGTGATATCCGGCAACCAGCGTGCGCTTCGGGGTAAGGTAACGCTGAACTGAGCATCGAACAGAACAAGCGGGATGTCGTGTTCTTCGGCTCGGGTCAGGATGTTTGGCATCAGATCGCCGCCCACCCAAAGCCCCATAGACGGACGCCAGTGATCCAGGAAGCCACGCACAGCACCGCTTTGGTCCTGCGGCAGGTTGAGCAGCGGGAAATCATGTTGCGGCCAGCTGTCCAAATCTACGCCAGGAGGCGCGGTCAGAACAAAGCTCAGATCGGACCGAATTTGCAGCAACCGGTGACAAAAGTCGTTCACCGCGCGCAGGTGACCCGGTGTGGCGATATGGATCCATAGAAGCTCGCCTTCAGGACGTGACAGGTCGGTGTTCTGCCCAACGCTGTTTCGCATTCCCCAAGACAGAACCCTGTAGGCCGCAAGGCTTAAAGATCGCGGTTTGCTCATGCTCCGATCCCGGGCCCGGTTGGATCCAGCCGATTAGTCAGTTCTTCGTGCAGAGCTGCATTGGCCGCAATAACGCCGTTCAGCCTGGGGTGGGCGTTGTTAAACATCAAGGGTTGCCCCGCCCGGTCGGAACAGACACCGCCCGCCTCGCGGATGATCAGATCACCGGCGGCAATGTCCCATTCCCAGCTGGGGCGCAGGGTCAGCATCGCATCAAACCGTCCCTGCGCGACCAAAGCCATCCGATAGGCTAGGGACGGTCGATAGGCGCATTCGAAATCGGGCACATGCCCATTGCGCCAGTGCCGCGTATCGAGATTTGGTTTGGCAGCCAGAATTTCCGAGCGCTGCAACTCGGCAATCGCCGAGGTGGTGATCGTCTCACCATTCAGCGTAGCACCCTCGCCCTTGGCAGCGGCATAAAGCAGATCCCGCATCGGGAGGTAAACCACAGCGGCCGTAACCCGGCCTTCCTCGGCGACGGCAATGGAATGCGCCCAAGTGCGAGCGCCTTCGGCAAAGCTGCGAGTGCCGTCAATCGGGTCGATGATGAAGGCATTGCTGCGCTCTAGCCGCTCGACCGTATCCTCAGATTCCTCGCTCAACCAACCATACCCCGGCCGAGCGGCGCGCAGCCGCTCCTCAAGCATAGCATTGACCGCCAGATCGGCTTCGGTAACCGGACCGGCACCACCGGGTTTATCCCAGCGCTGTGCCTGCGCCCCGGAATACCGTGTGGCGATTTTGCCGGCCTCCAGCGCCGCGTCAATCAGCAGGGACAGGTCAGTTGCCGGCAAGTGTCATTCCTTCGATCAGCAACGAGGGGACCACACGCGACAGATAGGGGCGGGCGTCATTGGCCGGAACGATCCGGCGTAGCATGTCCCGAAGATTACCTGCGATGGTGCATTCATTGACCGGATGCGTGATTTCACCGTTTTCGACCCAGAACCCAGAGGCCCCACGGGAATAGTCACCGGTGTTGGGGTTTATCGTCGACCCGATCATGGATGTGACCAGCAAGCCGGTGCCCATATCCTGCAACAGATCAGCTCGGCTTTGGTCGCCCTGCGTCAGGCTGAGGTTCCAGTTACTGGGAGACGGCGGGCCGGACACGCCACGCGCGGCGTTGCCTGTTGAAACCATGTCCAGCTTGCGTGCGCTGGACAGATCCAGCGTCCAACCAGTGAGGACACCGTTTTCTACAATCGCTCGGCGCTGTGTCGGCAAACCCTCGGCATCAAAAGGGCGCGAGCCCGAGATGCGCGGGCGATGGGGGTCTTCGATAATGGACAGGTGCGCAGGCAGGACCTCTTGACCCAGACAATCCTTCAGCCAGGACGCACCCCGCGCAATAGCTGCGCCATTACTGGCGGCCAGCAGATGGCCGATAAGAGACGACGAGATGCGTTCATCAAACAACACAGGGAAACTGCCAGTTTCGGGCTTGCGTGCGCCAACTAGCTGTACGGCGCGTTCGCCTGCCGTGCGCCCGATTTCGTCGGCACTGCGCATGTCGGATTGGAACGTCCGGCTGTCCCCGTCGTAATCCCGTTCCATCCCGGTGCCTTCGCCCGAAATCGCAACGCAGGACACAGACCGGCTGCTGCGTTCGTATCCGCCGGCAAACCCATTTGTGGCGGCCAGATGCACGCGGTGGGTTCCATAGCTTGCCGCCGCATCTGAGACTTGAGTGACACCCGGCACAGCCATTGCCGCGGCTTCGGCTGTCAGAGCATCCTGCATCAGGGTTTCGGCGGATGGCGCGGGGGCTGGGTCCAGCAACTCCAGCGATTGCACATCCCACTCACTTACCAACTGGTCACTTTCTGCCAGCCCGGAAAAGGGATCTTCAGGGGCTTCTTTGGCCATGGCCACAGCGCGTTCAGCCATTGCGTGCAGGGTTTCCGGGCGGCTGTCGGAACTGGATACGATGGCAGACCGTTTGCCCAGAAAAACCCGTAGCCCCAGATCTGTGCCTTCCGAGCGTTCCGCATGTTCCAGTGCGCCGCTGCGCACTTCGACCGCGACCGAGGAGCCGTCAAGCACGATGGCATCTGCTGCCTCTGCGCCTGCCTTGCGGGCCACATCAAGCAATTGCTGACTGATTTCTTCTGGTGTGCGGGTCATGAGGCCTCCGGATTTGTGTCCAACGACCTAGCCTTGGACTGCCCGTGTCGCAAGACCCGTGACTGGATTGTGTGATGACGATCTTGAAGAAGCCACCCTGTTACTGTGATTTTGGGCAGGAAATGGAATAAAGGGCTGCAAGGTATACAGCCCTTTTTCAGCTTTACTTGATGCGTTGGCCATTCGCCAGAATCTGGCCATCTTCGGTAAACTCGATGGTCGAGTTCAATGTGTCGGGTTCTTCGCCCGGAACAGCCATCAGACCCATCATCATCCGGGCGCCCAAAGCGTCATTGTCCGAAATGATGCCCATCCCGATCAGGGTATCGATCAACTGGTTGGCACCGACAAGCTGAAGGTTCGCAACGCCGCTTGGGCTGGGCAGACCGTCAAATTCTTCGGTGTTCGAATTGTCGAACGCAAAATCGCCATCACCTGTCAGTTTTGCGCCAACCAGAGACACAAGCAGTTCGTTGATTTTCAGAGAATGCAGCTCTCCCGGAGCTTCGTCTGACTCAATGTCGATTTCCGGATCAAAGATGTTCATCAGAACCTTGGCCGTTCCCGTTGCATCCAGCGCAATCGTTGCCGGATCACGCGGCAGCGCACCTGCGGGATCAAAAATGCTCCACAGCACGTCTGACATCGTGAAATCGGTCAGATTGAACCCCAAGCCAAACGGTTGAACCTCTTCTGACTGCTGAACCGGGAACTCAAAGTTGAGCCCGGCCTTGGCCATTGAGATCTCAATCGGGAAGGGCAGGTCCGCGGTCGTCACCGCAAGTTTTGTGCTGTTTTGGTCGATATCATAGACCAGTTTCTCAGAGTCGATGGTGGCGGCAAAGCGCCCGCCTTCCGAGGTACTGTTCATCGAGAACGCCTGACCTTCACTCGTACCGCTCAGGTCAGTGCTGCCCGAAGCGTAGGTAAAGATTCCGTCAAAGGCAAAACCGGCTTCGTAGAAGGATTGCGGGTCCGAAAGGTCAATGTCTTCCGGAAACACGTTTTCACCCTCGAACGCCAGTTGGTCCAACTGACCGTTGATCAACCCGGTTTCGCCACTTTCAGGATCCTGAAAGTTCATGTTGTAGGTCAGGCTGGCTGCGTTGAATGTCTGGGTGAGATCGCGGTTTTCACCGATTTGCATGCGTGAGCTGCCTGTCAGGTCATTTGCTTCAACCGCCAAGTTAAAGACATCATCCGGGACCGCTTCGCCCTCGACCTCGATCGACTCCAATACTACACCCAGCGTATCGGCGGTGTAATCGTAGGTCATGTCTTCGGGAGAGCCCGAAACCACCATGTTCAACTGTTTGTGAGAGTAGTTCACAGTCGCCGAGAAATCGCCTTCCTCAGCCTGACCTGTGACGACCATAGGAAAGTTCTCCGGTACACCGACAGTCACAGTTCCGTCGCCGTTTTCCGTCAGCGTCATCTCTGGCATGACCATCTGGAATTGCCCGTCTTCTTCGGGCAGAGCCAGCGAAAGCGTCATGTTCGAAATGGTGGTTACGCCACCCGTCGAGCTTTCGTCGCCCGTAACGGAGTAACCCATCGAGGTGAAATAACTTTGCCAATCGGCCCAAACATCATCAGCCGTCAGGTCGGCAAACGCACCCTGAGTAGCAAAGGCATAGGCCAAAGCGGCACCGCAACTGCGGCGGAAGAAAACGGACATAAGGTAACCCTTCTTGATCAATTTGTGGCGCATGGTCGGGTTTGTGGCGGGTATCGTCAAGGGGGCAAGGGCTGGACCCTTTCCCCGTTTCCGCGCTACGGCTGTAGCCGACAGCAATTACAGCACGCGAGGAGGGGCAGATGCAGGGTAAAACGGTACTCATTACAGGGGCCAGCCGGGGAATCGGAGCTGAAGCGGGGCGCGTTTTTGCCGCGGCCGGGGCCAATGTCGCCTTGGTGGCGCGCAGCCACGATCAGATCGACGCTTTGGCTGCTGCACTGGGCGATCAGGCGATTGCGCTGACCTGCGATGTCAGCGATTTTGCGCAGGTCGAACAGGCTGTGGCCACGTGCGTGGATCATTTTGGTGGGTTGGATGTTTTAGTTGGCAATGCCGGGGTGATCGATCCGATCTTTCATCTCTCGAACGCCGATACAAAGGCATGGAGCAAGGCCATCGACATCAACCTTAAAGGTGTCTTTTACGGAATGCGCGCCGCGCTGCCGATCATGCGGGCCGCTGGCGGAGGAAGCATTCTGACCATCTCGTCCGGGGCGGCATCAAATCCGGTTGAAGCGTGGAGCCACTACTGTGCGTCTAAGGCCGGGGCCAAAATGCTAACGGAATGCCTGCATCTGGAAGAGGCCCATAACGGCATTCGCGCCATGGGCCTGTCACCGGGAACCGTGGCCACGGATATGCAGCGGTCCATCAAGGCCAGCGGCATCAATCCGGTCAGTCAACTGGATTGGGATGTGCACATCCCCGCAGACTGGCCCGCGCGGGCGTTGCTCTGGATGTGTTCTGATGATGCGGATGAGTTCCTGGGCACCGAAATCTCGCTGCGGTTGGAAGACATCCGCAAACGGGTTGGGCTGATATGATCGATCTGACCAAAGAGGATGGTCTTTGGATCGCCAAGATCAACAACCCGGACAAAGCCAACGCTCTGACCGGGGCGATGCTGGCGGAATTGGCCGAGATCGCAGAAGCTGCGACCGAGGCGAAGGCGTTGATCCTGACAGGGGCGGGCAAGGTGTTCAGTGCCGGTGCCGATCTTGACGAAGCGCGCGCCGGTCTGGCCACGTCGGATGTCTGGGAACGTCTGTCTGGCGCTATTGCGGCTCTGCCTTGCCTGACTGTTGCTGCACTGAACGGAACCTTGGCTGGTGGGGCCAACGGTATGGCCCTGGCATGTGACCTGCGCATCGCGGTGCCCTCGGCCAAGTTTTTCTATCCGGTGATGAAACTGGGATTTTTGCCGCAACCGTCCGATCCAAAGAGGCTGGCGGCTTTGGTCGGACCGGCGCGCGCAAAGTTGATTTTGATGGCTGGTCAAAAGATCACTGCACAAGAGGCTTATGCGTTTGGATTGGTAGACCGGATTGTAGAACCTGATCATCTTATGCAAACCGCACGCGATCTGGTGGCTGATAGCGTGAACGCCGACCCGAAGATTGCCGCCGGAATCGCAGGGTTGTGTTCATGAGGATCTCTGCCCTGCGTTTGCGGGTCGCTGATCCGCGCCAGTTGGCGGCCTTTTATCGCGACATTTTGGGCATGTTCGTCAGGGAAGAAGGCGCTAACTTTCGTGTGGGTTATGCGGGCGATGATGCAGACCTTCTGTTGCTGCCGGGCGGCGGCGGGTACACCCATGACCGAGGGCAGCGTTATTGGAAAATAGGGATCACCGTACCGGATGTTGATCTTGCTGCGACCCACCTGCGCGCGCGGGATGTTCCGGTAAGCGATCCGAACCAGTTCCTGGATATCGGCTACATGTGTCATCTGGCCGACCCCGAAGGCTTTGTCATCGAGTTGCTGCAACATGATTTCGAAGGCAACCGGCCTCTGCACGCTGCTGATCCTGATGCGCCTTTTGCACAGGCGCGGATCGGTCAGATCACGTTGCGGACCGGGGATATCGCGGCGGAAGACACGTTTTGGCGCGGGCAGGGTATGTCATTGTTATCCATGCAAGAGGTTGCTCCTTACGGCTTTGACCTGCATTTCTATGCCTTCACGCAGGAAACGCCTCCAAATCCAGATTTGTGGTCGGTTGAAAACCGGGAATGGCTATGGAAGCGACCTTATACAACACTGGAATTTCAGCACGTTGCGGGGGCTCAGTTCGCGCCTGTGCCGGATTGTCAGGGCATTGAAATCGAAGGCGTGCCTGAACATCTGATCGATGCCTTCGGAGACCCGATCCTGCCGGGTTGATCACCGTCCCCGCCGTTTGCCCGGAACTTTTGAACGAAAGCCGGGTGGGCGTTTGCGAACCCAGTTCAGGAACTTTTCAAGCCTTGGGTGCGCGCGCAGGGCTTCGACCGTGTTGAAATTGCGCGCCAGTTCGGCCTCGGTCAGGGTGGCATGAACCTCTTTATGACAGATCTGATGCAAAAGAACGGTTGGTCCGCCCTTGCCTCCTTTGAGTTTTGGGATCAGATGATGCAGGCTGCCGCTTCCGTCGGGGATCGGGCGGTCGCAGAGCGGGCAGATCGGATCGCTGTTCGTCATGATGGTTAGAAACTTGCGCCTGAAAGCGGCGAAGGCAAGAGGGTGTGAATGGCGCAGGCAGTGGTGATCGGAGCAGGCCCAGCCGGGTTGATGGCCGCCGAGCAACTGGCCGCTGCAGGGCATTCTGTGCTGGTAGCCGAGGCCAAACCGTCAGTCGCGCGTAAGTTTCTGATGGCTGGAAAATCCGGGCTGAACCTGACCAAGGATGAGCCGTTCGATACCTTGATCTGCGCATACGGCGAGGCTTCGGATTGGTTGAATCCGATGATTTCTGCTTTCGACTCCGATGCGGTACAGCGCTGGGCGCGTGACTTGGGTCAGCCCTTGTTCACAGGCTCAACCGGCCGGGTTTTCCCCGAGGTTATGAAAGCTTCGCCGCTGTTGCGGGCCTGGCTGGCCCGGTTGGACGATGCAAAGGTTGAGGTCAAAACCCGCTGGCGCTGGACAGGTTGGGAAGGTGAGGCGCTGAAGTTTGACACTCCGGACGGCGCGCGCAGCGTTTCACCAGATGCCACCGTACTGGCGCTGGGCGGGGCAAGCTGGGCACGCCTTGGCTCGGACGGTCAGTGGGCACAGGCTCTTGCAAGCAGAGGTGTGGATCTGGCTGCTTTTAAGCCTGCGAATTCTGCCCTTTCCGTGGATTGGAGCGATCATATGCGGCCACACTTTGGGGCCGCGTTGAAGTCTGTCCGGTGGATGGCAGGCGACTCTGAAAGTCGCGGGGAAGCCGCGATTTCTGCAAATGGGCTGGAGGGCGGCGGGCTGTATTCGCTCACTCCAGCCTTGCGTGCCGGACAGCCGTTGTTCGTGGATTTGGTGCCTGATCTGTGTCAGCCAACCCTGCGGGCGCGTTATGCCGCGAAACGATCGAAGGTTACACTGTCTCAGTGGTTGAGAAAGTCGCTGAACCTGTCCCCGCAGAAAGTCGCAGTGTTTCATGAGATGGTCAAACGCGGGTATATAGCACAACCAGACCAGATTGCCGCTTTGAAGAAGCTGCCAATCCTGCATGCCGGTCTGCGCCCGATAGACGAAGCAATCTCGACAGCAGGGGGCGTTAAAAAGGCGTCGTTGGATGACGGGCTGATGCTGACCGCTTTGCCGGGTGTGTTCTGCGCCGGAGAAATGCTCGACTGGGAGGCTCCAACAGGGGGCTATCTACTGACGGCCTGCTTGGCCACCGGACGGTGGGCTGGTCTGGCAGCCGCAAATTGGCTGGAAAAGACCCCGTAGTTCAACGTGATCGCGCCAGCATCGCAAGGCGGATCATGGCGCGTTCCACCAGGGCCATAGCGGGTGCCGTTTGACCGGCAGATCGCAGTGATAAATCCGTGTCGGTCAGAACCGTCAGGGCAGTTTCCAGCTTGGGTGCGCCCCACCCCTGCGCCTGTCGCAGAATACGGTCCCGCCGCTTGCCATAAACCGGAGGGCGCAACTTTCCGATACCCTGTGCCGCGCCGCCCGGGTCCGAAGCGCAGGCATAAAGCGTGCGAAAATGCCGGGTGGCCCCAATGCACAATGTCACGCCATTTGTCCCTTGCGCCTGCAAGCGCCGGATCAATGGTCCGATCTCGCCCGCGCGACCTTCGGCCACCACGTTAAGAACATCGTCTAACGCGGCTTCGGTCGAGCGCGGGGCGCAGGCTTCGATGTCTTCGATGGTCAGCTCGGAACTGTCGCCGCGCTTGTAAAGCGGCAGTTTCTCAATGGTTTGGGCGAAATCGCCGGGGCTGAGGCTGACGGCCAGCTCGCTGATGGCAGACATGACATCGCGGGGTATGTTCTTCAGGCCCGATTCGGTCAGAATCCGTTCCACCTCGGCGCGGGATGGTGGGTCGTCATAGATGCCTACCGCATAAGCCGCGGGGTGTGCTTCGAACGCTTTGCGAATTTTCGAACTGGGTTTCAGTTGCCCGGCCGTGACGATGATCTGGGCATCTCCGGGGGCCCAATCCTCAAGCGCGGCCAATATGGAGGGTGCTGCGGTTTCTGTAGCCTCTTCTACAAACACCGCGCGTGGACCGGGAAAGAACCCAACGGCCTTAACCGCATCTAGCAGCAATGCTGGATCTCCGCGCAGGTCGTTGCCGGGCAGACGGGTCAGGCGCATTTCCTCCTCCGCGCCGGGGCCAAGCAAAGCCGACAGTACCTGCTGACGCTTGAGCGCCACGCGCATCGCGTCGGCGCCGTAAATCAACAATCCGGTTTTGTCCGCATCCGGCTTGGCGAAATACCCATCAGCCTCGCGCGGGCTCAGCTTCATGTGGCCAGATCCGGTGTTGCGTATAGACGGTTTGTGATCTGCCCTGAGAGAATCACCATCAGACGATCTTTAGCATCACGTTCATCGGCCAGGGTGGATACCGTTGAGCCTGCTGCGGAGTAAGACACAAAGTCTGTCACAGTGCCAGAAGCCACGATTTGCCCGGTTTCGTTGGATCGCAGAGTGTACTGGGCGCTCCCGTCGATCGTGTATCGCTGTGTTTCATTCGTCGTGGTGATCGCTGCTCCGCGCGTCACTGTTGTGACCTGAACATCCAGCTTGTACGCGCTGACCGTGTCGGCACTGCGGCCCAGTTGCTGTTCAAGGTTCTGAACCAGAAGATAACTGTCGACGGTGCTCGGCTCTGACACGGCAACTTTGCCGTAGAGTTGCGATCCAGTTCCCCCGGGCGCGTAGACCGGTTGAAAGCCACATGCCGCACCAAGAAAACAGGCGGCCAGCGGTATCAGAAAAAGGGTTCTGCGGTTAAACAACGACATTCACAATCCGGCCCGGAACTACGATCACTTTCTTAGGCGCGTTACCATCCAGCGCCTTTTGTACAGCTTCGGTGCTGAGCGCGATTTTTTCAACCTCGTCCTTGGCCAGGTCTTTGGACACGCTGATTTCCGCACGACGTTTGCCGTTGATCTGGATCGGCAGGGTGATGGTATCGTCAACCAGCATCGCCTCATCCGCGACGGGCCATGCTGCGGTGGCCACCAGACCTTCGCCACCCAGCATGTGCCAAAGCTCTTCAGACAGGTGCGGGGTCATCGGCGACATCAGTTGCGCCAGCGTTTTGGCTGCTTCGCGTTTGGCTGCGGTTCCGGCTTTGGACTTGGCCAGCGTGTTGGTGAAGGCATACAGCTTGGCAATGGAGGCATTGAAGCCAAAGGATTCGACGCCACCCGACACGTCATGGATCGCTTTGTGCATTTCGCGCATCAAAGCTTCGTCCTCGGCATTGGACGGAACATCTGTTCCGGCGATTTCGGACGTGATCCGATGCACCCGGCTCAGGTGTTTAAAGGCCGCTTCGGCCCCTGACGCGGTCCATTCCACGTCCCGCTCGGGTGGCGAGTCGGACAAAACGAACCAGCGTGCTGTGTCAGCACCAAAAGCTGAAATGATGCTAACCGGGTCGACCACGTTTTTCTTCGACTTGGACATCTTGGCCGATGGTATGATCTCGACCTCAGTGCCATCAGCCAGTTTTCCGTCCGTCACATCCTCGGGCAGGTGATAGACCGGGCGTCCGTTGGCGTCGCGGGTCTGGTAAATCTCATGCGTCACCATGCCTTGCGTGAACAGCGCATCAAAAGGTTCGATGGCCTTTTTCGGCAGATGACCGGTTATGTTCATCGCGCGTGCAAAGAATCGGGAATAGAGCAGGTGAAGAATCGCGTGCTCGATGCCGCCGATATACTGATCGACATTCATCCAGTATTCAGCTTCGGCCAGATCGGTGGGCGTTTCGGCGCGCGGCGCAGTGAAACGGGCGAAATACCAAGACGAATCAACAAAGGTGTCCATCGTATCGGTTTCGCGCTTGGCCGGAGCCCCACATTTCGGGCAGGTACAGTCGCGCCAGGTCGGGTGGCGGTCCAGCGGGTTGCCCGGTTTGTCGAACGAGACATCATCGGGCAGGCGAACCGGCAGGTTCTCTTTCTTCTCGGGCACCACACCGCAGCTGTCGCAGTGCACAACAGGAATCGGGCAGCCCCAATAGCGCTGGCGGCTGAGGCCCCAGTCACGCAGGCGGTATTTGGTGACGCCTTCGCCCCAACCGGCCTTTTCTGCAAAATCGACGGTGGCATTGATCGCCTCGTCGCCCGTTGCTTCGGTCAGACCGGCGAAATGGTTCACCCAGCGAACTTTTTCGGTTTTGGGCGGCACGAACGCGATTTTGTCCACCGGCGTGTCATCATCCAGCGCAAAGAATGTGTCGACCACCGGCAGACCGTATTTGCGGCAGAAGTCGAGGTCACGCTGGTCATGTGCCGGGCAGGCAAAGATTGCGCCGGTGCCGTAATCCATCAGGATGAAGTTCGCGATCCAAACGGGCAGCTCCCAGTTCGGGTCCAGCGGGTGCTTAACGCGAATACCGGTGTCATAGCCCAGCTTTTCGGCGGTCTCGATGGCCTCTTCGGTAGTGCCGCCTTTGCGGCATTCGGCAACAAATTCAGCAACTTCAGGGTTTTCGGCCTCGAGCTTCTTGGCAATCGGGTGATCCGGCGAAATGCCGACAAAAGACGCGCCCAACAGCGTATCAGGGCGAGTCGTGTAAACCGTGATTGGGTTCCCACCATCGGTGCGTTCAAACCCGAATTGCAGGCCGCGCGACTTGCCGATCCAGTTTTCCTGCATCAGACGCACCTTGGCGGGCCAGTTGTCCAACGTATCCAGCGCGTCGAGCAATTCCTCGGAGTAATCCGATATCTTAAAGAACCACTGTGTAAGTTCTCGGCGTTCCACGAGCGCCCCTGAACGCCAACCGCGCCCGTTTTCCACCTGTTCGTTGGCCAAAACGGTCATGTCGACAGGGTCCCAGTTCACAACTGCGTTTTTGCGGTAAACCAGCCCGGCTTCGAGCATATCCAGGAACAACGCCTGCTGCTGGCCGTAATATTCAGGGTCGCAGGTGGCGAATTCACGAGACCAGTCGATGGACAGGCCCAGCGGCTTCATCTGCCCTCGCATGTCGGCGATGTTGCCATAAGTCCAGTCTTTGGGGTGGCCGCCAATGGCCATTGCAGCGTTTTCGGCAGGCATCCCGAACGCGTCCCAACCCATCGGATGCAGCACGTTGTGACCGGTTGCCAGTTTGTGGCGCGCGATCACGTCACCCATTGTGTAGTTGCGCACATGTCCCATATGGATTCGGCCGGAAGGGTAGGGGAACATCTCAAGCACGTAGTATTTTGGCTTGTCCGCCTTGTGGTTGGCGGTGAAGATTCCGGCCTTGTCCCAGGCCTCTTGCCATTTTGCTTCGATTTCGTTGGCCGAGTAGCGCGACATCGTGCGGTCCTTCGTGAATGAAAACGCCGGGTAGGAACCCGGCGTGGTATTAGTGTGATTTTCGGCGGGTTGCTAGAACTTGTTGTCCGCAATGCGTAGCTGACGGGCACGAGACAGAATCGCATCCTCGACAGCGCGCGTCGTTGCTGCGCTGACCGGAGAGCCTCCACTGGATTGCAGGGCAACCGACAATGACCGTGCGGCCAGTGCCGGGTCGCTAATGTGAACCGTGGCCCTGTAAGAGCGTCCTCCACCCGGTGGTGTACCGTAACCCGTTACGATCACTCCGGTAAATGGGTCGACCTCTTGAACAGGCAAGAAGTTCAGCACATCAAGAGAGGCGGCCCACAGGTAGCGGTTCACATTTGTCACCTGCTCGGCCGTGCTGCGGTCAAATATATCCCACAGCGTTGTGCGGTTGGGGTCGTTCAATTCGCGCTCGTCGGAATTTCCGCCTGCGAGGTTGGGCGTATAAGTCGTCGAGGCGCTTTGATTCTGCCCACATGCCGAAATAGTGGCGGTCAGCATGATCAATCCCAAAGTCGTCGGCAGGCGCATTGTAAACAGGTCCTGTTTCACTTGTTGTGCAGTATTCAAGGGATACTCCTAGCCAAGGACCCCCGCTGCAACAAGCCTATTCTTCTGAAAACCCGGTATGTGGCTGGTGTTGGGGGGAAACCGACTGTGGCATCCTTGCACCAATCTGACCCCAATGACGCCACCGCGCTTATGCCAAGCTTGCGCAAAGGGGGCAAAAAGAGCGAAACGGTGTCCGTGCTGAGACATATGCCGAGGCATGTGTCGAGTAGATAACTCTTTATTGAAACCGAGGGAAACAAGATGAAAAAAGTTCTCTTCGCATCGACGGCGCTGATTGCGACCGCAGGCGTTGCAGCAGCTGAAGTAAAATTCAGCGGTTATGGCCGCTTTGGTGTTGGCTACGTTGAAGATCGTCTGGGTGTTGTCACCGCGACGACTGCAAACGCATTCCTCACCACCACCGTCAACGGTCAGGTTCTGGCCGGTGTTACCAGCTCGTCGATCCCGCTGGTTGGTGCAGACGTAAGCGACGCGATCCTGGTTTCGCGCTTCCGCCTGAACATCGACGGTATCGTTGAAACCGACAGCGGCGTTCGCTTTGAAGGTCGTGTTCGTCTGCAGGCCGATGATGACAACCAAGGCGAAGCAAACGCAGCTGGCCTGAACGGCGCGCGTTTCTCGGTCATCTACGGTGGTCTGCGTGTTGACGCCGGCAACGTAGCAGGTTCGTTCGACAACCTGGCAAACTACTACGGCAACGAAGTTGGTCTGGAACTGTTCGCAGGTCAGTATTCGGGTGTTAACTACAGCTTCCTGGCATACTCCTCGACCGGTTCGGGTTCGAACGGCGTATTCTTCCAGTACTCGGTTGGCGACTTCGCGTTTGGCGCATCGTACGACCAAGGTGCTGACTCTGTAAGCCTGGCACCGTTCACCGTTGTTGACGGCAACGACCGTTGGGACATCAGCGCAACCTACACCTTCAACAACATCACAGCCGCTCTGGCCTACGGTCAGACCGACTCGGGTGTTGCTGGTGTTAGCGATCCGAGCCTGACCGTTCTGACCCTGGGTGCAGAATTCGGTGACTTCTCGGGTACTCTGTTTGTCGCGGACGACGCAACTCAGGTTGCTGCGACCGACGGTACTGCATGGGGTCTGTCGGCAGCCTACAACCTGGGCGCTGCAACCACCCTGCTGTTCACCTACGGTGACGGTAACGCGAATGCCGACCTGCAGCAGGTTGCAATCGGTGCGATCTACGACCTGGGTGGCGGTGCATCGCTGCGCGGTGGTATCGGCCGCAACGACTGTGACATCTGCACAAGCGACACCATCGTTGCTGACTTCGGTGCTCAGTTCAACTTCTAAGCTGATCTGAACCGTAAGGTTTGAGGGCGGGTCTTCGGACTCGCCCTTTTCTTTTGTGCCGACTTGGTGTTTTCCTGCGCCAAAGACAGATTGAGGATTCCATGTCGCTGCAAGACATCACCGCACGTATCGCCAAAGCCGAATCCAAATCCGAGCGTGAGGTTGGCTCAGTGAAACTGATTGCTGTGTCCAAAGTGCAGCCGAATGAACGCGTGCAGGCGGTTCTGGAGCAGGGGCACAGGTGTTTCGGAGAGAATCGGGTGCAAGAAGCTGCAAGCAAATGGCCCGCCTTCAAAGAGCAGTTCGAAGGAATTGATCTACACCTTATCGGCCCGTTGCAAACCAACAAGGCCCGGCAGGCGGTGGAGTTATGCGATGCGATTCATTCGGTGGATCGTCCAAAACTGGCCAAAACACTGGCCCGCTTGGCGCAAGAGATGGGAACCTGCCCGGATTTGTTCATTCAGGTCAATACGGGAGAAGAAGAACAAAAGGCCGGTATTCTTCCCACCGACGCGGATAAGTTCATTGCTGATTGCAAGGCGCTTGATCTTCCTGTGCGTGGATTGATGTGCATTCCCCCTGTCGACGAAGAACCCTCATTGCATTTTGCGCTTCTGGCCAAGATCGCCGCACGCAATGGTTTGGAAGGGCTGTCGATGGGGATGAGTGGCGATTTTGAGCAAGCCATCGCTTTGGGTGCAACCCATGTGCGTGTAGGCTCGGCCATTTTCGGCGAACGAGTTAAACCTCAGGAATAATCAGGCGGGTACCGGGGGCAACTCGATCGGCGATCCAATGCAGGTGATCCCGGCGAAAGGCGACGCAACCTTCGGTCGGATATCCGGGTCGGCGCCACTGATGCAAGAAGATGGCTGATCCTTTCCCGGGGACGGCATTCGGCCAGTTCCAATCTGTCAAAAGGACCAGATCGTAAAGCGGATCGGCACGGCGCAGTTTTTCGTGACTAAAGGCGTATGGGGCAGGTACCATGTGATTGTAGTTGCTGTCAGATACGTCATCCGACCATAAATCCCGAGGGCCAATCGGGTGCGCCCAGTACGCTGGGCGCGCAATCCTGTCCGCACGGTACAGCATCCCGACAATCCGATGATACCCGGTGGGTGTGGCGCCGTCGCCTTCTCGCTTGGACCTGCTCACCCCGCTTTTACCAATGGTGCAAGGGAAAACCCTTCCCAGAAACCGAACACCACGCGGGGTCAGCACAAGATCGCTGGGGGTCAAAGCAAATGCCCCGACTTTGCGGCCTTTGTCGCCAGATATCCCCGGTTATGAGCCGTTTCTCCCACTTTCAAAGGCACGCGTTCAGTTACAGCGATCCCTGTCCGCTCCATCATTGCGATCTTGGCAGGGTTGTTTGTCAAAAGGCGAACTGAACTAAACCCCAGTGACTTCAGTATGTCCGAACCAAGCCGGAAATCGCGCTCGTCGTCCTCAAAGCCCAGCCTGTGGTTCGCTTCGACCGTGTCAAAGCCTTGATCCTGAAGGAAATAGGCCCGCATCTTGTTGGCCAGCCCAATGCCGCGACCTTCCTGGTTGAGATACAACAAGACACCAGCGCCTTCTGATCCCATCTGCGCCAGTGCTCCACGCAACTGCGGACCGCAGTCACATTTCAGACTGCCCATCAGGTCGCCCGTAAAGCAGGCCGAGTGCAAACGGGCCAACACCGGTTTGTCCCGATCCGGGCGGCCGATTTCGACGGCATAGTGTTCTTCACCACCGTCTTCGGGGCGGAAGATGTGCAGGCGACCGGCCTCTGACACTTCCATTGGCAGGCGGGCGGCAACCACTTCGTGCAATGCGCTGCGATCTGCCAGATGTGGTGCCGCGCGCGTGTGATCAATGCATGTCAGGCCATGTGTAGTGGCAAAAGAACGCCCGTCTTCGATGGAAACAACCACAGCTGCCGGAAGGATACGCGCGGACTTTGCCAACGCGATTGCGATACGATGCAGATTGGCATTGCCCTGACGCTCGGTCATCAACGGGCCTTTCATCGGCGCGTTCAGATCGTCCGAAGGATCGGCCACGGCCTGAACCCAGGTAATATCCGCATCTGCGGGAACCAAAACCCGCGCCAGATCTCCGTCATAGGCCCGGGCCTTAAGCGTCTCGGCCCGCCGTCCGGTTATGGCCACAACCGGCGTTCCCAATGCCTTAAGATCGGCCAGACGCTGCGGGCTGAGCGTTTCCGCAGACACGGCAAGCACGCTGTAGCCGCTGTCGTCGGTAAGGGCCACGGGAACACCCATGCGCAGATCAGCCCGTGCGCGGGCCAGCAATTCAGAAATATCGGGGGTGAGGCTCATCTAGGTTACCCTACAACGTTCAGCCCTTTTCCTATCTCTTACGAAAGGAAATGTGAAACATTTCTGCAAACTCTGACACGAAGGCGTGAGACGATTGCAGTAAAGCTTGTTGATTTCATATTCCACACGCAAGTGATGGAAAAGCGTTTGGAGGACCGGGAAATGGCTCAGCTCAAGAAAATCCTGTTGGTGGACGATGACGAGGATCTGCGCGAGGCGCTCAGCGAGCAACTTGTAATGACCGAGGATTTCGATGTGTTCGAAGCCTCTGACGGGACCTCGGCGATGGAACGTGCGCGTGAGGCGATCTATGACCTGGTCATTCTGGATGTCGGCCTGCCTGATACCGATGGGCGCGAGCTGTGCCGCCTGATGCGCAAGCAAGGCGTCAAAAGCCCCATCCTGATGCTGACCGGTCATGACAGCGACGCCGATACCATCCTTGGGTTGGATGCAGGTGCGAATGACTATGTCTCCAAGCCTTTCAAATTCCCGGTTCTTCTTGCCCGCATCCGTGCCCAGCTGCGCCAGCATGAGCAGTCGGAAGATGCGGTCTTTGTGCTTGGCCCTTACACGTTCAAACCGGCGATGAAGATGCTGATCACCGAAGACGATCGCAAAATTCGCCTGACCGAGAAGGAAACGAATATTCTCAAGTTCCTGTACCGCTCGACCGATGGTGTCGTCGCGCGGGATGTTCTGCTGCACGAGGTCTGGGGTTATAACGCTGGTGTCACCACCCATACGCTGGAAACCCACATCTACCGTCTGCGTCAGAAAATCGAGCCCGATCCGTCCAATGCGCGCCTTTTGGTCACAGAATCGGGTGGATATCGGCTTGTGTCTTAACTGGGTGTGGATTGACTTGGATCAAAGTGATACCCTGTACTCATAATTAGGTTACTCCCAACCCGCGCATGTCCGGGTTATGACATGCACCTCCCTGTTGGACTGCCGGGCCGAATGGCCCGGCTTTTTTTTGTGGGGAGTTGGTAAAATTTTGATTTGGCGGTTTTGTTGAGAACTTTGCAGCAGAAATTAAGCCGCAAAGCTTGAGGCTTTGCATCACAGACTAGCTGGTGCCCTCATTCTCCAACACGGTGCTGTAGGTTATACCGCTGCGCAGACTGCGGAAATCAGCATAGATTTTTCCATCTTCGAACGTGGCATCAATCAATCCGTTTACCTTGCGGTCCTCCCCCATCCGGCTTTCCACCATAGCGATAGAACCGGATCCATCGTGACTGATTGTTCCTGTTACCTGACCTTCATTCCAGCGGTCTGAACCTATACGGCTCCATTTGCTGGTTCCCCAGAACGCATTGTCTTGCTGTTCCTTGATCTCGAGAATCCATTCGGATTCGTTAAAGCGTGGGACCCCGTCGCTGTTGTCGTTGGGCAGGGCTGCGACGGTGTGGGTGCCGCTCCAAACACCGCGTAAATCAGGGGTGTTTTCGGCAGCTGCATGGGTGGCAAAGGCAAGGCTGCCGGCCAAAGCAGCGGCACCGAGTGTCTTCAATCTGGTCATGGTATCCTCCTTATTTTCATGCTTTTGATGTTGGCAGCCACTTGGGCGATTTCCATATGCGCGCCGGTTCCTAAAGCGGAATTCATTCTTGCTTAATGTGCATGAGGCTCTTGCTGATGTCGCCCGCGTCAGTGCTTGAACCACAACAAATGCACCGAGTTCTTTTTCCGTGGTGCCATGCCAATCGTCGCGTTAGGTTGCACCAACCGCGACAGAGGAATCCCCCATGCCCTTCACCCTTGCCACCTGGAACATCAACTCGGTTCGCCTGCGCGAGCCTATTGTGCTGAAGCTACTTCAGGAAGAAGCGCCGGATGTATTGTGCCTGCAGGAATGTAAATCGCCCGTCGAACGGATACCGACCGAAGGGTTTGCCGAGCTGGGTTATACCCACATGGTTGCGCGCGGTCAGAAGGGCTATAACGGCGTCGCGATCCTGTCGCGCCTACCAATGGAAGAGGTGGGCGACAAGGACTTCGCCGGTCTCGGCCACGCACGCCATATCGCTGGACGTTTGGAGAACGGTATCACCATCCACAACTTCTACGTCCCGGCAGGCGGTGATATTCCGGATCGGGAAAAGAACGAGAAATTCGGCCAGAAACTCGATTACCTCACCGACATGCGCGACTGGTTCCATGCGGAGAAGCCCGAAAAATCCATCCTTGTCGGTGACCTGAACATCGCCCCGCGTGAAGATGATGTCTGGTCGCATAAACAACTGCTCAAGGTTGTCTCGCACACACCGATCGAGGTTGAGCACCTGGCCGAAACGCAGGATGCGGGCGGATGGGTCGACATTACGCGGCAGGATATTCCAGAGGGTCAGCTGTACAGCTGGTGGTCGTATCGTGCCCGTGATTGGGATGCAGCCGATAAAGGGCGACGACTGGACCATGTCTGGGCCACACCCGATATCTCGAACGCAGGCCATTCCAGCCGCATCCTGCGCGATGCCCGCGGGTGGGAAAAGCCCAGCGATCATGCTCCGGTCTTTGCAACCTTTGACGTCTGAGATGTAACTCTGCCCTTGGTTTCTGCTGCAAGCGATTGCATATAGGGCGCAAGTTCGAACGAAAGAGTGATTGCCATGGACCTTCTGAACGGCGCAGACGCACCAGCCACCGATCTGATCAAAGACGGGAGTGAGGCCACTTTCATGGCCGATGTGGTCGAAGCTTCGCAGGAAACACCCGTCATCGTTGATTTCTGGGCGCCTTGGTGCGGTCCGTGCAAGACACTTGGCCCAATGCTGGAAGAGGCCGTAACCGCCGCAAAAGGCGCGGTGAAGATGGTCAAGATCAACGTGGATGAGGCGCAGATGATCGCCTCGCAAATGCGGATCCAGTCAATCCCAACTGTTTACGCTTTCTTCAAGGGTCAACCAGTCGATGGGTTTCAGGGCGCTTTGCCGGGGTCCGAGATCAAGGCGTTTGTCGACCGCGTGATTGAAGCTGCTGGCGGTGAAAGCCCGGGCGGGCAGTTGGATGATGCCGTGCAAGCCGCCGAGGAAATGCTGACCGAGGGCGCGGCTGCGGACGCGGCGCAGACCTTTGCCGCCATTCTGGGTGAAGACCCCAACCACGCGGCGGCCTATGGCGGTTTGGTGCGTGCGCATATCGCCACCGGCGATCTGGAACAGGCCGAGGCGATCCTGAATGGCGCTCCGGCCGAGATTTCGACATCCGCCGAGCTGGAGGCTGCACACGCACAGCTGGAGCTGGCCAAACAGGCCGCGGATGCAGGCCCTGTTGCTGAACTGTCGGCTGCTGTTGAGGCTGATCCTGACAACCACCAAACCCGGTTTGATCTGGCCCAGGCCCTGCACGCAAACGGAGAAGTGGAGGAGGCCGTCGCGCAATTGCTGGAGCTGTTCCGCCGGGACCGTGAGTGGAATGACGGTGCAGCCAAGGCGCAGCTATTCACCATTTTTGATGCGCTCAAGCCCAATGATCCGATCGTTCTGAACGGACGTCGCAAACTCAGCTCGATGATATTTGCCTAATCTCTGATCAGAGCTAGAATTGGGAACATGATGCATCCCGCCGACCTGCCGGATACGGTATCCGTTTTTCCTTTGCCCGGGGCACTGCTGTTGCCCCGGTCGCCATTGCCTCTGCATATCTTCGAGCCGCGTTATCTACAGATGCTGGACGATGCGCTGAAAACCAAGGAAAGGCTGATCGCAATGGTTCAGCCGAATCCGTCAGTCAGCGACGAGAAAAAGCTGCACCGCATTGGATGTGCAGGGCGTGTGACGCAGTTTTCCGAAACAGAAGATGGTCGCTATCTGATCACGCTGACCGGTGTGTCCCGGTTCCGTATTGTGTCAGAGTTGGACGCGTTCACACCCTATCGCCGGTGTGCTGTCTCGTGGGATGGATTTGATCGCGATCTTGGTAAGGCCGAGAAAGACGACGGCTTCAATCGCGCAAAATTCCTGCCCCTGTTGGAGCGTTTCTTTTTGTCCCGGCAGTTGTCCACCGATTGGGATTCATTGAAAGACGCTGAGGATGAGTTGCTTGTGAATTCATTGTCGATGCTTTTGGATTTCGACCCCGAAGACAAACAGGCCCTTTTAGAAGCCCCCTGCCTGCGCACCCGGCGCGAGACCTTGGTGACGCTGATTGAATTCGCCATGCGCGGCGGATCGAATGAGGAAAAACTACAATGACCGACACTGACCACGCTTTTGATCGGCATATGCTTGAAGCGTTGATCTGCCCGCAGACCCACACCACGCTGCACTATGACGTTGAAAAACAAGAGCTGGTTTCAAAAGCTGCTGGTCTGGCCTTTCCCATCCGAAACGGGATTCCGGTGATGCTGATCGATGAGGCGCGGCAGCTCGACTAAATCGGTCGTCCTTGCAACAGTTTGGGCAGATCGCCAGTCAGGCCCGCAGCCTCACGCACAAAGCCCCGGCGCAATCCGGGCAAAGAACCGACAATTCCCATGCCAATATCCCGGCCCAGTCGTAGCAGGGGATTGTCGTTGGAAAACAGCTTGTTGAAGGCGTCTGTCGCCATCGCAAGCGAGGCCGTATCAAAGCGGCGCCATTCCTGATAGCGCTCCAGCACCAAAAGCGAACCGATGTCCTCGCCGCGTCGCCCAGAAAGTGTCACGACCTCAGCCAAGGCCCCGACATCGCGCAGGCCGGCATTTAGGCCCTGACCGGCAATGGGGTGCATCCCGTGGGCGGCGTCCCCGACCAGTGCCATGCGGTCGCCGATGAAGGAATTGGCAATGGTCAGGTTCAGTGGGTATGTGAAACGGTCGCCTGCCAGACGGATCTCACCCAGAAAATCGCCGAAACGCGGGCGTAGCACCTGCAAATAATCTGCTTCGGACAGGGCGTTGATCTTTGCCGCAGTCTCGGTGCGCTCGCTCCAGACGATGGAACTGCGGTTGCCGGTCAGGGGTAGAATCGCAAGCGGTCCCGGCGGCATGAAGAACTGATGGGCAATGCCATTGTGCGGCAGATCATGTTCTATGGCGCAGACCAGCGCGGTCTGGCCGTAATCCCAACCGGTGCGTTTGATGCCCGCCCGTGACGCGGTGCCACTGCGGCGGCCATCGCACCCAACCAGCAGGCTGCCGCCCACGGTTGTGCCGTCGTCTAACGTTAGGGTCACCCCGGTGGCGTCGCTCTGTTGGGATACAACTGTCTTGCCGCATATCTGGGTGATTCGCGGCTCTTTGGTCATCGCGTCCAGAAAAGCGCGGCGCAGATGACGGTCTTCGACCATATACCCCATCGGGCCTTCTTCGATCTCGGCATGGTCGAAATGCATCAAAAAGGGTGAAGGGCCCGCGCCCGCGTGACCATCTGTGACTTTGATTTCCAGCATTGGTTGGGCGTGCTCAGCCACGTGCGCCCACACTCCTGTCGCATCCAGCAAGCGTTGTGAGGCCAAAGCCAACGCATAGGCGCGGCCGTCAAAGGCGGCGTTCTTCCGAACCTTTTCGGCCAACGCATCGATCACCGTGACCGAGTGCCCGGTTTGTGCCAGTGCCAGCGCCAAAGCGGGTCCGTTCAGCCCACCGCCCACGATCAGAATGTCAGATGCCTGTGTCATGCCCTGCAATATGCGCGCCCTTTCGGGATTGTCCATGTGCAGTCCTGTCGCTACCGTCACCCAAAGCCGAAAATCAGGAGGGGTGAGATGCAGGAATGGTTGACCATGACCGCGTGTGAATTGGGCCGTGGCATTGGAATGGGTCAGATTGATCCAGTTGAGTTGACTGAAACCTACCTGTCTGCCATCGACGCGCATCCGCATCGGGATCGCATCTATGCCCGCGTCACCCATGACCGCGCGCGGTCCGAGGCTGAAGCAGCACAAAAGCGTGCCAAGCTGGGCCTGCGCCGTTCTATGCTGGACGGAGTCCCGATCAGTTGGAAAGACCTGTTCGATTCAGCGGGAACCGTGACCGAGGCTGGCTCGGCTCTGTTGAAAGATCGCGTGCCGGATGCGGATGCGCTGGTGTTGCGCAATGCGACTCAGATGGGCACCGTCTGTCTGGGCAAAACGCATATGAGCGAGCTGGCCTTCTCTGGCCTTGGCCTCAACCCGATCACTGCGACGCCGCCCTGCATTCACGACGAAGCCGCAGTGCCGGGCGGGTCGTCTTCCGGTGCAGCCGCCTCGGTTGCTTGGGGTTTGGCCGCTTGTGGCATTGGCTCGGATACCGGCGGGTCGGTTCGGATCCCATCGGCGTGGAATGATCTGGTCGGTCTGAAAACCACCTCCGGGCGGCTCAGTCTGGAAGGTGTCGTACCGCTCTGCCTGCGGTTTGATACGGTTGGGCCGCTGGCGCGGTCGGTCGAGGACGCCGCGCATATGTTGGCTCTGCTCGAGGGCGGAACGCCAGCCGATCTGCGTGGTGCTTCGCTCAAAGGTCGCCGGTTTGCCGATTTGCAGAACATTGCGAAGGACGATCTGCGTGACATACCGGGTAAGGCATACGAAGAAGCGCTTGCAAAACTTGCGGATGCAGGGGCCGAAATCGTGCCTTTGGAGGTGCCTGCACTGAACGAGGCCATGACCTTGACCAGCGTCGTATACACCACCGAGGCCTATGGGCTGTGGCGCGACGTGATCGAGGCCAACCCTGATGCAATGTACCCCGAGATTCTTGAGCGGTTCCGCATCGGTATGGGGTATTCCGGGCCCGACTATGTCGCCGCCTGGTCCAAGCTCAAGGCTTGCCGCACCGAATGGGACGCGGCAACCGCCGGGTTTGATGCGGTTCTGGCCCCCACGGCCCCGATTCTGCCGCCCAATCTGGAGCGATTGATGAGCGACCATGACTATTACGTAACCGAGAATCTGCTGGCCCTGCGCAACACACGGATTGGCAATCTGATGGGTCTTGCGTCGTTGAGCCTGCCGACCGGAACCCCCAGTTGCGGGTTGATGATGCTGGGCTATCCCGGCTCGGAAGAGGCCCTTTTGCGGCTGGGTTCAGCAGCAGAAGCGGTACTGGCCTGAATGCCACAATCCCCTGATTCGGAACCTCTTTGTCTGGACGAAGGGGTGCCCGGGCTGTAATCTGACAAAAAAACGGGGCGTAAATGACCCCGATATTGAGGCAGTATTATGGATTTCCCCGAGCGGTTTTCGAACCTACCGGCTTATGCATTCCCGCGTCTGCGCGCCCTGTTGGATCATCACCAGCCGGGCGGTGATGTCGTTCACATGACGATCGGCGCACCCACCCATGATTTTCCGGCCTGGGTGACAGATGTCATCATGGAAAACGCCTCAGGGTTTCAAGGCTATCCCCCGAACGAAGGGTCAGAAGACCTGCGAGGAGCGATCACGGATTGGATTCATCGCCGCTATGGCGTTCAGATGGACCCTGATGACAATGTGATGGCGCTGAACGGCACGCGTGAGGGGCTTTACAACGCTGCCATGGCGCTTTGCCCGGAACAGAAGAACGGCCAGCAGCCTGTTATTCTGTGTCCGAACCCGTTCTATCAGGTTTACATGGTGGCTTCGCTTTCAGTTGGCGCGCAGCCCTACTTTGTGCCTGCAACTGCCGCGACGGGCCACTTGCCAGACTATGCCAGCCTGCCCGTGGAAGTGCTGAACCGTACCGCTGTGGCCTACATCTGTTCACCTGCCAACCCGCAGGGGGCCGTCGCCTCGCGTGATTACTGGGCTGAATTGATCCGTCTTGCCGAGCAATATGATTTCCGCATCTTCGCCGACGAATGTTATTCCGAGATTTACCGGGACACGGCCCCAACAGGTATTCTGACCGTCGCGCAAGAGCTGGGCGCTGATCCTGAACGGATCACGCTGTTCAACTCGCTCTCCAAACGCTCGAACCTGGCCGGGTTGCGGTCGGGGCTGATCGCGGGCGGGCCGGATACGATCAAACAGGTCAAACAATTGCGCACTTATGCCGGGTCGCCTTTGCCACTGCCCTTGCAGGCCGCTGCGGCAAAGGTCTGGGCAGATGAAGAACACGTTCAGGAAAACCGCGCGCTCTATCAGGAAAAATACGCCATCGCGGATGAAGTCTTCGCGGGCGTGCAAGGATACATGTCGCCACAGGCCGGGTTCTTTTTGTGGCTGCCGGTCGACAACGGCGAAGACACTGCATTGAAGGTCTGGAAGGACACCGGGGTTCGGGTCCTGCCGGGCGCATATCTTTCACAAGGTGATCCGGGGAATAACCCGGGCAAAGGCTTTATCCGGGTTGCATTGGTGGCCCCAAAAACAGAGTTGCAGCGTGGTCTGATCACACTCCGCGACTGCATCTATTCGTGAGGTACGAGGGCAAAATGGCATCATATAACGCGCGCAATCGCGATCCATTGTTGGACAGCACCACACAGGCCGCTTTGGAGCGGCGCAGCAAAGAACTGATCGGTATTGCTCTGATCCTGCTGGGTTTGGCAGCGGCGGCGATGATCTGGTCCTACACGCCTGATGATCCCAACTGGATGGTTTCGACCGATGCGCCGGTGCAGAACTGGATGGGGCGGATCGGGGCCTCGATTGCTGCGCCCTTGTTCATGATCGTGGGCTGGGGCAGTTGGGGTGTTGCGCTTGTTCTGATTGGTTGGGGTTTGCGTTTCGCGGGTCATTTCGGTGAAGACCGTGCCATTGCCCGGTTGATTTTTGCCCCAATCTGGATCGCCTTTGTCTCGGTTTACGCTGCGACCCTTGTTCCAGGTGCCGAATGGCGCACGACGCATAGTTATGGTCTGGGCGGTCTGTTTGGCGACACGGTCATGGGCGCGTTGCTGACGCTTTTGCCGATCTCGTCGCATTTTCTGGTCAAGCTGATGTCACTTGCCATGGCGGTTGGAATGATCGCGCTGGGCATCTTTGTTCTGGGCTTCACCAAAGCAGACGTAAAACGGGGTTTCCGTGCGTTCCTTTTGGGTCTGGTGATGGCTTACGACCTGCTGATGAATCTGCTGGGCCGTGGCGCCTCGGCGACGGCTCAGGCCGCGCGGGATCGGCGCGAACAATGGAAAGAAAACCGCGCCGCGCGTGTGGAACCGGTTTTGAATGATGACATCGCCTTCGGTGATCCCGTCTTTGAAGAACTGGAAGAAGAGCCTGAACCCGCGCCCAAAACCGGTCTGTTGGCGCGCATGCCGTCATTGATCCGCCGCCCGGAACCGATGCCAGAGCCGGAATTGGTCGACCCTGAACCGATCGCTGGCTTTGACGAAATGCCAGGCGAGGACCGCATCCGTTCGAAAATCTCGGCTGCTGTGCGCAATCGCAAAGTCGCAACGGGTGAGATGACGCCCGAACCGGACCCGAGCCTACCTTTGACCAAAGGCCGCGGTCGTCGACCCGACCCGCTGATTCTGAACCCGCATCAACCTGATGAATTGCCGGCCGAGCCACCGGTGACCGCCAACGGGTTGCCACCCGAACCCCCGATGACAGCGGGTGCCGCGCCCGGTTGGCATGATACGGACGCGGTCGAGTATGCGCCCGAGATCCAGCAAGACCAATACGCGCCAATGCCGGATCTGGACGATGAACCACTTGTCGAGGACATGGAAGACTCTGTGCCGCAGTCGCGTCCTGCGATGAAAATCCCAGTGGCGGAGCCGCGCAAACCTGTGGTCGCACAGCCCGTGCGTCGCACGCCGCCGCCGTCGCGCCGTGCGCAGGCCGAAGCGCAACCGGCGCTGTCATTTGAGGACAAGCATTCGGATTTCGAACTGCCTCCGCTGGGGCTGTTGTCGAACCCGGCCAGCATTCAGCGCCATCATCTGAGTGATGAGGCGTTGGAAGAAAACGCGCGGATGCTGGAAAACGTTTTGGATGACTACGGCGTCAAAGGTGAGATCGTCAGCGTCCGACCCGGTCCTGTGGTCACCATGTACGAACTAGAACCAGCACCTGGCCTGAAAGCGAGCCGTGTGATTGGTCTGGCGGATGACATTGCGCGTTCAATGTCCGCGCTGTCGGCACGGGTTTCGACGCTGCCGGGCCGTTCGGTCATTGGCATCGAACTGCCGAACGAAAACCGTGAAATGGTGGTGCTGCGCGAAATCCTCGCCAGCCGTGATTTTGGCGATGGTAACCACGCACTGCCGCTGGCGCTGGGCAAAGATATTGGTGGCGAATCCGTTGTGGCCAACCTGGCCAAGATGCCTCACCTGCTGATCGCTGGTACGACCGGCTCGGGTAAGTCGGTGGCGATCAACACCATGATCCTGTCGCTGCTGTACAAACTGTCGCCGGATGAATGCCGCCTGATCATGATCGACCCGAAGATGTTGGAACTGTCTGTTTATGATGGCATCCCGCATCTGCTGTCCCCCGTGGTAACCGATCCGAAAAAGGCGGTTGTGGCCCTGAAATGGGTTGTCGGTGAGATGGAAGACCGCTATCGCAAGATGTCCAAAATGGGTGTCCGTAACATTGCTGGCTACAATGGCCGGGTGAAGGACGCGTTGGACAAAGGCGAGTTGTTCAGCCGCACGGTACAGACCGGTTTTGATGATGAAACCGGCGAGCCAACCTTTGAAACAGAAGAGTTCGCGCCCGAAGCGATGCCTTACATCGTCGTCATCGTCGATGAGATGGCTGACCTGATGATGGTCGCGGGAAAAGAGATTGAAGCTTGCATCCAGCGTCTGGCGCAGATGGCGCGGGCCTCGGGCATTCACCTGATCATGGCCACGCAGCGGCCTTCGGTCGATGTGATTACCGGTACGATCAAGGCGAACTTTCCAACGCGGATTTCGTTCCAGGTGACCTCGAAAGTCGATAGCCGCACGATTTTGGGTGAAATGGGTGCCGAACAACTGCTGGGGCAGGGCGATATGCTCTACATGGCGGGAGGTGCCAAGATTACCCGTTGCCACGGCCCGTTTGTTTCAGATGAAGAAGTCGAGGAAATCGTCAACCACCTGAAACAGTATGGCCCGCCCGACTACGTGGGCAGCGTGCTGGATGGCCCGGCCGAGGACAAAGCAGACAACATCGACGCCGTTCTGGGGCTGAACACCGGTGGTAACACCAATGGCGAGGATGCGTTGTACGATCAGGCGGTTGCGATTGTGATCAAGGATCGCAAATGCTCGACCTCGTATATCCAGCGGAAACTTGCCATCGGCTATAACAAGGCGGCGCGCCTGGTTGAGCAGATGGAGGACGAAGGCGTTGTTTCTGCGGCAAATCATGTCGGTAAGCGGGAAATCCTCGTCCCCGAGCAGTAAGATATTTAATAACAAGGGCAGAAGGCCTATCTGTACGGCATGAAACAGATTGCTTTTGCCCTTGCTTTGACACTGGCCGCACCTGCCGCATGGGCGGCGGATAAGTTGCCGCTTTCGCAGATTTCCAATTACCTGAACGGATTGAAAACGGTTGAGACGACCTTCACGCAAGTGAACGACGATGGATCGCTGAGCACTGGTAAGCTGTGGATGCAGCGCCCGGGCAAGATGCGGTTTGAATATGATCCGCCCAACAGTGCTGTGGTGCTGGCGCGTTCCGGCAGTGTTCAGATTTTCGATCCGAAATCAAATCAACCGCCCGAGCAATACCCGCTTAAACGGACACCCCTTTCCATCGTACTGGCGCGGAATGTGAACTTGGGGCAGGCCAATATGGTCGTGGGTCACAACTTTGATGGCACGGCCACCGTGGTCACGGCACAAGACCCAAAGAACCCGGATGCAGGACGGATTGAGCTGATGTTCACCGACAATCCGGTCGAGCTGCGCAAATGGGTCATTCACGATAACGCGGGGGGGCAGACAACCGTTTTGCTCGGCGCGCTGAATGAAGGCGGACGCCTCGATCAGGACTTGTTCTCGAACAGAAAAAGGGTCGGGTCAGGCAATCGCTGACCCGATCAAGCTTTGTCAGTACCGGCAGTTGGCCAACTGCGCCTGGTACAATTGCGCGCGCGCGTCCACGTCACTGGCCACGTTCAACAACCAGGACTTGCTGTTGTAACTGCCGCGCGCATATCCGGTATGGCCTTCGTGATAAGCGAGATATTGATTGCGCGTATCTGCCGGGTGAATGCCGTTACGTTCGTAACTTTTATTCATATACCAGCCGATAAAGTCTGATGCGTCGCGAATCCGATCCCGCTTGGCGCGGCGTTTTCCGGTTTCTCGCTGGTATTGCTCCCATGTACCATCAAGCGCCTGGCCATAGCCATAAGCGCTGCTTTGACGGCCCATCGGGATGACGCCCAGAACGTATCTGTGCGGGGTGCGCGCATCGTGGCGATAGCGGCTTTCCTGATAAATCGTGGCCATCTGAACGTGTACGGGAACACCCCATTTACGTTCGGTGTTCTTGAAGGCTTTGATATAGTCAGGCTTTTCGCGCGCAATGCTGCACGCGTCATTCAATTTGCTGGGCGGCTGTTTGGAGCCGCCACCACAGGATGCCAAAAGCAGCACCCCGAAGAGTACGATAAGAATTCTGCTCATGTGCCTCATGCCTTTTTTGCACATTCTAGCGCAGATTGAGCGATTATGAAATCACAATCGTTACAAAACGATAGCCAGGATGGCAGGCAGTGCCGCAACGGAAAGGACGGTTGATACCATCACCATGCCGGCAACGGCATCTGCGTCGGCTTCAAAGCGTTCCGCCAGCAGATAAGAGGTTACCGCGACGGGGGTGCACATCTGTAGAACCAGAACGCCAAAGGCGATCGCATCCAGTTCAAACGCGACGGCGACCACCCAACCGAGGGCGAAACAGACCACCAGTTTCAAAACCGACAGCCAGACAGCCTGACCCAAGCTGCGGGTCGTCAGGCGCGCGATGGCCACGCCAACGGTTACAAGCATCATCGGAACTGCCATTTGCCCCAGCAAGTCAAGCGTGTTTGTCAGGAAAAGTGGAGTTTCCCAGCCTCGCCACAAAAACAGTGCGCCCAAAAGCGTTGCCCAAACCATGGGCTGACGAATGACCTGACCAAAGGCACCTTTACCCGCCACAAGGTAGATGCCGTAGGTAAACGAAAACAAAGCTGTAACCGCCAAAAAGATCACAGCATAGCCCAGCCCGGCCTGGCCAAACGCGAAAATACATAATGGTAGGCCCAGATTGCCGGTATTGCCGAAGATCAATGGTGAAAGATACGTACGCTGTTCAAGCTTTAGAACGCGGACCAGGCACCAGAAAACGATCGCCAGAACCAGGTTGGCAATGATCGTGGCGACGGTGAAACGTGTAAGATCGCCACCCGGAATCTCGGTCTGCATCAGGGCCACGAAGATCAGGCTGGGCACAGCCAGGGTCATCGCAAACCGGGTAACGAACTGAAGACGGTACTCGAATCCCAGTTTAACCCAGACAAAGCCGATACCTGACAGCAGAAAGACCGGCGCTGCAATTTCGAACACTGTTAGTATTAGGTTCACAGACTGTTTCCCTGAGTTTCACATCAATGATTGGCTTTTCCGGCCAGAAACGGGTAGTAAATGCTTTGGGGGCTGAAACAATGCTAAAGACACGTGCAAAATACGGCTTAGGCCAGGTGGTTCGTCATAAGAAACACCCTTTTCGAGGGGTGATTTTTGACGTGGATCCAGAATTTTCGAACACCGAGGAATGGTATCAGGCCATTCCCGAAGACAGCCGTCCGCGGAAAGAGCAACCGTTTTATCACCTGCTGGCTGAGAACGACCAATCCTTCTATGTTGCTTATGTTTCAGAACAAAATCTGGTTGCGGACTATTCCGGGGAGCCTGTTGAGCACCCCGATATTCCCAACATGTTCGGCCCGTTCGAAGACGGCTCGTACCCATTGCATTTCCACCTGAACTAAAGTCGTCCAACCGCGAAGGCCCGCGTTGGTGGGCTTTAGTATCCAAGGGCGCAACCGTCCTTGCGCGGGTCGCTGGCACCCTCCAAAATACCGTCTTCCCGGATTCGGATCGCTTGCGCCCCACCAAGCGGAGTTTCCGGGACCTCGATAGTATGCCCAAATTCTGATAATTGTTTCGCTACCTTATCCGGATAGCCGCGTTCCAGTTTCAGAACCGATCCGTCGAAAAACGCGCGTGGGGCGTTGATGCTCTCTTGTAGCTCAAGACCGAAATCCCTGAGGTTTGACACAAATCGCGCGTGGCCTGTAGGCTGGTACGCTCCGCCCATCACACCAAAGGGCATCATTACGCGGTCGTTTTCGGCCAGCATCCCTGGAATGATTGTGTGCATCGGGCGCTTACCTCCAGCCAACTCGTTTGGATGGCCAGGGTCCAGCGTGAAGCCAGCGCCTCGGTTCTGTAGCAAAATGCCGTACTTCTCCGAGGCGATCCCTGATCCAAAACTATGGAAAATCGAATAGATCATCGAAACCGCCATCTGGTCGCGATCTACAACGGTGATGTAGACGGTGTCCTTGTGAACGGCCTCGGTCAGTGGTGCCGCCGCAGGCATGGCGCGTTTCGGATCAATAAGCGCGGCCAGTTTGGCGGCCAGCTCGGGGTCAAGGAAACGCTCTGCACGTGCCATGTGGTCTGGATCCGCGATGAAACGGTTGCGCGCGTTATAGGCCAGCTTGGTGGCCTCAGCCTCGATATGCACCCTTTCAGCGCCAAAGGGGTCTATGTTGGCCACGTCAAAATGCTTCAGAATATTGAGCAGCAGAATTGCGGTCGCGCCCTGACCGTTTGGCGGATGTTCGACCACGTCAACCCCTTGATAGGCGCCCTGCATCGGCTGCGTTTCTGTGTATTTCGTGTTTTGAAAATCCTCAGCGGTGTGAGCTCCGCCCCGAATGGAAAGGGCAGCAATCATGTCCTCGGCAATATCGCCGGAATAAAACGCGTCACGCCCTTCTTTCGCGATCCGACGCAATACTTCGGCCTGACCCGGCGCGCGAAAGATCTGCCCGACTGAAGGGGCTTGCCCGTCGATCAGATAGTGGTCTCGGGCTGGGCCTTGCAGGGTAGCCGCTCCGATCTTCCAATCAAACGCAACGCGGGGTGCAACCGGAACGCCTGCCTCCGAATAGTGAATTGCGGGGGTCAGGATCGCGTCCAACCCCAAGCGCCCTTCCGTTTCTGCCAAATGACAGAAAGCGTCCACGGCACCGGGAATCGTAACTGCATCCGGCCCGTTCAAAGGCAAAGATGACAAACCCTGATCGCGCAATGGCTGTGCCTGCGCGGCAGCCGGAGATCGGCCCGAGCCGTTTAGGGCACGTATTCGATGTTCTCCTGCACGGTTGAAAAGAACAAAACAATCGCCGCCCAAACCGGTCATCTGAGGCTCGCAGATCCCCAAAAGAACCGCCCCGGCAATCGCGGCGTCCATTGCGTTGCCACCCTGTTCAAGAATATCGATTGCCACCTTGGCTGCCAACGGGTGAGACGTTGCGCACATCCCTTGCATTGCAAAAACTTCTGACCGGCCCGGTTTATGCAAATCCCGCATGCTGTATTCTCTCTCCTTGGAACAAGGGAAAGCTATTCACTGATTGGGGATTGTCCAGAAATTTCAGGGGGAGAAGTTCCTCGGCGCCTTTCACTGGGTGGGGGCTGTGATAATTGGCGCCGAGGGAAGCTATCTGAGCTACGAGTCACTGTATGGCGGTTGTTTGAGGCGCGACAATGTTTCGAAAATGGCGTTATTGTGACCAATTGGGCCTGATTAGGCGTTTTTACCGAAGTTAAACCTCAGGGACAGCCGGTTGCACCCATCCCGGTGTTCATACCGAATGTCACTGGTAAGCTGATGAATCAGGAACCAGCCAAACCCCCCTTCCGGCAGATCTTGTGTTGTTTCCCCCAGCGGTGCAGGTGTTCCGTCCGGCATTTGTAAGCCAGGAAGCGGGTGCCCGGTGTCAGAGATCAGGATGTCCAGCCGATCCCGATCCAGTCGACACGTGACCTGAACATTGGCCGGTGCAATGCCCTTGTATGCGTGTTCCACCACATTGTTGATTGCTTCGGCCAATGCGATCTTCACATCGTCCGACTTATGTGGCGGCAATCCATGATTTGCCAGACCGCTACTAAGCTGCGCGATCCCTGCGCTTGCTTCTGTGTCTGTCGCTAGGAAGTTCAGTTCCAGACAGGTCTTGTTACAAATTGGCTCCACGCCCATCCACTCCTGCCTTGGCTACGCATCTGGCGAGGACAGCGCGTCGTCCAGTGTCGCAAACAACCGAAAAACCGTATCCATGCGCGTCAGGCGAAAGACTTTCTCAACCACGGGCTGTGGTCCGGCCAGATCCAGTCGCCGGTTATTGCCCAACTGTTTCATCGAAGCGACAATCGCGCCCAGCCCGCTGGAATCAATGAAATCGACGCCGGACAGATCCAGAACAATCCGATTTGCGCCAGTCTCGGTTTCCGACCGCATGTCTTCCTTGAACTGAATGGCCATCGCGGCATCAATCCGATTGGAATGAACGGTGATGATCTGCGTTGCGCCGCTTGATGTGCTGGTCAGCCCCATAGTCCGGCACCCTCCAATCTGAAAAATGAGTCGTAGAAATACGCTAGACGCCAATTCTTACCATTCGGTATTCAAGGGCCGGGAAGCAGGAGGAAAACCCGGATGAAAGATGTTGTGATTGCAGGGGCCGCAAGAACGCCAATGGGAGGCTTTCAGGGCATGTTTGATGGGGTTGCAGCAACTGACCTTGGCGGGGAGGCGATTCGGGCTGCGTTAAGTCAGGCCGGGGCACAGACCGTTGATGAAGTGCTGATGGGTTGTGTCTTGCCAGCGGGGCAGGGCCAAGCCCCCGCACGTCAGGCTGGTTTTGCCGCTGGTTTAGGGGAAGAGGTCCCAGCAACCACGCTGAACAAGATGTGCGGCTCGGGCATGAAAGCGGCGATGATGGCCTTTGACCAGATCGCGTTGGGTCACGCGAACACAATGGTAGCAGGTGGAATGGAGAGTATGACGAATGCCCCGTACCTGCTGCCCAAAATGCGTGGAGGTGCCCGCATTGGTCATGGTCAGGTGGTCGATCACATGTTCCTCGACGGGCTCGAGGACGCCTATGAGAAAGGTCGCCTGATGGGCACCTTTGCTGAAGACTGCGCTGAATCCTATCAGTTTACGCGCGAAGCTCAGGATGAGTATGCGCTCCAATCTCTGTCCAATGCCCTTGCGGCGCAGGAAAACGGTGCATTTGAACACGAGATTACGCCTGTCACAATTCGCACGCGAAAGGGTGAGGTTGTGCAGGACATAGACGAACAACCAAAGTCCGCCCGCCCTGAAAAGATACCCACCTTGAAGCCTGCGTTTCGTAAGGATGGCACCGTGACGGCTGCCAACTCGTCGTCGATTTCTGACGGTGCTGCGGCGCTTGTTCTAGCTTCGGCCGAAGCCGCCGAAGCGCAAGGGCTGGCGGTGCGCGCGCGTATTCTGGGTCACGCCAGCCACGCACAAGCGCCCGGACTGTTCACCACTGCTCCTGTCCCTGCCGCGCAGAAACTCCTGTCCAGCATCGGCTGGAACAAGGAGGACGTTGATCTTTGGGAGGTCAATGAAGCCTTTGCAGTTGTGCCGATGGCGTTCATGCATGAAATGGGTTTGCCGCGCGACAAAGTAAACGTGAATGGCGGAGCCTGTGCGTTGGGCCATCCTATTGGTGCCTCGGGTGCGCGCATTTTGGTGACATTGTTGAATGCGTTGGAAAAGCGAGACCTCAAACGCGGTGTCGCGGCCATCTGCATCGGCGGCGGTGAAGGCACTGCAATTGCGATCGAACGCGTTTGACCCTTCATCTTTTTCCAAATACTCCGGGGGTGGGGGGGCAGCGCCCCCGCGCGGCCCCAATGGATAAGACACGATGAAAACCGATTATGAAACTCTGGCCAATACCATCGCGGCGTTGACCGAAGGCGAAACGGATCAGGTCGCTTTGATGGCCACGGTTGCGTGCGAAGTGCATCATTCCGATGACCGCTTTGACTGGACCGGATTCTACCGTGTTGTGGAACCCGGTCTGTTGAAAATCGGCCCTTACCAAGGCGGGCATGGGTGCCTTGTCATTCCGTTCGAACGCGGCGTTTGTGGGGCTGCCGCCCGGACGGGTGAAGTGCAGCTCGTCCCAGACGTGGACGCTTTTCCAGGCCATATTGCGTGCGCATCTTCAACCCGGTCCGAACTGGTGTTGCCCGTCCACAATGCTGCCGGTGAAGTGATTGCGGTTTTTGACATCGACAGCGATCAACCGGATGCATTTTCAGCCGATGACGCAGAATACCTGTCGGGGATTCTGTCCAGGACCTTCGCTCAGGTTTAACCAAAGCAGGGTAGGCTTGCGCCTGACTATAGTGCGCCGTGTTTCGGTTTTGCCCGGTACCCGTTAAAATGCCACCGTCCCCAAAAGGTTGGAGCAGGCATGGGCCCAGACCAATTCCTCACACCACGCCTTTCGGTTTTTCACTGGAGAGATGAACTCCGGGACCATTTGTTGCGTGAATGTCTGGAAGACGAGCTCATCACGATATTGACCCCAAATGTGCTTGGACCCCTGCCGCCGTCCATGCAGGTACAGGACCGGGGCATATCTCATTGGATCGATGATCGTTGCGCAGAAAGTGATGTTTTGTTGGTTCGCCAAAAACACGACCGTCATCTGATCGGCCTGATGATACTGGCACTGGATTCTGCCCATAAATCTGTGCCGACGGTCCATCTCGGCTACCTGATTGCAGAAACGGCATGGGGCAAAGGCTATGCCTCAGAGCTTTTAGACGGATTTGTCGCCGCGTGTGCTTCGGGCCCAGCCGTTCGCTTGGTCGCGGGGGTTGGACGCGACAACCCGGCCTCTGCCCGCGTGTTGCAAAAATCGGGTTTTACACTCTCCCGCGACGACTCGTCTGTGGACACAGAGATTTACGTCCGCGAAATCGGCGCAGCGATGGTGCCTTAAGTCCACGAACCGTTCCGTGACAGTGTTTCTGCACACAAACTGGCAACGTGCATCGCACTTGGCGCAGGTGACCAGATGAAAAAACGCTTGGAAATTTCACCAATTTGCCCCATCGTGAAAAACAGATGTAAAATTTCACGAGATTCGGAGCAACTGTGTGAACAGGCAAGCCCCACAAAGCGCGACATTGGGTGCTGATTTAAGGGCCTTGCGCAAAGCGCGCGGGTTGACCCTGACCGAGATCGCGACCCGCCTTGATCGTTCGGTCGGTTGGCTCAGTCAGGTTGAACGGGACATGTCCGATCCTTCGATCTCGGATCTGCGTCAGATTGCTGAATGCCTTGGCGTGCCGATGTCGATGCTGTTTGCCCATGCAGCGGTTCCGGTTGAGGAAAAGGGTTATGTCGTTCGTGCGGGCACACGTCGTCCCATGGGGTCGGGGGAAGAAGGGTTGATCGAGGAACTGCTTTCGCCTGATCTGACCGATGATTTTGAAATGGTACATTCCACGTTCGAGCCCAACTCGAAGATGCAGACCCCAGCCCATCGCCCGACGCAGGAAGTGGGGTACATGATCTCGGGCCGATTGGATCTGACCATCGGGTCGCGGGCTTTCACTGTCGGTCCGGGTGACAGCTTTCGGATCAAACACGAACCTTATCAATGGTCTAACCCCTATGATGAGCCTGCGGTGGCCATCTGGGTCATTGCGCCACCGGTGTACTGATGAGCTTTGAGGCCTGGACCATATTCGCGCTCTTCTGGGTGGTGTTCGTAACCACCCCAGGCCCGAACGCGGTCAACTGCATCTCAAACGGGATGAGTTTGCCATTCCCAAAGGCAATGTTGGGTGTTCTGGCCATCCTCACGCAAGCAAGCGCGTTCCTGATCTTATCGGCGCTGGGCATCACGGCCTTGATCGCGGCGTCACCAACTGGATTTTTCATCGCCAAGCTGATTGGCGCAGGTTTCCTGATATGGGTCGGAATCCGAGGCTGGATGAACGCTACAAAACCTGCACCGGCCTCAGAACGCCCTGCGCGGCATGTCTATTTTCACGCGCTGGCGGTGGCGACGATAAATCCCAAAAGCGTGGCAGGGTACCTGGCGGCCTTTTCGCAATTCGTGCAGCCCGACGTGCCGATCTGGCAGCAGATGGGAGTCATCATGCCCACGGCGCTGATCATCACCACGCTCAGCTATACCGGCTTCACCCTACTGGGCGCGCTGATGGGCAAGGCGGCGCTGGGGGCTGTGTTTAACATCTGGGTTCGCCGTGTGATGGCGGCCTGTTTCATCATCTATGGCGTGTTGCTGGGGGCCAGCTCCACGCCCGCAGCAAGGGGGTAATTGTATGCACACGGGTTCCTGCCTGTGCGGCGCGGTCGCGTTTACCATCGACGGAGAGCTGTCGCCGCCCTCGGCCTGCCATTGCGGCCAGTGCCGCAAGCAGTCGGGCCACATCTGGTCCTCGACCTCGACCCATCAGGACAACCTGAGCTTTACCGCCAGTGACACGCTGCGTTGGTTCCGTGCGTCAGATACCGCGCGGCGTGGCTTTTGCAGTGAATGTGGCTCTTTCCTGTTCTGGCAGCACAACGCCGAAGACACGATTTCGATTTCCATGGGTGCGCTCAGCGAACCTACGGGCCTGAAGCTCTCAAAGCACATCTTCGTCGCTGACAAAGGTGACTACTACGACATCTCAGACGATCTGCCCCAGCGGGCACAGTAACAGAGGATCAAAACACATGAGTGACTTTCCAACCAAAGCCCGTGTTGTCATCATCGGTGGCGGCGTCGTGGGCTGCTCGTCCCTTTATCATCTGGCCAAGAAGGGCTGGACCGACTGCGTTCTGCTGGAAAAGAACGAGCTGACGGCTGGCTCGACTTGGCACGCGGCGGGCAACGTGCCGACCTTCTCGACCTCATGGGCGATCATGAACATGCAGCGTTACTCGACCGAGCTGTATTCGCGCTTGGCCGAAGAAGTTGACTATCCGATGAACTACCACGTCTCGGGGTCGATCCGTCTGGCGCATAGCAAAGAGCGGATGCAAGAGTTCGAACGCGCCATGTCCATGGGCCGCTATCAGGGCATCCCGATGGAGATGTGGACCCCGGAACAGGCCAAGGAGCATTATCCGTTCCTCGAAACACATGACCTTGAGGGCGTGCTGTACGATCCGACCGATGGCGATATCGACCCGGCGCAGCTGACGCAGGCATTGGCCAAAGGCGCGCGCGATCTGGGTCAGAAGATCATCCGCTTCTGTCCCGCGACCGGTGTGACGCAGCATGACGATGGTACGTGGACCGTACATACGGACAAAGGCGACATCGCCTGTGACTATGTGGTGAACGCCGCCGGCTACTATGCGCAGCGCGTGGGCGAGATGTTCAAGCCATTCGGCGGCCGCACCGTTCCCGCGATGGTCATGAGCCATCAATACCTGCTTACTGATGAAGTGCCCGAGGTTGAGGCGTGGTCGAAAGAGCATGGCGGCAAGCTGCCGCTGCTGCGCGACGTCGATGTCTCCTACTATCTGCGGCAGGAGAAGAACGGCTTCAACCTCGGCCCCTATGAGCCCAACTGCAAGGGCCACTGGATGACCGAAGACGATCCGATGCCCGAGGATTTCAGCTTCCAGCTTTGGAACGATGATCTGGACCGGATTGAGGACATCGTCACCGACGCGATGGAGCGGGTGCCGCTGATGGCAACCTCGGGCGTAGGCCGGGTGATCAACGGCCCGATCCCCTACGCGCCGGATGGCCTGCCGCTGATTGGTCCGATGCCGGGTGTGAAAAACGCGTTCGAGGCACACAGTTTTACCTTTGGCATCGCGCAGGGCGGTGGCGCGGGCAAGGTGCTGGCCGAGTGGATCGTTGATGGCGCGACCGAGTGGGATATGTGGGCGGTCGATCCGCGCCGTTACACCGATTACACCGATCAGGACTATTGTAACCAGAAGGGCATGGAAGTTTACGGCAATGAATACGCCATGCATTTTCCGCACCACGAATGGCCAGCCGCGCGTGACAAAAAGCTGTCGCCGGTTCATGACAAGGTCAAAGCGCTGGGCGGCGTGATGGGCGTGTATAATGGCTGGGAACGTGCCAATTGGTTCGCGCAGCCGGGCGATGACACCAGGCTTGAGGCGACGCATACTTGGGGTCGTTCCGGCCCGTGGGAGCAGCGGATCAAAGAAGAATGCGAGGCGGTGCGCGACCATTGCGGCGTGCTTGATCTGCCCGGTTTCTCACGCTTTATGGTCAAAGGCGAAGGCGCTGCCGAGGCGTTGCGTGGCCTGATTACCGGCGGATTGCCCAAAGTCGGTCGCATCAATCTTGTCTATATCTCTGACGACCGGGGCCGCATCCTGACCGAAATGTCCTGTCTGCGACTGGGCGAAGATGAGTTCGTCATGATCACTGCAGCAACCGCGCAATGGCATGATCGCGATATTCTGGTGAACGCGATGCCCGCCAGCGTATCGGTTGAGGACGTCACCACAACCCGCGACACGCTGATCGTCACCGGCCCGAAATCGCGTGAGATCCTGTCGGGCCTGACCGATGCCGATCTGTCTTCGGGCTGGCTGACCCATCAGGCCGCAACCGTGGCTGGCCAACCGGCCCACCTGATCCGCGTTTCTTTTGCTGGTGAGTTGGGGTGGGAGGTTCATGCGCTCAACGCGGATATGCCTGCGATCTACGACGCGATCCTCGGTGCAGGGGCCAAGCCGTTCGGTATGTATGCCCTGAACTCGCTGCGCATCGAAAAGGGTTACCGCGCGTGGAAGGGCGACTTGTCGACCGATTACTCGTTGCTCGAAGGGGGGCTGGAGCGGTTCGTCAAACTGGACAAACCACAGGACTTCCCCGGCAAGGCCGCGATCCTGAGCGAAAAGCAGCAAGGTGTGAAGAAGTCGTTCGTCACGCTGACTGTTGAGGCTGGTGATTGCGACGCGCCTTATATGTCTTGCATCTGGCAGGGGGACGAGATCGTCGGTGAGACGACGTCGGGCGCATGGGGTTACCGTGTCGGCAAATCCATTGCGCTGGGCATGATCAAGGCTGAGCTTGCGAACCCGGGTACCGAGCTTGAGGTCGAAATCTACGGCCAAAAGTGCCGCGCTGTGGTAGAGCAAGATCAACCGCTTTGGGATCCCGAGAACGAGCGGTTGCGCGCTTAACCACTTGCGGAGACCGCCATGAGCAAACGATACGCCAAACTGGGGCCCGGAGAGGGCCCCAACTATGATTGGGAAAATGACCATACCTTCGTGAAGGTGTCAGGTCAGGACACAGGTGGCGCATACACGCTTATGGAAGACAATCTGAAGGCCAGCTTCGCGCTTGGCCTTCATCGCCATGATACGCACGCTGAAACCTTCTATTTTCTGGAAGGTGAAGTTGACTTCTATGTCGACGGCGACTGGCATCGATGCGGGCAGGGCACCACGATGCATGTGCCGCCCGGAATACCGCATGCCTGCCGTGTTGCAGGTGATACGCCAGCCAAGATGCTCATGATCTTTCAGCCGTCAGGGTTTGATGGGTTCCTTGCCGAACTCGCAATGATGACCGATGCGGACTTTGCGGACGAGGCCAAGATGGCCGAAATCAATGCGCGCTACGACATCGTTCCCTTGGGTCCCGTCCCGCCGCATCCGGATGATGAGGTCTGAGATGGCTATCCCCAAAACCATGTCTGGTGTCTATTTGACGGGTCACGGTGGACCCGAAGTATTGGAATGGCGTGAAGATATTCCGGTGCCAAAGCCCGATCCGGGGCAGGTCCTTGTGCGGGTTGCCGCTGCCGGTGTGAACAACACGGATATCAACACGCGGGTCGGCTGGTACTCGTCGGGTGTAACTGGCGCTACGGATGCTGTGGATCAGGATGTTGAAGCTGGTGGGTGGGGCGGTGCCCTGCATTTCCCGCGCATTCAGGGTGGGGATTTGTGCGGTATCGTCGAGGCAGTGGGCGATAGGGTTCATTTCAGCCCGGGCCAACGCGTGACCTGCCCGATCAACCTTCCGCGTCCGCGTCCCGGTCACCCTCAGGGCTTTATTGCATTGGGGTCCGAAATCGACGGGGCGTTTGCCCAATATTGTCTGGTAGAGGCGGATGACCTGTACGACGTGAGCGCATCGCCTTTGTCTGACGTCGAAATCGCAGCCATTCCTTGCGCTTTTGGGACGGCTGAAAACCTGCTGACCCGCGCAGGTGTCACATCGGGCCAAAAGGTTCTGATCACTGGCGCGTCTGGTGGTGTCGGTCTGGCCGCTGTGCAGCTTGCTGCGTTACGCGGGGCCACTGTCTGGGGCGTGACGGGGTCCGCAAAGGCTGAGGTCGTGAAATCCCAGGGTGCCGCAGGAACTTTCGAGCGTGATGAACCGTTGCCACAGGACATGTTCGACGTGGTGATTGATGTGGTTGGCGGGCCCGCGTGGGCCTCGTTGATCCTGTCGCTGAAACCCGGTGGGCACTATGCCGTATCAGGCGCAATTGCCGGCCCAATCGTGCAGGCGGATCTTAGGGATATCTACCTGCGCGACATAACCATTCATGGCTGCACGCATCAGACACCCGAAGTATTTGGCCGCCTAGTAGAGTTGATGAATGCCGGGCGCATCCGGCCATTGATCTCGCGCACCTATGCATTAAGGGACATCGCACTGGCGCAATCGGATTTTCAAACCAAGACCTTTCCGGGCAAGCTGGTGCTGATCCCCTGAGGAGCAATGACATGACAGATATCACTCTCTTGGATGGTTCAATCGGCCAGGAATTGGTCAAGCGCAGCGGCGATACGCCAACAGCGCTTTGGTCAACTCGGGTCATGATTGATCGCCCCGAGCTGGTGCGCGAAGTACACGAAGAGTATTTCAGGTGCGGCGCGACAATAGCGACAACGAATACTTATGCGGTTCACCGGTCTCGATTGCGGTTCGAAGACATCGAAGACCAGTTGGAGCCCCTTGTTGATGCAGCCTTGTCGCAAGCACAAGCCGCGTGCAATGGAACAAAGGGGCGCGTCGCGGGTTCTCTGGGGCCTTTGTTGGCCACATACCGGCCTGACCTGAAGCCCGACCCAATCGACGCGGGCGATAAATTTGCGGAACTGGTCAGCCTTATGGCGGATCGGGTGGATCTGTTTCTCATCGAGACGGTGTCCTCGGTGCTTGAAGCCGAAGGCGCGCTGCGGGGAACATCGGGACGTGGCAAGCCGGTTTGGCTGTCTCTTTCTGTCAACGATGACGATGGCACCCGTCTCAGGTCGGGTGAGCCCTTGGCGGACATAACGCCGTTGGTCAAATCGTACGCGCCGGATGCGCTGTTGATCAATTGCTCGCGCCCCGAAGCGATCCCGGCGGCGTTAGACATCCTGTCTGGCATGTCCCTGCCATTTGGGGCCTATGCAAATGGGTTCACGCATATCTCGGCCGGGTTCCTCGAAGATGCGCCAACAGTTGATGCGCTGGAACAACGCCATGATCTTGGGCCCGATGCATACGCGGATCACGTGATGGGATGGGTCGATCAGGGGGCAACGATTGTCGGCGGATGCTGTGAAATCGGACCGGAGCACATCGAAAAGCTCGCCACCCGGTTGCGGGCAACCGGACACAATATCGTCTGAGCACACAGATGGCAGGTGAGGCGGCGCAAAGAGGTTTGAAGCAAACGATCCGGCATTTCGACATTCTTGTCGCGCCGGGGTTTGTGTTGCTTGAACTCGCCTCGCTTGTGGATGTTCTGCGGGTGTCAAACCGGGTCTGTGCCTCGCCGCCTTTCACCTATACGTACCGGTCGTTGCGCGGTGGCGATATTGCAAGCAGCAGCGACGCCTTTGTTTCGACCTCAACAGTGCCATCGCAGCCCACGGCTGACTATCTGTTCGTTATCGGCAACACGGACCCGGATCAGCCAGACCTGTCGTTGGGCCGTATTGTGTCGGACTATACTTTCCGTGGCGCACAGGTCTTTTTACTGTCCGAAGCGGCCAGTCGTTACATAAACGAACAGGGCACCGAAGATCTGGCAACCCATTGGGAAAACGCCTCTTTCCTGCGTGAACGCGGTGCCCGGTTCGAGGCGAAACTTTTGATCGCTACCGAGAACGGACCCGTAGTGACCTGTGCCGGTATGAGCGCCACGGCAGACATTGCACTGTCGGTTATCGGGCGGCACATTTCGGGGCCAGCCAAAATGACGGTCGCCGATATCATGCTGCACGAGCAGATTCGCGATTTCTCATCCATGCAGCCGTTTTCCGGGGCAAAAACCACAGCCACCGGCGACGCCAAGCTGGATCAGTGCATCAAGCTGATGCAAGAGAATATCGAGGAACCCTTGCCTATCCGCCAGATTGTCGAGGACTTGAACCTTTCAAATCGGTCGCTGGAACGTAAGTTCAAATCCTTCTTCGGCACAACTCCCAACGGGTTTTATCGCGAAATGCGTTTGGCCAAAGCTAACAACCTGCTGATGAACACAACAATGAGCGTACGCGAGATTGGGATGGCTTGCGGGTTTCCCAACGGGTTTTCATCAGTTTACAAAAGCTTCTTCGGGGTCACGCCATTTGTCATGAGACGGGACAGACGTCAGACCACACAAAGATGATTTTCTCTGACATCGCGACGCTTTTGGTGCATTTCTTGTCGATCCTTCGTGGCATCCTGCCCAAAACCAAACACTAGCGGAGTCGTCACAATGGTTGATCTTCCCAGCAAGGCCCGAGTGGTCATTATTGGCGGCGGCGTCATCGGATGCTCGGTCGCCTATCACCTGACCAAAAAGGGCTGGAAAGATGTCGTGCTGCTTGAACGTAAACAGCTGACAAGTGGCACAACCTGGCACGCGGCTGGTCTGATCGCGCAGTTGCGGGCTACCGCGAACATGACCAAGCTGGCGAAGTACAGCCAGGAACTTTACGGATCTTTGGAAGAAGAAACCGGTGTTGCCACCGGATTCAAACGCTGCGGGTCTATCACCGTCGCCCTGACCGAAGAGCGCAAGGAAGAGATCTACCGCCAGGCGGCCATGGCCCGCGCTTTCGGCGTGGAGGTCGACGAGATCTCAAATGAGCGCGTGCAAGAGCTGTACCCGCACATCAATCTCGACGGTATCAAAGGGGCCGTTTACCTGCCGCTGGACGGGCAGGGCGATCCCGCCAATATCGCTCTGGCGCTGGCTAAGGGTGCGCGCCAGCGCGGTGCTGTAGTGAAGGAGCGGGTTAAAGTCACAGACATCGTCAAGCAGGGCCGCTCTGTCACCGGGGTGGATTGGGTCGCGGATGACGGCAGTGCCTCGGGCCATATCGAATGTGACATGGTTGTAAACTGCGCCGGGATGTGGGGTCATGAGGTCGGCCGCATGGCGGGTACCAACGTGCCGCTTCATGCGTGCGAGCATTTCTATATCGTGACCGAAAATATCGACGGTCTGACCCAACTGCCGGTGCTGCGTGTGCCGGACGAGTGCGCGTATTACAAAGAAGATGCAGGTAAAATCCTGCTGGGTGCGTTCGAACCCAACGCAAAACCCTGGGCAATGGACGGCATCCCGGACACGTTCGAATTTGACCAGTTGCCCGAGGATTTCGACCATTTCGAACCCATCCTCGAAGCAGCTTGCGAGCGGATGCCGATGCTGGCCGAGGCCGGTATCCACACCTTCTTCAACGGCCCGGAATCGTTCACGCCTGACGACGCTTACCATCTGGGTCTGGCGCCCGAGATGGATAATGTATGGGTCGCCGCCGGGTTCAATTCGATCGGCATCCAATCCGCCGGTGGTGCGGGCATGGCGCTGGCCGAGTGGATGGACACAGGTGAGAAACCCTTTGACCTTGGTGACGTAGACGTCAGCCGGATGCAGCCGTTTCAGGGCAATAAAAAGTACCTCTTCGAACGCTCGAAAGAGACGCTGGGACTGCTCTATGCAGACCACTTCCCCTATCGCCAAAAAGCCACCGCACGCGGTGTGCGTCGGACGCCGTTCCACCACCACCTTCTTGAGCAGGGGGCTGTCATGGGCGAACTGGCCGGTTGGGAACGCGCCAACTGGTTCGCGAATGAAGGACAGGAACGGGAATACCAGTACAGCTGGAAGCGCCAGAACTGGTTCGAAAACTCGGCTGCTGAACACCGCGCCGTGCGCGAGAATGTGGGCATGTACGACATGTCTTCTTTTGGCAAGATCCGCGTCGAAGGTCCCGATGCCGAAAAATTCATGAACTATATCGGTGGCGGCGACTACTCGGTCCCCAATGGCAAGATCGTCTACACGCAGTTTCTGAACCGCACAGGTGGGATCGAGGCGGACGTCACCGTTACGCGCCAGACCGAAACCGCATATCTGGTTGTGACCCCTGCCGCGACCCGTCTGGCAGACCAAACATGGATGATGCGCAACGCGGGCAATTTCAATGTGGTGATCACGGATGTCACGGCGGGTGAAGGTGTCCTGGCTGTCATGGGACCCAACTCGCGTGCTCTGCTCGAGAAAGTATCGCCCAACGATTTCACCAACGCGGCTAACCCGTTCGGCACCGCGCAGGAGATCGAGATCGGTATGGGCCTGGCCCGCGCCCATCGTGTCACTTATGTGGGCGAACTGGGATGGGAGATCTATGTGTCTTCAGATATGGCTGGGCATGTTTTCGAAACCCTGCACGAGGCCGGGCAAGACATGGGGCTGAAGCTGTGCGGGATGCACATGATGGACAGCTGCAGGATCGAAAAAGGTTTCCGCCATTTTGGCCATGACATCACCTGCGAGGATCACGTAGTCGATGCGGGCCTGGGCTTTGCGGTCAAGGTCGACAAAGGAAGCGACTTCATCGGACGGGAAGCAGTGATTGCGCGGAAGGAAAGCGGCCCTAAAAATCGGCTGGTACAGTTCAAGTTGACAGACGCTGAACCGTTGCTGTTCCATAACGAGCCAATTGTCCGCGATGGCGAATATGTGGGTTACCTGAGTTCAGGCAACTATGGCCATACGCTGGGCGGTGCCATTGGTCTGGGCTATGTCCAGTGCGAAGGCGAAAAGGCTGCGGACGTTCTGGCGTCTTCTTACGAGATCGATGTCTGTGGGGTGAAGGTCAAGGCAGAGGCCTCGCTCAAGCCGATGTACGACCCGAAATCCGAGCGTGTGAAAGTTTGACATGCGAGAGGGGGGCTCTGCCCCCGCCGCCCGTTCCGGGCGACTCCCCCGAGGTATTTAGGGCCAGATGAATGAGGGATCCCTTGTTCATCTGGCTAAAAAATACCTCGGAGCGCGAGGCAGCGCCTCGCTGCGCCAACATGAGTTTCAACGCGACATCCGAGATCGACCCATCACTATTCGTTATGTGCGACTTCACGGTTTTCGGAGTTTTCAAGCTGATGTGAACTGCCGTAAATGTGTCCGGTATCAACCGGAGATTTGCTGTGGCCGACACGCCTATTCCCTCTCAGAATTCCGACACGCCCAAGGGTCTGGTGCTGGCAGTAACCGCTTATGTCCTTTGGGGGTTTTTGCCACTCTACCTGAAAGCGCTGGACCATATTGGTCCGGTCGAAGTCGTGGCCCATCGCATCATCTGGTCTGTTCCGGTGGCCGGGTTGTTGTTGGTTGTTTTGGGGCGCACCCGTGATCTCAAGGCGGCGCTTGGAAATCCGAAGATGTTGGGAATGGCGGCTTTGACGGCTGCTTTGATTACTGTGAACTGGGCGATTTATGTCTGGGCGATCTCAACCGGCCATGCTTTGGATGCCGCGCTTGGATACTACATAAACCCGCTGTTCAGCATTGCACTCGGTGCGATTTTGCTGCGTGAGCCGCTAACGCGCATGCAACTGATCGCCGTAGGGCTGGCGTCCTTGGGTGTTCTGGTTCTGGTGGTCGAGGCAGGTCGTTTACCATGGGCCGCGCTTGGCCTGATGGTCAGTTGGGGGTTCTATGCGTTTTTCAAACGATCCCTGCCAATCGGACCCAATCAAGGGTTCCTGCTTGAGGTGCTGATCCTTTTGATCCCGGCTTTGGTCTACGTCACATTTCTGGGCGTGCAGGGTACGGGGCATTTTGGCGTGGGACTGTCAGATACTTTGCTGTTGTCCTGCGCCGGTATCGTGACGGCTGTACCGCTGTTGGTCTATGCAAACGGTGCCAAGCTGGTGCGACTGTCTACAATGGGTATCCTGCAATATATCGCACCGACCATGATTTTCGTGACAGCAATCACTGTGTTTGGCGAAAAGATCGACACCGGTCGGATGATTGCTTTCCCGCTGATCTGGGCGGCGTTGATTGTCTACTCGATCCCGATGATCCGGCAGGCGCGGGCTCAGGCCTGACGCAACAGTTGCGCTGCGGCATCTGCCCAAAAGGCGTAGGCGTGTGGACTGGGATGATAGCCGTCCGGGGCAGCAAGCGCCGGGTCATCCGGCAGATCGAGTCTCAGATGCCGGACATGGGGGTAGGCCGACACGACCTGCTGCAGCGCCTGATCCAGCCGGGCCGCCTGACGGCCAAGGACCCAGGCCAAAGGATGGGACAAGGCCGGGAACCTGTTCATTTGTGGAACTCCGGTGACGACAATGCGTCGTGCGCCCAGATCGTTGGACAGAGCAGTGATAAGCTGCTTTTGGCGGTGCGCAAATTGTCGGGATGTAACGGCACGGGTCACATCATTGACGCCTAAGGCCGTGACAACTGCGTCGAACTCCCCCTTTACGCTTTTCAAGCGGTCGATTGCGTCAAGTGTTGTGTGCCCTGTGGTTGCTTCCAATTGCCACTCGACCGAATAATGCTTGGCCAGCCGTTCAACCAACTGCCCTGACAGAGCCTGCGCTTGTGTTCCGGCGCCAACGCCGGCCGCCGAGCTGTCGCCGCAGATGAGCAGGCGCAAGCGTGGTCCACGACCTGATCGGCCACTCCGGGGGCCCGTAGGTTCTGGCAACATCTGAGCGTTGCGCCGGACTGAAAGGCCCTGCGCTGCCAGAACCGGCAGCAGGGGAATGCGCAGGATCTGATCGGCTGCAATCAAACCGCGCATGGTCAGCTTAGGGCGTCTTTGAACTTGAGAAACCGTGCGTCGGTCATCACGCGCGCCGTCATCGCCTCTCGTAGGGCACCCACTGTCTTATAGGGGCGCATTGCGACCTCAAAGGTCTGGATCAAGCCGTCGTCGTTCAACGTGATTAGATCCACCCCGATCCCATCAAGATCGCCGACCTTGCATTCAAATTCCAACGCCCAGTCTTTTCCTTCGCCCATGATGCGGCGATAGCGGAAGTCTGAAAACACCTGACCGACATGCCCCAGAACGGCGGCAACCGGCGCGCGCCCGGTCCAGGTGCTGTAATAGGTCGGGGGCAGGAATCGGACATCCTCGGCCAGAAGCGCCTGGATCAGGGATTCATCGCCTTTGGCGACAACCTCTTGCATTCGTTCGATGGTCGGGTGCATGTCGTCTCCTCCTGCGCCGAAGGTCTCTGAACTTCCGGCCACAGGCAAGGACGACGTTGCGGGAGGTCACGGGCTGCGATAGGCAGGCCCCCATGAGCGAGATCTATGCCCCCCCTCAATCCCCGCTGGATGTGCTGCATGAAGACGCGCAACTGATTGTGGTGAACAAACCGTCTGGCCTGCTTTCGGTGCCGGGGCGTGGTGAACATCTGGCGGATTGTCTTTTGACGCGGGTGCAGGCGGCTTTTCCCCAGGCATTACTGGTACATCGGCTGGACCGGGATACATCCGGTGTCATGGTTTTTGCCCAAACGCCCCATGCACAGCGCAACCTAAGTATGCAGTTCGAACAGCGTCAGACACGTAAAACCTACGTCGCCCGTGTCTGGGGGCGCTTGGAGCCAAAGACCGGCACGGTTGACCTGCCTTTGATCGTGGACTGGCCCAACCGGCCCCGACAAATGGTCTGCCACGACACCGGAAAGCCTGCGCTCACCGATTGGCGCGTTGTAAAACATGAGGGCGAAACAACGCATGTGCGCCTGTTTCCCAAAACCGGTCGATCTCATCAATTGCGCGTTCACATGCAGGCGTTGGGTCATCCGATTTTGGGCGACCCGTTTTATGCGACAGGTCCGGCGGCGGATTTCCCTAGGCTGATGCTGCATTCAGAAGAACTGCGCCTGAAGCACCCCGAAGGCGGGGTTTCGATGAAATTTCGGGCCGGGGCCGATTTTTGAAGAATTCGCACACCGGTTGGCGGCTAATTGCCGATCTCACTTGATTGTTGCTTGAGACCTAACACGCTAGCCGTGATATACTGAGGAAAACCAAACGCACCTGACAAACGGGTGTTGGAGCAGAAGGTGATATCATGACGATTTCCAAGTTTATTCTGGCCACAGGGCTAAGTTCGGCCCTTGTTCTTTCGGCCTGTACAGATCCGGGTACGTTGTCGGTACAGAGCGATCCAAACCAGAACGCAAAACAGGGTGCCGTTTTGGGCGGTCTTGTCGGGGCGGGCATTGGGGCAATCGCCAACAACTCGAACCCGGGTCTTGGGGCGCTGGCGGGGGCTGCGATTGGTGCAGCCGGTGGTGGACTGATCGGCAACCAGCTGGACAAACAGGCGGCTGAGCTGCGGCAGCAATTGGCAAATGACGGAATCACCATCGTGAATGCGGGTGACCGGCTGATTGTAACTGTTCCCAACGACATTACCTTTGACACCGACAGCTCGACCGTGCGCCCTGGTTTGCGGTCCGATTTGGTGAAAGTGGGCCAGAATCTGGTCAATTACCCCAACTCGAACGTGCAGATCATCGGTCACACGGACAGCGATGGAGACGCGACTTATAATCTGGGCCTGTCCCAGCGTCGCGCCAACGCGGTTGCGGATATACTGCAGGCCAATGGTGTCAGCTTTAATCGCATCACGACAATTGGTCAGGGCGAAAACAATCCGGTCGCCTCGAACCTGACACCGGAAGGCAAGGCGCAGAACCGACGGGTTGAAATCGTTGTTGTGCCCAGCGGAAACGCGTAACGCGGATTTAGTATTTTGCACGGGGTCGCCATTGGCGGCCCCGTTTGCGCATTGACTGTGCGTCAAATGGGGTTTGGAACAGATCAAACTCGGGCTAGTTTTCAAAAAATCACTGAAACGGAGTTCCCCTAGATGTCTCAACCCACACTCCTTGGCTTGTCTGGATCCCTGCGTCAGGATGCAACCAACCGCAAGTTGTTGCGTGAAGCGGCCCGGTTGTTTGATCCGGGCCACTTTGTCGAAGCAGACCTGAACCTGCCCCTATATGACGGAGATCTGGAAGAGGGTGAGGGGATCCCGGCAGCGGTGCAGTCTCTGGCGGACCAAATCGCGCAGTCAGATGCGGTAATTATCTCGACGCCGGAATACAACAAGGGTCCATCGGGCGTTTTGAAGAACGCGCTGGATTGGGTGAGCCGGACCAAGGGCAACCCGTGGGCCGACAAACCGGTTGCCGTTATGTCGGCGGCGGCAGGTCGCGCAGGGGGGGAACGTGCACAGATGATCCTGCGCTCATTTATGGTTCCCTTTCAGCCGCGTATTCTGCAAGGGCCTGAAATCCATCTGGCAGACAGTTCGAACGAGTTCGACGAACACGGAAAACTGGCCTCTGACCGCTATGAGAAGTCACTGCATAAACTGATGCAGAAACTTCGGGCCGAGGCCGGTTTTTGAAACCGGCCCGCGTATCGGGCATGGCACGATTGATCTGACTTGCTGCAATAGGTGGTGTTGTGTCTATGTGCTCATCCCTTTCAGTTCCCTGGCTATAATGAGGCGTCGGGCCGGAAATCTTCGGGGATAACATCCCGGTCTTCCAGCATCAGATCAGTCATGACCTCGGCGATCTTGGGGGCCATGCCGAAACCGATTTTGAAACCTCCATTGGCGATAAATTGCCCCTGGTGCAATGGATGCGTGCCCAGCATTGGTGCGCGGCTTTTGCTGCGGGGGCGGACACCTGCCCAGCGTTCTATTACTTCGGCCCCGTGCAGCAGCGGCAGGGCGCGCGTGGCGCGGTCGATCACATCGTCCAGCGCGCTGTCGGTACTGGTCGGATCGTCATACTCCCGTTCCGACGTTGACCCGATGGCAAGTGTTCCGTCCGCGTGGGGTACAATATGTATCGCATCGGCAAAGAGCTGCGGGACCTCACCCGCGTCGAAGCGCAACAGGGCAGCTTGCCCTTTGACGCCGTTGCCAACGGTCTTGTCGTAGGCATCGTTGAGCTCTTGTAACCCGGCAAGGCCAGTTGCGTGCACAACCCGTCCTTTGTTTTCCGCGTTACTAACAACGTGAACACCCATAACCTCAAGAGCGGCCACAAGCGCGGCGCAGGCTCGTCGGGGGTGCATCCGTGCGGTCAGAGTGTCCCGGATGACAAATCCGGTGGGGCTGGGCGGACACCACGTACCAGCCTGTGCTGTGGTGATCACGCGCCATTCGGCCTGGCCTTGCCAAAGTTTATCTGCTGTACCTTCGCGCTGCCGCGCCAGGTCAAGGCTGCGGGCATCCGGGATGGGTTGAAGACGTCCCAGACGACCATAACCGGGGGAAACGCCGCCTGTTTCTTCGACTTGCTGCCAAAAAGGTTCGGCCATGATCAGGCTGTCGAACTGAAAGGCTTTCTTGGCATTCCAGTTTTCCGGCACATGCGGGGCCAATGCACCGACAAGGCCACCGCTGGACCCGGCTCCGGGGCCGAATGGATCGACAACCTGCACTTTCGCGCCGCGCCGGGCGCAGGCCCACGCGATGGACAGGCCGAAAATCCCTGCGCCGCGCACCGTCACATCGACCATTGCCAATTCCCTTTTCCTTGTTCAGTGTCGCGCCGCTTAGCTACAGGATTCCCAGATGGCAGACCAGCGTGCCAAATTGACGTGGACCGAGGATCAGATACCGGTCTCGGATCGTTTCGACGATCCCTATTATTCGTTGCAGAACGGGCTGGAAGAAACGCGCCACGTGTTCCTGGCCGGCAACGATCTACCCGCGCGCTTCACGCCCGGTTTTCACATCGCCGAACTTGGTTTTGGCACCGGTTTGAACCTGCTGACGGTATGGTCTGAGTGGGAGAAATCGGGCCAAACCGGACCTTTGCGGTTTACCAGTTTCGAAGCTTTTCCAATGGCCACGGAAGATATGCATCATGCGCTTAAGGCGTTTCCTGAGTTGCAACCGTGGAGCAGCCGGTTTCTCGCACATTGGACAGGTCGTGAATGCACGCTTGAAACACTTGAGTTTGAGGTGATCATCGGAGACGCGCGCGAGACCCTGCCAGAATGGGCGGGTATGGCGGATGCCTGGTTTCTCGACGGGTTTTCGCCCGCCAAGAACCCTGAACTGTGGGGGGCGGACCTGATGCAAGAGGTTGCAAACCACACCGCGACGAAGGGGACGGCCGCCACCTACACCGCCGCTGGTTTTGTGCGTCGGGGGTTGGAGGATGCTGGTTTCAACGTGATGCGCACGCCCGGTTATGGCCGCAAGCGACATATGACACGGGCAATCAAAGCATGACGCAGAAGAACAATATCGGTGCAGGCATCGCCCTGATGGTGGGTGCCACGATTGTGTTTGCCCTGCAGGACGGTATCTCGCGGCATCTGGCCGGGACCTACAACACCTACATGGTCGTGATGGTCCGCTATTGGTTCTTCGCGGCGTTTGTCATTGCGCTGGCGGCACGATCACCCGGTGGGCTGAGGGCAGCCACGCAGACAAATCAGTTGGGTCTGCAAATAACCCGTGGTGTGTTACTGGCGGCCGAGATCTGTGTCGCGGTCTTTGGGTTCACCATACTCGGGTTGATCGACAGCATGGCTGTCTTCATCTGCTATCCATTGCTTGTTGCCGCACTGAGCGGGCCGGTATTGGGCGAGCAGGTCGGGTGGCGCCGGTGGAGCGCGATCGGAGTTGGTTGCATTGGCGTTCTCATCATTTTGCAACCAGGTGCAGGCGTATTTAACCCTTGGGCGATCATTCCCCTCATCTCGGCCCTGATGTTTGCAGTCTACGCCCTGCTGACCCGCTATGCCGCCCGGCAGGACAGCACAGCCACCAGTTTTTTCTGGACCGGCGTCGCAGGTTCCGTCGCAATGACTCTGATCGGAATTTGGTTCTGGGAGCCGATGGTGCCTACTGACTGGGGCTGGATGGCGCTGCTTTGCGTCAGTGGCGCGTCCGGTCACTGGTTGCTGATCAAGTGCTATGAGATGGCCGAAGCAAGCGCAGTGCAGCCCTTCGCCTATTTCCATCTGGTCTGGAGCGCGATGCTGGGTATTTCAGTCTTTGGCGAAACGCTGCGCCCCGAAGTTGTCATAGGCGCAGCGATTGTTGTGGCTGCAGGGCTGTTCACCTTATGGCGCGAACGCCGCCAGAGATGATCCGATCAGTTCTTGTGAGAACGGGATCGGAAGCGCGGGCTGTCCCAGTCGCGCGCGGTAGACAGGCAGGCTTTCGGTCACGCGCATCACGTAGTTGCGGGTTTCGCTGAAAGGTATCGTCTCGATCCAGTCAACGATATCAACTTCGCCGGTGCGCGGGTCTCCAAAACGCTCCATCCACGAGATTGGGCGCCTGGGTCCCGCGTTATACCCGGCAGCCATCATCACCACGTTGCCGTTGAAATCAGCTGCCAGACCCGAAAGATAGTTGGCCCCCAGCTTGGCGTTGTACTGCCAATCCGTGGTAAGCCGTCCCGTCTGGTGGCCGCTGAGAATGCCTAACTCACCCGCGACCAGCTTGGCTGTCGCAGGCATCACCTGCATCAGACCGCGCGCGCCCGCGCCGCTAATGACCACAGGATCAAACTCGCTTTCGCGTCGCGCAATGGCCAGTGTCATTTCTTTGGCCATCGGCAGGCGCATGTCTGCCACCGGATGCACCGGGTAGTAGGCTGCGGGCAACACCGTGCCCGTGGTTGCCGCTCGTTTTGCAATCATCACGGCCAGATGTGGCTGTTTCAGCTCGATGACCAGGTCACCAAGTTGATTGGCTTGCACAGGATCAAGGCTTTCGACCAGATGTGTCAGGAATCTTTCGGACAGATTGGCCTCACCGGCCTTGAGCAGCAGCAACCCCGCTTCCAAAACACTGGAATCGGCGAACTCCGCTTCCCGCCAATGCGGTGCTCTACGCGGATTGGCCAGTTCCGCGTCAAACGGTCGCCCGATGCGTTCAGCAGCCAACAATCCGTAGAACGAGGTTTGATAATCCGCCCCCACTGCGTAGGCGTCATACGCTTTGTCCGCGTCACCCATCGCCGCGTAAGCACGTCCCAGCCAATAACCACCACGCCCTTTTGAAATTGGTGATTGAACCGCATCGGAAAAATTCTGGAAATGCCGCACAGCGGTTGCAGGGTCATTTAGCTTGCGCAGGGCCAAAAACCCGGCCAGCCACTCCAGATCGGCGTAGCCATAGCCCATTTCAGGGGTCATGTGGTGATTGGCGGCCACGTCATATGCGCGTGCAGATCGTCCGGACCGCATCTCAAGCCGTGCCAGGCGGCGGCGCCCTTCAGCCCATTTGTCAGGCTCGCCCAAAGCATCCGGCCCTGTTGAACGCGTCAGCATCAGGTCAATGGCGCTGTCGTCCAATTCCTTCCTGTCCCGCCAGACAAATCGGTCAAAGGCAAGCCCGGGCGCATCCATCAGAGATTTCGGGACTGCTGCCACCTTGCCGTCCACACCGGGTTGGCGCTTTTGCAATGCGATTCGTGCCTCGGCCAGCTTGCGCTGGTCCGCACTGACCAGCGGCAGCATTTGGCCCGCGCTGACCAGATGACCATCCCACAACATTCGGTCCAAACGCGCGGCGTGATGCGGTTTCAACAGCTTCGCAAAGTTCTCAAGATACGTCTTTTGCAGCCCGGAACCCATTGGCATGGTCCGCCACGCCGTGACGATATCCGCTTCGGCGTCCCCCACGCGCCCCTTTGCCTTCAGGGCGATTGCATAATTCAAGGCGCCTTCTGCCGTTTGCGGCGGCATGTCGGCATAGAATTTCAGAACCCTGTCTGGGTCCGCCCCGGTAAAGACCGGCTCGCTCTTGCGGCGCAGCCATGCCATCCCAGGCCAGTCCGGACGGCGTTCGAGAAACACCAGAACGTCACCCGAGCTGCCGAAACCTTCACGCAGCCAGTGCCAGACGATAATGTCGCGGGAAACAGAGCCGCGTTGGCCTGAAACCCGCAGCGCGGCATTCCAGTCGCCCTTTCGCATTTCATAAAGCCCGGCGCGCAAATCACCTGCGGCATCCGCCCGCGCATGCTGCGGTGCCGTCACTGAATACACAATCACAGCAATCAAGAGTGCCAGAATGCGTGTCATACCTTGCATTTCCCAACCAACCGAGGATAGAGCCTGTGAGGATAAACCGTGCGTCGCCGGGATCAACTCACAAAGCTGGAAACGTGAGGAACCGAGGCGCAAAAACCGCAAAATGCACCTTAAAGGAGCGTGTCATGTTCAAAGGCTCAATGCCAGCCCTCGTCACTCCGTTCAACAACGGCGAGTTGGACCTGAAGACGCTCAAACACCTTGTGGAGTGGCAGATTGCCGAAGGCTCGACCGGTCTGGTGCCGGTTGGAACCACGGGCGAAAGTCCCACGCTCAGCCACGATGAGCATGAAACGGTGATCGAAGAGGTCGTGAAAACAGCGGCGGGTCGCGTTCCGGTCATCGCTGGAGCCGGGTCGAACAATACGGTCGAAGCCGTTCGGTTTGTGCAATTCGCCAAAAAGGTCGGCGCGGATGCAGCACTGGTTGTCACCCCGTACTACAACAAGCCGACCCAACGCGGCCTGATCGCGCATTTCCAGGCCCTTCACGAAGCTGCGGATATTCCGATCATCATCTACAACATTCCCGGTCGGTCCGTCGTTGACATGACACCGGCCACTATGGGTGAGCTGTCAAAGCTTCCGCGTATTGTTGGCGTCAAAGACGCCACGGGCGATCTGGCCCGGGTCAGCCAACAGCGCGCGACCTGTGGCGCAGATTTCTGCCAACTGTCTGGTGAAGACGCAACCGCGCTTGGGTTTAACGCCCATGGCGGCGTCGGCTGCATTTCGGTCACGGCAAACGTGGCACCCAAATTGTGCGCTGAATTCCAGCAGGCCACACTGGCCGGAGACTATGCAAAGGCTCTGGACTACCAGGACAAGCTGATGCCACTGCACGAGGCCATCTTTATCGAACCGGGTCTTGTCGGCGCAAAATACGCGCTCAGCAAACTGGGCCTTTGCAGCACCGAAGTGCGTTCACCCCTGACCGAGCTTGAGGACAGCACCAAGGCTGCGATCGAGGCTGCAATGGCTCATGCCGGGTTGATCTAAGTCGAACCCAAGATCACAAAAGGGCGGCCTCAAATCCCGAGCGCCGCCCTTTTCATTTGCCGGATCCCATCTTCATCTGGCTAAAAATACCTCGGGGGAGATGCGCGGTACGCGCAGCGGGGGCAGAGCCCCCTTTTTTACCGTTTCCCGTAGTAAAGCCCGACAACATGCTCGGCTTGCGCAAAGAACAACCAGCGCGACGTCGCCACGCCCGCCAGATGTGATGCAACGGCCAGCAAGGCGAAGAGATGCTTGATCACGACACCCGAGACCGGGATCAGGATCAGCAGCAAAGGCAGCACAAACGCCAGAACAAAGGAAATGATCCGCAGTTTCTGCGCGTGTTTGCGCCCAACCACATGGACGAATTCGCGTAGCAGATAGTTGGTGCCCGTATGCGGCGGCTCGAATGCGCGCACATTACCGCGGACGCCCAGCCCGGTGGCAGTGCTCAGCGTGGTGCCGGATCGTGCGAATGCGCCGTCGCCTTTGGCCCAGTAAGCAAGCTGTACCGCCCCGGCAATGACAAGCAACCAGGGGGCAAGAGTTTCGGCCCCGGACAGCAGAGCACCTCCGGCCAGGCTGAAAGACAGGAACATGACAGGCGTCAGTTCCATGTTCCAGCGCGGGATGGTCTTGAGCTGGGTGTAGATCATCGAGGTGGTAAACACCGTCGCAAGACTGAAGAACGCGCCGAGCCAACCCAGAACTGTCCAATGGCTGCCCAGAAAAACTGCGCCGAATGCATAGAGCCCCATGACCACCAGGGCCACCACGGCACAAACCCCCTCTCGGCTGAGCCAGCTGGACTTCCATTGGCTGAACGCCTTCCAGGCGCGTTCGGGGTGGCCCAAATGGAAGGTCGAGGCCAGCAAACCACCCACCGCCAGCGCATATGCGATGACGTAGAATACGAATGCCACAAAGCCGGTCACCGCAGGCTGGCCGAGCCCGAGGAAAAACAGCAAGCCAAATCCCAACCCGGACAAAGTGGTGAAGACAATAACGGACGGTGCGGGATGCATCAGAGTTTCTCCAGCGTCTTGTCGAGCCAGCCGAGGAAACCCTTGGGTTCTTCAGCGACCGGTGCCAGCAGGGGTGCCAAAATGTCGATCTGGTCCTCAACCGTGTCCTTGGGGCGCGGCGGCAGGTATTTGTTGACGGGTTTGGTGCCCATTTCAGGCATCAGGTCCATACCACCCCGATCTGCGACGAGTTTGCTGACATCGCTGTTAGGGTCGCCCAGATCGCCAAAGTGCCGCGCGCCGGCCGGGCAGGTGCGTACGCATGAGGGCACACGATCTACCTCGGGCAGGTTTTCGTTGTAGATACGGTCGACACAGAGCGTACATTTTTTCATGACGCCTTCTGCTACATCCAGTTCCCGGGCACCGTACGGACAGGACCAGGCGCAGAGGCCACAGCCAATGCAGTCGCTTTCATTAACCAACACGATACCGTCTTCGACGCGTTTATAGCTGGCGCCGGTCGGGCAGACGGTGACACAGGGGGCATCTTCGCAATGCAGGCATGATTTCGGGAAGTGGATCAGTTGAGCGTGACCCTGTTCCGGCAGTACCTCATAGGAATGCACGCGGTTCAAGAAGGTGCCGGACGGGTTGCCGCCGTATGCGTCTTGGTCCGACAAGGGCGCACCGTAGTTTTCCGTGTTCCATCCTTTGCAGGAGATTACGCAGGCGTGGCAGCCGACACAGGTGTCCAGATCGATGACTAGACCCATTTTACGTTCGGTGGATTGGGGAAGCTGGGTCATGTCAGGGAACCTCGGCTGTTATGGGCGGGGGAGGGGGCCAGCCCCCTCTTGAGCCTTTGGCTCAATTCACCCCCGAGATATTTTTGGCCAGATGAAGAACGGATCCGGGTCATTTGCCGACCTTCCATGCGATATCTTTCGGGCCGGTGCCAACGGGCGATTTGATCGGGTCAAATTCGGGTTGGCTTTCGGTATCTGTCGGAGGGGCGGCTTTTTCGATTTTGACCTTAAGATCAAACCATGCAGCCTGACCTGTCACCGGGTCAGAATTGGCCCACCGCATCCCGTCGCCTTTGGGCGGCAGCAGTTCGTGGATCAAGTGGTTGAGGAGGAAGCCTTTGGTGGCTTCTGGCGCGTCCTCTTGCAGAGCCCACGCGCCTTTTCGTTTACCAATGGCGTTCCAGGTCCAGACGGTGTTGTCGTTCAGTGCGGCCATTTCCATGACGGGCACGGTGATTTCTCCGTGCGGAGAGGTGACCTTGGCCCAATCGCCATCGCTCAGCCCATGTTCCCGCATCAGTTTGGTTGGGACGTAGAGCGGGTTGCGCCCGTGAAGCTGGCGCAGCCATGCGTTCTGTGTGCCCCAGCTGTGATACATCGCCATCGGGCGCTGTGTCAGAGCGTTGACGGTAAAGCCTTCGTTGCCTTGCTGATCGGTTTCGTACCAGATGGGCAGCGGGTCCATCGTGTCTTTGATCCGCTGGCGGAGGTGGTCGGGCGGCTGGCGGTCGCCATACCCTTCGGCGGCCAATTGGAATTTGCGCATCGGCTCGGAGTAAAGTTGGAACAGGTAGGGTTGCGGGCTGTCATAGAGCCCCATGCCAACAGCCCAGTCCTGATAGGCCGCGTTCCAGGGTTTGTAGTAATCCGCACCTTCGGGGATGTGCGCGACGTAGAAACCACCGTTTTCAATATAGCGGTTCAGCTGGTCTGGATTGACCTCTCCACGCCCTTCCTTGTCGCCGTTTTCACCGCGGAACCCGGCAAGCGGGCCGATGCCCGGCTTGCGCTGGTGGTTGACGATATAATCGGCATAGTCCTTCCACTTGGGCGTCCCGTCTTCGTTAGTGAAGCCCGGCAGGCTCATGCGATTGGCGAGTTCGATCAGCACCGACTGGAAACCGCGAACGTCGCGGTCAGGCTCGATCACTGGCCAGCGGATCGCGTCGGCGGCGGCGTCGGCCTCGCAAATCGGGCGGTCAAGCAGCGAGATACAGTCGTGCCGCTCCAGATAGGTGGTGTCAGGCAGGATCAAGTCGGCATAAGCCACCATTTCCGAGGAATAGGCGTCGGAATAGATGATCTTGGGGATGACGTACTTACCGTCTTCGGTCTTTGCCGTCAGCATCTCCATCACACCTTTGGTGTTCATGGAGGAGTTCCACGACATGTTCGCCATATACATGAACAACGTGTCGATCTTGTAAGGATCACCAGCTGCGGCGTTCGAGATCACCATATGCATCAGCCCGTGGGCCGACATCGGGTTTTCCCAGGTAAAGGCCTTGTCGATGCGTTGCGCCGTGCCGCAATCGTCGATCAGCAGGTCCTCAGGGCCGCGCGGGAAGCCCAGATGCGGCCCTTCCAGCGGGCGACCAGGGCGACGGTCGCCATGTGGCGTCGGGTGGGCTTCGATCGGTTTGGGGTAGGGCGGTTTGAAACGGAAGCCGCCGGGGACCTCGACCGTGCCCAACAGGATTTGCAAGACATGCAGTGAGCGACAGGTCTGAAACCCGTTGGCGTGGGCCGAGATACCACGCATGGCGTGGAAGCTGACCGGGCGGCCAATCATTTTGGAATGCGTCTCACCCCGGAAGTCGGTCCATTCCTGATCCAGTTCGATGGCTTCTTCAAAGGCAACACGGGCGATTTCCGCGGCGATGGCGCGGATGCGTTTGGCCGGGATGCCGCAGCGTTCGGCCACAGCTTCGGGGGCGTGGTCGTCGCTCAGGTATTTCTCGGCCATCAGGTGGAAGACCGGACGGTGGGTGACGCCGTCTTTGTCGTAGGTTGCTGCCAAGTCAGGGCGGACGCCGGGTTTGTCGAACGCGGTGGGTTCGCCGGTCGCGCGGTCGATGACCAGCGGCTTGCCATCGGCGTCGCGCAGGAACAAGCCTTTTTCAGGCCCCTCCGCAGCGTTCACCAGCACCGGCGCGTTGGTGTAGCGGCTGAGATAGTCGAGGTCGATCTTGCCTGCCTTCATCAGCACGTGAATCAGAGACAGAATGAACAGACCATCTGTGCCCGGTGTGATTCCGACCCAATCGTCAGCCACGGCGTTATAGCCCGAGCGGATCGGGTTCACACCGATCACCCGCGCGCCACGCGCTTTGATTTTGCCGATACCCATCTTGATTGGGTTGCTGTCGTGATCCTCGGCCACGCCAAACAGCATGAACAGCTTTGTATGATCCCAATCGGGCTGACCGAACTCCCAGAAGGCACCACCCATGGTGTAGATGCCGCCCGCAGCCATGTTCACCGAACAAAACCCGCCATGAGCCGCATAGTTCGGGGTGCCGAAGTTTTGCGCCCAGAAGGACGTGAAGCTTTGGCTCTGATCGCGACCCGTGAAGAAAGCCAGTTTTTGCGGAGCAGTCTCATGCAGTTCGTTCAGCCAGCCAACGGCGGTGCTGATCGCTTCATCCCATTCGATTTCGCGAAACTCACCTGAGCCGCGCGGGCCGACCCGGCGCAGCGGTTTGCGCAGGCGTGAAGGGGCATTCACCTGCATGATCCCGGCGCTGCCCTTGGCACACAAAACACCTTTGTTTACAGGGTGGTCGCGGTTGCCTTCGATATAGGCAACCTTGCCATCTTTCATGTGTACGTTGATGCCGCAACGGCAGGCGCACATATAGCACGTGGTCTTGCGAACCTCGTCCGAAACCTTCGGAGACGTATCAAGGATCGGCTGCTGATGGGTCATTGGCGGGTCCTGTCGGTTATGTCGGGATGAATGTGTCAGTTTCTTCCCGATTTGAGAACACCGTTCCGAGAAACGGTGTGAAAGAGTGCATTATGTTTTGCTGGCTTGCAGGGCGGTCACGGCGATCATTTGGGTTACATCTTCGGCGCTACAGCCGCGCGACAGGTCGTTGGCCGGCTGGGCCAGTCCCTGAAGCACGGGGCCAATTGCGGTATAGCCACCCAGCCTTTGGGTGATCTTGTAGCCGATATTGCCCGCATCGAGATTTGGGAAAATCATTACGTTGGCTTGACCGGCGACGGATGAGCCGGGGGATTTGCGGTCGCCCACTGAAGGGACAAAAGCGGCATCGAATTGAAGCTCGCCATCGACCGAAAGATCAGGTGCCGTCTGGCGCAACGTGTCTGTGGCTTCGATCACCTTGTCCACGTCCGGGTGTTTGGCGCTGCCTTTGGTCGAAAAGCTGAGCATCGCGATCTTGGGTTCGACCTGCAAAAAAGTTTTTGCCGAAGCGGCCGAGGCGATGGCGATTTTGCTCAACTCAGAGGCAGACGGGTTGATAACCAGGCCGCAGTCTGAATAAAGCATCGCCCTTGCACCGGGTTGGGCGTTTTCAGGCGGATACATCAGGAAAAAAGACGACACCATTCCGGCATTTGGGGCCATTCCGATCACTTGGATTGCAGCGCGGACGATGTCTCCGGTCGTGTGCACTGCGCCGCCAACCGTGCCGGTGGCGCGCCCGCTGCGCACCAGCATGGCAGCGTGGACCGGCGCTGATTCAACCGTGGCGCGGGCTTTGGTCAGATCCACACCCTTGTGCTGACGAAGTTCGAAGAACGTTTGGGTAAACTCCTCGGTCAGGTCCGAGTTCATGGGGTCATGCACAGCGACGCCTTGAGACGGCGCTGCCCCTTGATCTTTCAGGGCGGCTTCGACTTCGGCTTGCGGGCCGACCAGGATTACGTCGGCCAGATCGGCCTTGCGGGCGGCAAGCGCCCCCGCAACAATACGGGGATCACTGCCTTCGCAAAAAGAAATAACAGGGCGGATGGCCGGAGCGTTCTGCCGCAACAGCTCAATGGGTGTCAGGGTCATTCGCTCCGGCCTCGTCCCTTGGTTATACGGCTTGCTCGCGCATGTCGTCAGCCGAAACGCCCGCAACTGCGACAGGCTTTTTCATCGCGTCACGGCGGAAGGGTTCACCCAGTTCCTGATTGATCATGGCTTCGATCAGGGTGGTGATGCCGTTTTTCTGATCTTCGATCGCCTGGTTCAACGCTGCGGTCAATTCGTCCTGCGTGCGGGCAATAACACCCTTCAGACCGCAGGCATTTGCGATACCGGCGTAAGACACTTTGGTGTCCAGCTCGGTGCCCACAAAATTGTCATCGAACCACAGGGTCGAGTTGCGCTTTTCTGCGCCCCACTGGTAGTTGCGGAAGACGATCTGAGTTACGGCGGGCCATTCTTCGCGGCCAATTGCAGTCAGTTCGTTCACGGCGATACCGAAGGCACCGTCACCGGCGAAGCCGACAACCGGAACGTCCGGCTGGCCGATTTTCGCACCCACGATGGCGGGCAGGCCATAGCCGCAGGGGCCGAACAGGCCGGGGGCCAGATATTTGCGGCCTTCCTCGAAGGACGGATAGGCGTTGCCGATGGCGCAGTTGTTGCCGATGTCGGACGAGATGATCGCCTCTTTCGGCAGCGCGGACTGGATTGCGCGCCATGCCATGCGGGGGCTCATCCAATCGGGCTTGGCGGCACGTGCACGTTCGTTCCAGCTGGTGCCCGGATCGTCATCTTCGTGATCCATGCTCGAAAGCTGCTGCGCCCAAGCGGATTTCTTTTGCGCGATCTTGGCTTTGCGGTCCGCGCGGCCCTCGTCACCCGCGGTGTCCGACAGCTGGGCCAGAATCCCGTTTGCGACCTTGGCCGCATCACCGACGATGCCGACGCTGACTTTCTTGGTCAGACCGATGCGGTCGGGGTTGATGTCGACCTGGATGATTTTGGCATCGGCAGGCCAGTATTCCATGCCGTATCCGGGCAGGGTCGAGAACGGGTTCAGACGGGTGCCCAGGCACAGAACCACATCTGCCTCGCTGATCAGCTCCATCCCGGCTTTCGAACCGTTATAGCCCAGCGGACCGGCAAACAGCGGGTGCGAGCCCGGGAACGCGTCATTGTGCTGGTAGCCAACGCAGACCGGCGCGTCCAGACGCTCGGCCAGGGCCTTCGACGCGTCGATGCCGCCTTCGGCCAGAACCACACCTGCACCGTTCAAAATGACAGGGTTTTTTGCGTTCGACAGCAACTCGGCTGCCTGCGACACAGCGGTTTCACCGCCCGAGGGACGCTCGAACTCAACAATGGCAGGCAGGTCAACGTCGATGACTTGGGTCCACATATCGCGGGGGATGTTCAGCTGAGCCGGACCGCTGGCGCGTTTGGCCTGCATGATGACGCGGTTCAGAACCTCGCAAACACGGGACGGGTCACGAACCTCTTCCTGATAGGCAACCATGTCTTCGAACAGCTTCATCTGCTCGACTTCCTGGAAACCACCCTGTCCGATGGTTTTGTTCGCCGCTTGCGGGGTCACCAGCAGCAGCGGGGTGTGGTTCCAATAGGCGGTTTTGACAGCGGTCACGAAGTTGGTGATGCCGGGGCCGTTCTGCGCGATCATCATCGACATCTTGCCGGTGGCGCGGGTGTAGCCATCGGCCATCATGCCAGCGCTGCCTTCATGGGCGCAGTCCCAGAACATGATTCCAGCTTTTGGGAACAGATCCGAGATCGGCATCATCGCCGAGCCAATGATACCGAACGCATGTTCGATCCCGTGCATCTGCAGAACCTTAACAAAGGCTTCTTCGGTCGTCATCTTCATGTGAGTGCTCTCCAAACAAGTGGGTGAAGCCGGGCAATGGGCCCGGGGTTTGATACGGTTTTGGCGTATGGGTGCGGCTGGCGTTAGGGCCAAAACGAAACCCAAATTAGGTCCAGATGCCGCTCAGGTAGTTCGAATGGCGTCTGCAATCAATTTTACACCTGGCGCAATGCGGTCGGTCGAAATGGAGGAGTACCCGAGGCGGTAGTAATTCTGTGGCCTGTTCGGACCAGAGAAAAACGGGGCGCCGGGTTCAATGTGAACGCCCTGGGTCTGCAACCGCAATGCAAGTTGGGTTGTGTCGATATGCTCGGGCGCAGACATCCACATTGACGAGCCGCCGATAACGCCGCGTCCGGCCACGGTCAGCCTGCTTTCTTCTATGGCAGAATCCATTGCATCGCGCCGCTCTTGCAGGGCTTGCGACATACGTCGGATCTGCGCATCGTAATGGCCCAGTGACAAGAAATACGCAGCTGTACGCTGAATGTGCCCGGGTGGGTGGCGCAGAACCAATGACCGAAGCGCGCGTGCCTCTCGGATAAAGGGCTCGGAACCGACCATGTATCCAAGCCGCAAACCGGGGAACAGCGACTTGGAAAAGCTTCCCACGTAAATCACGCGTCCATCCCGATCCATAGACTTGAGTGCCGGAGACGGCGCACCCCGAAAAGCCATTTCGAACTCGTAGTCATCCTCGACAACCATTGCATCCAATTCGCGTGCTCGATCCAGCAGTTGATTGCGGCGCGCGATCGGCATTGTCGCCGTAGTCGGGCTTTGATGGCTGGGTGTGGTAAAGATGACGTCGGCGTCGTCTGGGATCGTCTCGGGTGGCAGTCCGTTCTGATCGACGCTCAAGGGCGTTACCGCGCAGTCCCAATGGTTCAGCAGGCTCCGCAGCGCGTAATAGCAGGGGTCTTCTATGACAGCGGACCGATTGTGGGTCAGCAAAATGCGCGACGCCAGCCAGAGAGCGTTCTGCGCGCCTAGTGTAATCAGAATCTCTTCGGGGCGGGCTGCAATGCCGCGTCTGGGCAGAGTGTGGCGGGCGATGAACTCGACCAGAAGCGGGTCATCCTGATCCACGTAGTCCCCGGTTAGCGAATCGAAGTCCTTGTGTCCCAGCGCGCGCACGGCGCACAAGCGCCAGTTGGCGTGATCAAACAACGTCCGGTCAGCCTGACCATAGATGAAAGGGTAGCGGTATTCGCGCCAGTCGCTGGGTTTTGGCAGAACGTCGCTGTCCAGAAAGCGACGCGCCAGCGCTTTGTCCCAGTCAACGGATTCTGTGCCACGCTGAACAGGCGAGTATTTGGGTGGAACGGGCGCGTTATGCGAAACATAGTACCCAGATCGCCCCTTGGCCGTCAGGTAATCATTCGCCAGCAATTCGGTATAGGCCAACGTGACTGTGATCCGGCTGACGCCCAGATGAGCGGCCAGTTTTCGCGATGATGGCAGTTTCTCTCCAACGTGGAATCGGCCTGACAGAATGCCCTCGGCGATCATCTGCTGGATCTGGGCCTGCAATGTGCCCTGACCGTTGAGTTCCAGAAAAAATGTATCGACCGAAATCCCCATGCCTGCTTATAGGGTGGACTTAAAGGGCGTGCAATCTGGACTTACGCAATCGGAACGTATTTCAACGACCCGGTTGACTGGGAAACGTTATTAAACTAAATAACCAGAAATCTAGTTTAATGGAGGCGACTCATGTGGGAAGCTGCTGCTGCCGGATTTTCTGCGATGGGCTCGGAGGCCCGGCTGAAAGTCCTCAAAACCTTGGTTCGGGCTGGTGAGGCCGGATTGACGGTTGGCGAAATTCAAAACCGGACGGGCATTGCCCCGTCGACTTTGGCGCATCACCTGCGGTTTCTTGCGGCTGGTGGTGTGGTTGAGCAGGAAAAGATTGGTCGGACCACGATCAACCGAGCCTGTTACGACGAATTGAGAAACCTGGCGCAGTTCATTCTCAGCGAATGCTGCGCCGATGAAGTTGGAAAGGCAGCAAACGATGGCTGAGTTGACACAAAACCCGCGTGTGACGGCCAAGGGTGCGCTGGACCTGATCAAGACGCCTTGGGCACTGATCGTCGTGATCCTTGTCGCAGTGGCCGTTCTGGACCCCGGCAATCTGCGTGAGGTGGTAGCGTTTGCCGCAAAGGCTTTGGCGCATACAGGGCAATACATCCTGTTTGCCGTGCTGTTGTTGTCGTACCTAAAGGCGACCGGAGCAGAAGTGATGGTGGCGCGCGCCTTTGAAGGGCGCGAGACCCGAATGATCTTTCTGGCCGCGTTGTTCGGTGGATTGGCACCGTTCTGTTCCTGTGAGGTTATTCCTTTTATCGCTGGCCTTCTGGCGCTTGGCGCGCCGCTGTCTGCGGTCATGGCGTTCTGGCTCAGCTCACCCTTGATCGACCCGCCAACGCTTTTGATTACGGCTGGTGCGCTGGGGTGGCCTTTTGCCATCGGCAAAGCCGTCGCAGCGGTCGCACTTGGCCTGTTCGGAGGCTTCGCGGTTCGGCTTCTGATGCGTCAGGGTGCATTTGCCCAGCCATTGCGCACGTACAAACCCGCCGGGTGCTGCGGCTGTGGGCCGAAACTGGACGACAAGCCGGTCTGGAAATTCTGGCAGGAGCCCGAGCGCCGCGTTCGGTTCCGCTCGGAATTCGTGCACAACGGATTGTTCCTTTTGAAGTGGCTGGCTCTGGCCTATGTGCTTGAAGCTTTGTTAGTCAACTACGTGCCCGCCGACCTGATCGCCGGCGCGGTAGGTGGAGAAGGTGTGCTGCCCATCGTTGTCGCGGCCTTAGTGGGTATGCCTGCCTATCTGAACTCCTACGTGGCACCACCGCTGTTGGCTGGCTTGATGGAACAAGGAATGACTGCGGGCGCCGCCATGTCGTTTATGGTCGCTGGTGCCGTCAGTTCCATCCCGGCCATGGCCGCCGTCTGGTCGCTGGTCAAGCCCCGCGTATTTGCGACCTATTTGGGCCTTGGCGTAGGCGGTGCGATTGTCGCGGGCATCATCTTTCAGATGGTGTGACTAATAAAGCCACCCGGTGTCAGCATCGGGTGGCTTTGCGTCTAGGGGTTAGCCAATCAACTGCCTTCGCATAGGCTTGGCAGTTTGAACCTGTACCGCGCCTCACCAGTTTCGACGTAGACCCGTTTCTCAATGCAAGCTGTGGTGCCTACGGTCTGGGAAATAGGTGACTCGGTCGAAGTGATTGAAGTTGCGGAACCATCGGGTAAGCGGACCGAGGCGATGACACCGTTCCTGAGATCACCATTCACCGGAGTTGCCGATAGTACCGGAACGGTCAGGAAAGCTTCGTGCTGGTGTTCGCCCTCATCCCCCAACAAAAAGAGGGTCGTAACGATGGCAATCATCACAGCGCCACCGGCCAATCCAAGACCCCATGTTTTCACAAAGGCATAGATCGAAACGGCGCGGTGCGGGCCAAAGATCGCTGATAGAATGCTGAGCATGACAAGTCCGTCAAAAAAGCCCCAGCCGTGCCGACCGGGGCTGATTGTACATTACGGGCGAAGATCATCCTCGTCTTCGTCATCCGCCCCACCTTTGGGCAGATTGAAGAAGCTGTCGGCGTCGATGATCGCCTCTTCGTCTTTTTCTTCTGCCGGATCGTCGGACAGCGAGAAGGTTTCGAGCCCTTCAATGGCCGTTGGAATCTTCGGCGCAGCATCCATTTCCAGAGACTGTTCAGTCGACACCAGTTTGCGACGCTCATCATCGCTCATCACACCGCCTTCGGCAGCTTTCTTGGCGGCTGCTTTCTGGACGGCTGTGTCCAGCTCGGATTGTTTGCAAAGGCCCAGGGCAACCGGATCGATGGGTTGCATGTTGGTGATGTTCCAGTGGGTACGCTCGCGGATCGACTGGATGGTCGGTTTCGTGGTGCCCACCAGCTTGGCAATCTGTCCATCGCTGAGTTCGGGGTGGAACTTGACCAGCCAAAGGATCGAGTTCGGGCGGTCCTGACGCTTGGACAACGGGGTGTACCGCGGACCACGGCGTTTTTCTTCGCCAGCGGCCGAAGGATTGAACTTGAGCTTCAGCTTGTGAAGCGGGTTGTTCTGCGCCGCGTCGATCTCGTCCTGGGTCAGCTGGTTGTTGGCAATCGGGTCAAAGCCCTTAACGCCTGCGGCCACATCACCATCAGCGATGCCCTGCACTTCCAACTCGTGCATTCCTACGAAATCCGCGATCTGCTTGAAGCTGATCGTGGTGTTGTCCACCAGCCATACGGCGGTTGCCTTGGCCATAAGCGGTTTTGCCATCAGCCTGTCTCCTATACATACATCTGTCCCGTCGCCGGAATTCGGCGGCCCCGGGGATTTGGGGCAGGTTTCCGTTGTCGGGGAACTTGGGGCCTATATAGTCGCGGCACGGCAAGAAGGGAAGAGGCGAATGCGCCAAGCTATATTGGGACTGCTGTTGTGGGTCTTCAGCACGGTTGATGCGCTGGCCGAAGGCGAAAAGGCCGGAGAGTTCGATTACTATGTTCTTTCGCTCAGCTGGTCGCCCAACTGGTGTGCCCGCGAAGGCGACGCGCGCGGGTCCGACCAGTGCGATGCGCGGCATGATCATGGCTGGATTCTGCATGGCCTTTGGCCACAGTTCCATCAGGGCTGGCCATCTTATTGCAGAACGCCCGAAGCACCGCCGACCCGACGCATGACACGCGAAATGGAAGATATTCAGGGCAGTGCAGGCTTGGCCTGGCACCAGTGGAAGAAACATGGCACCTGTTCCGGGCTGTCGGCAGCCGACTATTTTGCGCTGTCCCGGCGCACCTATGACACGGTCGAACGCCCGAAGGTCTTCCGCAAGCTGGACGCATCCGTGAAGTTACCCGCCGAAGTGGTTGAAGAAGCGTTTCTCAAGGCCAATCCAAAGCTAGAGCGCGATATGATCACCGTAACATGCAAACAAGGCTATATCGAAGAAGTCCGCCTGTGCCTGTCACGCGACCTTGACCCCGTGCCTTGTGGCCGCGACGTGATCCGCGACTGCACCGCCAAGGACGCGCTGTTCGATCCGATTCGTTAAAGCTTTTTGTTCTGGCAATCGCGGGCATAGTCCAGTGCTTTGGCGGTGCCTTTGAGGTCGATGGCCATGACGACCTCACCAGCCGGATTGTAGACGGTCATTGTCTTGTTCTGAGCGATTGCATTGACGAAGCTTCTGTCGGTGAAGAAGACAGTCGCGCCTGGTACGTCCCGTTCATTGAACCCAATCGCTGTCGCATCATAGCTTTTGCCGTCCAGATCAAACCGGATCGGATAGCTCTCACCCTGTTTAATGTCGCCCCATGCCTTGTTGTAGACTGCGAAATAACCGCGATTGTCCAAGGCGTCGTAACCCAGCCGGACCACCGAAAGATCCTGATACACCGTCTGGATTAGACAGCCGTTGCCAAGCGCGGGGTCCATCATGATGTTCCAGCCTTCGACAAAGCCTTTGTCCACAAGATCCTGCGACAGGGCGGCGGTTGCAGTGAAGGAGGCGAAGGTGAGGGCGAGGAGGCGGGTCATAACGTATTCCAATCAAAGGGATCAAGTCTGAAGCATTCTACTACGCGCGCGCAGAAGGCAAAGGCCCTTTTACTTTTTAGCGACCTTTTTGACTCCGGATCATGACCCATGTGCGAGGGTGAACCCTGCTATGATGGCTTGGGAAGCAACTTGAAAACCGGTCGCTGACCAATAGTTGTACGTCTCAGCAGATTAAGGAGCATTCTATGTCTCAGTTTCCAAGGACCTTTTCACATATCGGGTTGTCTGTTCCCAACGTGGACGAAGCCGTAAAGTTCTATTCCGAGGTCTTGGGGTTTTATGTCATCATGCCGCCCACGGACGTGGTCGAGGATGACTCGGACATTGGCGTTATGTGCACGGATGTTTTCGGCCCGGACTGGAGGAAACTGCGTATCGCACATCTCGCGACAGCGGACCGGATTGGAATTGAACTCTTCGAGTTTGACGGGAACTACGCGCCCGAAAACAACATCGATTTCCGCAGAAATGGAACGTTTCACTTTTGCATTCAGGACCCTGACGTCGAAGGTCTGGTCGAAAAGATTGTCCAGGCTGGTGGAAAACAGCGGATGCCGATCCGGCACTACTATCCCGGAGAAAAGCCTTACCGCATGGTCTATGTTGAAGACCCCTTTGGCATCGTATTCGAACTCTACAGCCACTCGTATGAGCTGACCTACTCGTCTGGGGCCTACACCTGAAGCCCGCGAGGATGTTTTGAAAAGCGTTGGGGCGATAGCGGAGTTATCGCCCTGGTCCTTTAAGGTCCGCTATATTTCCTTTCGCGCCCTGAGCGCGGCAGTAATTGTGCCGTCATCCAGATAATCCAGCTCTCCGCCAATCGGCACGCCCTGCGCCAGTGAGGTCAGGCGAACCTGTCCTTCCAACTGATCGGCGATGTAATGCGCCGTGGTCTGGCCATCGACGGTGGCATTCAGGGCAAGAATGATCTCGCTAATCCCCTCGGCCATCACTCGGTCCTTGAGGCGGGGGATGCGCAATTCGTCCGGGCCAACTCCGTCCAGCGCCGACAACGTGCCGCCCAGAACGTGATAGCGGCCTTTGAAGACGCCCGCGCGTTCCATCGCCCAGAGGTCGGCTACGTCTTCGACCACGCACAACTCTCCGGTTGCGCGGTCTTCGGAATTGCAGATGTCACAGATATCGGTGGTGCCCACGTTGCCGCAATTCAGGCATTCGCGGGCGGTCACGGCGACCTGCTGCATGGCATCAGACAAGGGTGTCAGCAGCAAAGCGCGTTTTCGGATCAGGTGCAACACAGCGCGCCGGGCCGAACGCGGGCCGAGGCCGGGCAGTTTGGCCATCAGGTCGATCAGGTTGTCGATGTCGCTGTTCGAACTCATGGCCTGCCCTGTCTTGCGCCGGAGGGAGCCTCCGGCGGGAGTATTTTTAAAAAGATGAAGCTCAGAACGGCAGCTTGATGTCTGCGGGCAAGCCCATGCTTTCGGTCAGTTTGGCCATTTCTTCCTGCGAACGTTCAGCGGCTTTGGTTTGTGCATCCTTGATGGCCGCCAGGATCAGATCTTCGACCACTTCCTTGTCGTCACCGTTGAAGATCGACGGATCAATATCCAGACCTTTCAGTTCGCCCTTGGCGGTCGCAGTCGCCTTGACCAGACCAGCCCCGGATTCACCGACAACCATGATGTTGTTCAGTTCTTCCTGCATTTCGGTCATCTTGGTTTGCAGGTCCTGCGCGGATTTCATCATCTTGGCCATGTCGCCCAGACCGCCAAGCCCGCCGAGTCCTTTCAGCATTGTATTCTCCTGTATCTCTGCTTGGGTTCTAAATACGGGCCACAGCCGCGTGGCACAAGGGTTCTCGGGTCTGACGGTGAGGTCTTTGGAAAGACGTTTCTCATTGTCGCGTAGCGGAAGTCTGTGCGTTATGTGAAGGCAAGGATCGGGTTTGCCGCAGCGGCTTTGCTGCGACACACGTGTTGGAATCGGGTGATCACCGTAACCTCAATGGGCACGTCACCGGCTCAATCCTCTTCGAACGGGTCCCACTCGTCCTCGACTTCGGGCAGTGCCTCGGTCTCGACTTGGGCGGCGCGCTGTTCCGGCGTCTCGATCTTTGTGATCCTGGCCTTGGGAAATTGAGCCAGTACAGCCTGAACCAGTGGGTGTTTTTCTGCTTCGGCTTTCAAAGCCAGTTCTGCCTTGTCCCGAATTTCCGCTATCGTTGCGGCGTCGCCGTCCGAGACAATCGAAACGGCCCACCTATTGCCGGTCCAGCGTTGCAGGGCCGAACCCAGGCGTGGTGCAAGATCTGTCGGGGCCTGCGCGGCGGGGGTGAACTCGATCCGACCAGGTTGGTAAGACACAAGCCGCACGCCGTTTTCCACTTCGACCAGCAGTTTTACGTCACGGTTGGCACGGATCAGTTCGACCACGTGATCAAAAGTCGGGTACCGGGCGAGGGCCGTCTGCACATCCTGGGCCAATGCAGCAACCGGCGCGCCGCTTTGGCCGCGAGGGGGCGAAACGTAGGAAGGCGCCGGGGCCGCGCTGGCCTGCGCTGGCATTGCACCCTGCCGGGACATAGAAGCGCCGCCATTTGGCCCACCGGTTGGCGGCGTTGGAGTGTCCTGCAGCCGTTTGATCAGTTCTTCAGGGCTGGGCAAATCGGCCACGTGGGTCAGGCGGATAACGGCCATCTCGGCAGCCATCATCGCGTTTGGTGCGGCCGAGACTTCTTCGAGCGCTTTGAGCAACATTTGCCACATCCGGGTCAGGACGCGCATCGGCAGCGCTTCGGCCATTTGCTGACCACGGGTCCGTTCATCCGGGGAAACGGTTGGGTCTTCGGCAGCGTCGGGCGTAATTTTGACGACGGATACCCAATGGGTAATTTCAGCCAGATCGCGCAAGACGGCCAAAGGGTCTGCGCCTTCTGCGTATTGACTGCTCAGCTCCATCAGCGCACCCGCGGCATCGCCACGCAGGATCATGTCCATCAGGTCCAGAACGCGGCCACGGTCCGCAAGGCCCAGCATCGCGCGGACCTGATCGGCAGTCGTTTCGCCCGCCCCGTGCGAAATCGCCTGATCCAGCAGCGAAGTTGCATCCCGTGCCGATCCTTCTGCGGCACGTGTGATCAGCGCCAGCGCGTCTTCGGCGATTTGGGCACTTTCGGCGGTTGCGATCTTTTTTAGAAGCCCGATCATATCCTCGGGCTCGATCCGGCGCAGGTCGAAGCGCTGACAGCGGGACAGAACCGTGACCGGCACTTTACGAATCTCGGTGGTAGCGAAGATGAACTTCACATGTTCAGGCGGTTCCTCGAGCGTCTTGAGCAGCGCGTTGAAGGCGCTGGTCGAGAGCATGTGGACCTCGTCGATGATGTAGATCTTGTAACGCGCGCTGGCGGCGCGATAGCGGACACTGTCGATTATTTCGCGAATGTCATTCACGCCGGTTCGGCTGGCGGCGTCCATCTCCATCACGTCGACGTGGCGGCCTTCCATGATCGCCACGCAATGTTCGCATTGCCCGCAAGGCTCGGTCGTCGGGCCGCCATTGCCGTCGGGGCCGATGCAGTTCATACCCTTGGCGATGATCCGCGCGGTGGTTGTTTTGCCGGTGCCGCGAATGCCGGTCATGATGAAAGCCTGCGCAATCCGGTCCGCTTCGAACGCGTTTTTCAGGGTGCGCACCATGGCATCCTGACCCACCAGATCGGCAAAGGTTTCCGGGCGATATTTGCGGGCGAGAACCTGATAGGCGGGGCTGGGCGTGTCGGTCATGTTTTCTCGGTCGGATTCGGTACTTCGGCTCAGCGTAGTGGCCGTCGCCTTCCGCGTCCACCGCGAGGCGCGATGATTTTTGATTTAGATTCCGACCGGATTCGCACTAAGCTTTTCCAACAAAATTTAAGACTCATATTTGTAAAGAGTTCCTGGTGGAGGACACACGTTCATGTCGCAGCTGGTTATCTATGCCCTGCAAGTCGCAGGAGGAACGCTGGCCCTGACGTCGATACCCGGACGTGGCGGGGATTATGAGACGGATCTGGACACGATTGCCGCGTGGAAGCCGGGGCTGGTTATTTCAATGACGACGGATGTCGAGATGCTTCAGCACGGGGCGCAGGATTTTGGCAGCGATATCCAAAGCCGGGCCAGCCGGTGGGTTCATCTGCCGATCGAGGACTTTGGCGCACCCACTGCGGCGGTTGAAGAGGCGTGGCCAGATGTCAGCGCCGCCGCCCGGCACGCTCTGGCTGGCGGAGGTCGGGTATTGGTGCATTGTCGGGGCGGCTGCGGCAGGTCGGGGATGGTTGTCCTGCGTCTGATGGTCGAGTGCGGCGAACGGGCGGACAAGGCGCTGGAGCGTTTGCGGTCGCTGCGCCCCTGTGCCGTGGAAACAGACGCGCAGCTGGCTTGGGCGGCCCGGGTTTCCCCGGCGCAGGTGGTGTGACCTCAGGCCGAAAGCTGTTCGGGTGCGTGTACGGTTTTCCGGGGCCGTAGCGTTGCAACCTCGATCATCGCGCAGGGTGGGTTTGCAATGATGCCGGATGGCAGGGTGCGGAACGTGTTTCCAAAAATCAGATCGGCATAGAGGTTCAGGTCGTCAATCGCTGCGTCGGGTTGCGTGTCACAAAACACGCGAACACCGTCTGATTGCGCCTGGAAAATTGCCTGGCACCCTTCGGCGCAATGTGAAAGCTCACTACTGCCGTCAAACTCGAAGTCGTCGCCAGTGGCAGCCGAAGCCTGTGTCATGGCCTCCGAGATCGAGCGCGCCAACCGCGCCAGGGCGGGGCAGGTTTTACCTGTCCGCTGACATACCGTTGCGCTGTATTCATGCGTCTTTGTCTTCCAGATCATCCTGCGCCCTCCGCGCGTGGTGGACAGAAGGATCGGGTCAGGTGGGACGGCAAAGTGCAGTCAGGACCTGCCCGGACACCCCGCCCGAGTTTCGGTTTCAGTTCCGATGGCAGGTCTCCTGACTTGCGGGTCATTGCTTTGCCGACCTTCCCAGCCCTTGGGGCCAGTGGCGTTTCGGCATTGCTCACCGCTTACAGTTGCGGGGGCAGTCGCGGAATTGGTTAGCGTCCGGATGACCAGACGGAACCGCACCGTGTTCCCTTTTCATCCCGACCCCTTGTGGGGGGCAGGAACCATCACACAATCGCTAGCGTCTGACCCAGTTCCGAGTCAAGCGGATCTTTGGCCCCGACGTTTGGTCATGCTGGATGGGTGAAAACTTCCCGCGTAGAGTTTCCGTCATTGAAGGTAAGCCAGCCGTTTTATCAGCGCAGGGTCAGGGATCATGTTGGATACAGAGCAGACGGTTTTGACCGAAGAGTTCCTCTTTCCGTCCGGGTCATCAACCCTTTCAGCACGCCTGTACCGACCTTTGTCTGAACCCAGCACAGTGGTTGTGCTGAACAGTGCCACAGGCGTGCCACGCGACTATTATCGCCACTTCGCGCGTTGGCTGGCCGCCGAGCGCGGTATGGCATGCCTAACCTATGATTACCGGGATTTCGGGCACTCTTTGAATGGCCGCATGAAGGATGCGGGTGCGACAATGGCGGATTGGGCGTTGATCGACATGCCAGCGGCGCGGGCGGAAATGCGCAGGCGTTTTCCCGATGCGCAACAATGGACGATCGGTCATTCTGTAGGTGCCATGCTGGGACCCGTACAGCCCGATATCGACAAAATCGACCGGATGATTTGTGTGTGTTCTGGGCTTGTGACCCTGAACGATCACCCTTGGCCTTACCGTGGGTTGGCCGGGGTCTTCTGGTATGGGCATGCGCCATTGTTGGTCAAAGCGCTTGGTTATTTGCCCGGAAAGGCAATCGGCTTTGGGGCGGATTTGCCGGCCTCGGTCTACTGGCAATGGCGCAAATGGTGCACCGCACCTTCGAGCTACTTGCCCGAGATCGGGGCTGGGCTACCTGCTGCGCGGTGGACAGAAGCTGAAAAACCGGTGGATCTTTTTACCTTTGAAGATGATCAGATGGTACCGCCCAAGGCGGTATGGCGGCTTGCTGATCTCTATGGACCCAAAGCGAAACGACACCTGCTGAAACCGGCTGATTTCGGGTTGTCTGAGGTTGGGCATATTGGCGCTTTTTCCCGATGCAACGCGGCCCTCTGGTCACGCTTTATCGACGCCTGAACGAGCTTGGGGTGACACTGAATATCACCCGTTACGTACAAAGTGGGAAAGTGAGAGGTTGGACATCGACCCAAGCGGGGCTCGTTGTGGCTGCTTCCTTCCGGACCTGACCAGGTTGGCGAGGCGCTCGCCCGCGCCAACCTCTCGACTCTGGATATAGGGAAGGCGAGGGCAAAAGACAACCCGTCAGAACGTGAGGCGGATACGCTCGAATCCGGCGTCATCGGGACTTAGCAATTGGGCGTTGAACATGCGCAGCTCATCCATGTGTTCAAGGGCACCGGGACCTGTTCGCAGCAAGGCATTTACACCCGTTTGAGCTGTCAGAGTAAACGGATAGGGGAGCCGCGCTATGGGATCGGGGGGAAGGCGATGCGACAGGTAATCCCGCAACAGGTCCTTGATATCGAGCGGCGGTAGGTTGATGCGTTGGGCGGCAGAGGCGGCAGGAAAATGTCCGCCTCCACTGGCGCGGTAATTGTTGCTGGCCAGGACAAACCTTTGTGCGGGCTGAATAGGTTGGCCACCGATTGTCAGGTTGTAGATTCGTCTGTTGTCAGGGTCTATGAGCCGACCGTCACTGTCAAAGCGTGCAGGTTGCGATGGATCGATTTGGTAGGACAGGCCGAAGATAACGTCGAAATTGTAACCGGCACGTTCAGGGTTGATGAGATCCGCTTCTGTATCTGGTGAAAGCTGGTTGAACACGCTTGCCGACATTTCCAGCCAATCCAGCACGTCGGCACCGTTGATCTGTAATGCGCGCAGTTCATTGGGAAACGGATACAGGTCCGCAACGTGACGCAGGCATATTTCCCCCGCCGGGACATCTGTATAATGCCGAGGGCCAGCTCGCCCACCGCTTTTCCCGGGCGCCACGGCTGACAACAGCGGCAACTCGCCCAACGCCGACCCTTGCAGGTATGGACGCAAAGCGGCAGCCTGTGCCGCAGCGACCAGGGCCAAGCCGCGATCCGGTGCGCAAAAGCTGAAATAGCTGTGCATGGTCTCTGGTACGAGCGCGACGGGTTTGGCGACCGCGTTACGTGTTTGACGATGGGCGTCGGCGAACAGACGCACTATATCCTGGTCTTCCTCGACCGCGATTCCGCTCGCGCAAACCGGGCGCAGGTCCACGCGACATTCTTCAATGTTTAATCGGCCATTCGGTTGCGGAGAAATAACAAGATCGATGACACCAAGATAAGATCCGGCCGACCCGGCCATGACAACCGGGGTTTCATGCACCAGCCCGTTTGCGTGATCGAGATATTGGGCGTTGGTATCGGTGCGACTCGGAAGGGTCAGATGCGTATGCCCGGCGACAATGGCATCGATTCCGTCGATGGCGGCCAAGGGAATTATGGCATTCTCCATCCCTTCCACCGGCTCTGTTTGGCCCAGGCCGGAATGCGCCAGAGCAACGATAAGGTCACATCCTTCAGCGCGCAGTCGTTTTGACAGGTCGCGTGCCGAGGACAGGATGTCTTCGGCTGTGACCTCTCCGTTCAGGTGATGCTCTTCCCAGCGGGTGGTTTGAGGCGGAAGAACGGATATCAAGCCGATGCGAAGGGGCATATCTTTGCCACCCAAAGGCACGGTGCGGTCCAGTATCGCAAATCTCTGCCATGCTTGCAGGCCACCCGATCGATGCAGGTTGCTGCACAGGACAGGGCAAGGGGCTTGCGAGATGATATTGTCCAATACCGGCAGCCCAAAACCAAAATCATGGTTGCCGAGACCTATGGCGTCGTACTCCAGCGCCGCAAAGGCTTGCATTATTGGGTGCGGCATGTCGTTCTGGGCCGCCCATTCGCCCAACGGCGTTCCCTGAAATGCATCTCCGTTGTCTACCAACAGAACCAACGCATCACTTGCTTCTTGGCGGGTTTTGCGGATCAGGCTGGCGGTGCGCGTCAATCCTAGCGTCGGGTCAGGAGTATCGGTGTAATAGTCAAAACCTGTCAGGTTCATATGCAGGTCGGTTGTTGCCAGAATACGCACATGCCCACGGTTTTTTTCGGAGGACACCTGCGTCGAAGGGTTTTGCTTCACTTTGAATGGTCTGCTTTTGAATAGGGTTATTGATTAAATCTTACAAAGCGTAACCTAAATGATTTTTCCGGGGCCGCCATGCGGCTTTTCAGCGGCAGATATGCGTGTTGTGCGTGTTTGAATTGCCATTGCAACACGGTCTGAGACATGGCAGCCCTGTGCCAGGGACCAAAAGGAATTCCAATGAAAAACGCTGAGCAGGTGACCTTTGGCGGCTCGGGCCTGAACCGAGCGGCCCATACGCGCGGGAATGCCGAAGCTTTGACAGCGGCGCAACGCCACCCGGCGGCGCGGTGCATGATGATCTGGCGCGGGAAAGTTCTGGTTATGGGCCAAGGGCTGGATCAGCTTGCTTTGCTTCCGATGACGCACCCGCTGGTCGGTGCGGGACCTGGTGGGGTTATTGAAGCTCCTGTTTTTTTGGGCCTGTCAGCCGAAGACGCGCCTTTGTTTGCGGTGGATATTTCGGCCTGGACGGCAGAAGGTCTGGACCTGACCGGTTTGGGAGAGTTCGTGGACAAGTCCGAGCAGCAGCACCCTGATTTGCCAGAGGGATACGTGTTTGCCGAATTGCGCCGGATCATGACGCGATTATCGCCGCGCGATGCCGAATTGGCGGCAACGGCCAAAGCCGTTATCGGCTGGCACGAAACTCATCGGTTTTGCGCGCGCTGTGGGGCTGCCAGCCAGATGTCTCAGGGCGGTTGGCAACGCAGTTGCCCGTCATGCGGTGGGCAACATTTCCCGCGCACCGACCCGGTGGTGATCATGCTGATCACATATGGGGACAGCGTGCTGATGGGTCGGTCTCCGGGCTGGCCCGAGGGGATGTATTCGCTATTGGCGGGATTTGTCGAACCCGGAGAAACGCTGGAAGCTGCCGTGCGCCGCGAGGTGATGGAAGAGGCGGGCGTTCCGGTCGGGGACGTATCCTATCTGTCCAGTCAACCCTGGCCATTCCCGGCTTCGCTGATGTTTGGCTGCGCGGGCGAGGCACTGGCGCGTGACATCGTGATTGATCCCGTTGAGATTGAAGAGGCGATGTGGGTCAGCAAATCCGAGATGATGCAGGCATTTGCCGGGGATCATCCAAGCCTTTTGCCCGCCCGCAAGGGTGCAATTGCACATTTTCTGCTTGAGAACTGGCTTGCGGATACGTTGGACTGACGAAATATTGGCGCGGCCATAAACATCAAAGGGTATCATGCAGTTTTCAGCCCGTGAGGATATCGAAGCCCCCATTAACGCAGTGTTCGACATGGTGTCGGATTTCGGACGGTTCGAACGTATGGCCATGCGCCGGGGAATCGACGTACGGCGCTTGGGGTCCGAAGCGGTCTTTGTTGCCGGGACTGAGTGGCAGACAGAGTTCAAGCTGCGCGGCAAGCTGCGCCAAATGTCGGTGGTGATGACGGATTTTGACCGGCCTTCGCAAATGCGATTCGAAGCTTCCAGCAAGGGCATGACCGGTCTGACCAGTGTTGATTTTCTGGCCCTGTCGCCGCGCAGAACACGGCTGAGCCTTGAGATGTCACTGGCGGCCAAAACCCTGCCTGCGCGTCTGTTGCTGCAATCGGTGAAACTGGGCCAATCCCGGTTCCGCAAACAGTTGCAATCCCGGTTAAGTGACTTTGCACGCGAGTTGGAGCAGCGGCATCTGCACGGTGCGTAGAAAAACGCTGTTGCGCTGTTTCATAACGCGATTGAGCAGAAGATGCAGTTTGCCAAGTCGAACGCCCACGTGCATAAGCGTGATGATCGCTTGCTACGTGGCTAGGCGCAGCAACGCGCGCCAATCTGAATTCGCCAAGTCGAAGGAAGAATAATCTAGCCGCGCGGTTGCGCTGCCGGATAGACGCCTAAGATTTCCACGTTGGTTGTGAAGTGTTCCAACTCGTCCATTGCCAATCGAACGTTCCGGTCATCCGGGTGACCAACGATATCAGCATAAAACTGAGTCGCAGTGAATGATCCATCAACCATGTAGCTTTCCAACTTGGTCATGTTGATCCCGTTGGTGGCAAAGCCGCCCATCGCCTTATACAGCGCAGCTGGGATGTTGCGGACCTGAAAAACAAAACTGGTGATCATGCCATGTTCGCCGCGACGCGACAGATCGGCCTGACGCGACATCACAAGGAAACGGGTCGTGTTGTCGTCATTGTCTTCGATATTGCGGGCCAGCACATTCAGGTTGTAGATCTCACCAGCCAGTTCGCTGGCCAGCGCAGCAGAATGTAGGTCGCCCACCTCGGCCACTTCGCGCGCCGCGCGGGCGTTGTCGGGGCTGACACGTCCGCGAATGTCGTGCTGTTTCAGGAACCCCGCGCATTGCGGCAGCAGCACCAGATGGGAATGTGCCTCGGTAATGTCTTCCAGTTTTGCGCCGGGGACGCCCAACAGGTTGATATGTACCCGCACAAATGCTTCGTCGATGATATGCAAGCCACTATGAGGCAACAGCCGGTGAATATCGGCGACTCGTCCGTAGGTCGTGTTTTCAACCGGCAGCATCGCCAGATCCGCCGCACCCGAACGAACCGATTCGATCACATCTTCGAAAGTACGGCAGGGTAGAGCCTCCATTTCGGGCCGAGCGTTGCGGCAGGCTTCGTGGCTATAGGCGCCCGGCTCACCTTGAAATGCAATGCGATTGGTCATTTGGTCGATTCCATGCAACAAGTTCGCGATTTGGTCGTTTCGTCGCGGTGTCTATACCTTGCCTCTCGCAAGGGGAAGCCTTAGACAGCAGCCCAGACAGCTGAAATGGACACGCGATCAATGTTCGACACGATGACAGTTACCAAGGCCGCCGCAGGCCTGTTCGGCACTTTCCTGGTGCTGCTTCTGGCCAAATGGGGGGCGGATGTCCTCTATTATTCCGGTGGCCACGGCCACGCTGAGGCCGCCTACATTATCGAAACCGAAAGCTCGGGCGAAAGCGCTGATGGCGAAGAAGTGGTCTTCGAAGACATGCTGGCCGCCGCTGACGTCGAAAAAGGTGCAAGAGTGTTCCGCAAATGCACTGCCTGCCACAAGCTGGAAGACGGCGCTAACGGCACTGGCCCTTACCTCTATGCCATTGTGAACCGTCCGGTTGCTTCGGCGAAAGGGTTCACAGGTTACTCGGCCAGCATGCAGGCGCATGGCGGCAACTGGACGCCTGAAGCTCTGGATGCCTTCCTGGAACGCCCAAGCGCTTACATCTCGGGCACATCGATGAGCTTTGCGGGTCTGAAAAAGCCGCAAGATCGCGCAGATGTGATTGCCTACCTGCAGACAATCGGCAACTGATTGCCCGTCAGATCAAAGATTTCCAAGGCCGCTGCCCTGTGCAGCGGCTTTTTTTGTCTGAAGGAAACTTCACAAAGCGCTCACGCATTCTAAACTTGAAACTGTTAGCGTTGGCACTTTAGCTAGCGGTTACGACATTGGTGAAGACACTGACCGAGAGGACGAGCCACATGATATCCCTGACGCCTGCTGCACGTGATCTTAAATTACGGCCTTGGGCTAGCATATTGGGGCTGTGCACGGCTTTGATCGCTCCGCAAGTCGTTCAGGCTTTGGATGAGGGTGTCACTAGCAGTCATGGGTACTCCTATTTCGGCAATCTGGATTATCCCGCTGACTACACGCATCTGAATTACGTGAACCCGGAAGCTCCCAAAGGCGGCGAGCTTTCTTTGGCGGCCTCGGGCACGTTCGATTCTCTCAACCCCTATTCGCGAAAGGGGCGCGCCGGCGCATTGACGACACTGCAATATGATCGCCTATTTGATAGTGCAGATGACAGTGTCGGGCAATATTACGGAGTTTTGGCAGAAAGTCTGGAGTATGACGAAGGGCGCAACTTCGTCATCTTTCACCTGCGACCCGAAGCAACCTTTTGGGATGGCACTCCGGTAACCGCGGAAGATGTCGTCTATAGCCATCGCCTGTTCATCGAACAGGGCTTGCCGTCGTACGCGCAGGCTGTGGGTCGTATGGTGACAGGGGCGGAAGCGCTGGATGAACATACGGTCAAGTTCTCGTTTAATCCCGAAGTAACCCGCCGCAGCCTGATAGAAACAGTCGGCGCGACCCCTGTATTTTCCAAGGCATGGTTCGAAGCGGATGAGTCCAGGCGTTTGGATGAACCGCGCCTGGAAGTAGCGGTTGGATCAGGTCCGTATAAGCTTGATAGCTACGACATCAATCGTCGGATCGTCTACAAGCGCCGTGATGATTATTGGGGCAAGGATCTGCCGTACAATGTTGGTCGGAACAATTTCGACACAATCCGCGTCGAGTATTTTGCTGATCAGACCGCGGCGTTCGAAGGTTTCAAAGCCGGTGAGTACACGCTGCGTATCGAAAGCGATCCCAAGCTTTGGGCGACGGGCTATGATTTCCCGAAGCTGAGCGAAGGCGTGGTCGTTCGCGATGAAATCGTGGATGGCAGCCCGCCGACCCCGTCGGGTTTTGTTTTCAATCTGGGAAAACCGCAATTTGCAGACAAGAACGTACGCAAAGCCCTTGCCTTAGCCTTTAATTTCGAATGGGCAAACGAGTCTTTGCTGTTCGGGCTGAATGCGCCACGCAATTCCTTTATTCAGGGTACCCCGCTTGAGGCAAAAGGTCTGCCTGAAGGTGATGAACTAGCGTTTTTGCAAGCGTTGGGTGACGTCGTACCTGCTGACCTTCTGACAGAACCTGCTGTTTTGGCGCACGAGTCAAACCCTGCGCGTCTGAACGATAGGAGAAATCTACGCAAAGCGGCGAAAATACTGGACGAGGCCGGTTGGCCTGTTGGTGATGGCAATGTGCGGCGCAATGCCGAGGGGCAGACATTGAAGGTGAATATCCCCTATCCTTCAAACCTGCCGACATCGACTGCCACCATGATCGAAACCTATGTTCAGAACTTGCAGTCTATTGGTGTGGACGCTTCGGCTGAAAAGGTTGACCCGGCGCAGTACACCCTTCGCAGCCGCGAGCGGGACTATGATATGGTCTATTCCACACGCTACGGGTCATTCCTGTCCACTGGCGGAGGGTTAAGCCAGATGTATGGATCGGAAGAAGCTGCATTCAGCCTCTTTAATCCAGCCGGGTTGGCCAGCCCCTTAGTAGATGCAATCATCGAAGCATCTTTCGAAACCGACAATCAGGCGGACCAGGACACAGCACTGACGGCGCTTGATCGCGCCTTGCGTTACGAGTTCTTCGTGGTCCCCGTGGGATTCATCGCTGATTACTGGACGGCATACTACGATATGTACGAATACCCCGAAAACCTGCCGCCCTATTCACTGGGTCATCTGGATTTGTGGTGGATCAATCCGGAAAAAGAGGCTGCGTTGAAAGCGAAAGGCGCACTGCGATAACATGGGCGCCTATATTTTAAGACGCTTGTTGCTGATCATTCCGACCCTTTTGGGCATCATGATCGTCAACTTCACGCTGGTACAATTCGTGCCGGGTGGACCGGTCGAACAGATCATCGCGCAGATCGAAGGTCAGGGGGACGTTTTTGCCGGATTTGCGGGTGGGGGCGATGCTGGCGCCGGTTCTGAACCCGCAGGTGGTGTTTTCGACGATAAATATGTCGGCGCACGCGGCCTGCCGCCCGAATTTATTGCTGAACTTGAGAAAGAATTCGGATTCGACAAACCGCCTCTGGAACGTTTCCTCATCATGATGGGCAACTATCTGACCCTGGATTTCGGGCAGAGCTATTTCCGTTCGATTAGCGTGATTGATCTGGTGCTTGAAAAGATGCCGGTTTCAATCTCATTGGGCCTGTGGTCGACCCTGATTGCCTATTTGGTGTCGATCCCTCTTGGTATTCGCAAAGCGATAAAAGATGGATCACAGTTCGATACCTGGACCAGCGGGGCGATCATCGTGGCCTATGCGATCCCGGGCTTTCTGTTTGCGATCCTTCTGCTGGTGCTATTCGCGGGTGGGTCTTACTGGCAGATCTTCCCGCTGCGCGGTCTGACCTCGGACAACTGGGAGAGCCTGAGCCTGTTCGGCAAGGTTGCAGATTACTTCTGGCACATTGCTCTGCCGACAATTGCGCTCACGATCTCGGCCTTTGCGACGCTTACGCTGCTGACCAAGAACTCGTTTCTGGATGAAATCAAAAAGCAATATGTCATGACGGCCCGTGCTAAAGGTCTGAGCGAACGTAAGGTGCTTTATGGCCATGTCTTTCGAAACGCGATGCTTATCGTAATTGCCGGGTTCCCGGCGGTGTTTATCGGCGTGTTTTTCGGTGGTTCGATCATTATCGAGACCATCTTCTCGCTGGACGGTCTGGGTCGTCTGGGGTTCGAGGCTGCAGTGGCGCGGGATTATCCGGTGATTTTTGGCACCTTGTTCATCTTCGGGCTGATGGGGCTGGTTGTCGGGATCATCAGCGATCTGATGTATGTGCTGGTCGATCCACGCATCGATTTCGAAAAGCGGGAGGGGTAAATGGCACTCTCCCCTCTGAACCAGCGCCGCTGGAGCAATTTCTGCCGCAACAGGCGCGCGTTCTGGTCGCTGATCATCTTTTCGGTGTTGTTTGGTTTGTCCTTGTGCGCCGAGTTCATCGCAAATGACAAACCCATCCTCGTGAAGTACCGGGGTGATTTCTATACGCCGATCTTCAACTTTTACGCGGAAACCGAATTTGGTGGCGATTTCCAGACTGAAGCCATTTACCGCGACCCCGAAGTTCAATGCCTGATCGATAGCGGCGGACTGGAAGAGTGTTTCGACGACCCCGAAGGTATCATCGAACAAATCGACGCCGGGACTTTCCAGGCGGAAGGGTTCGAGCGTGGCTGGGCGCTTTGGCCGTTGATCCCATACTCCTTCAATACGTCGGTAGACCGACCAGGGGCCGCGCCCTTACCGCCCAACGGTCAGAACCTGTTGGGCACGGATGACACCAAACGCGATGTGCTGGCGCGCGTGATATATGGGTTTCGCCTGTCGATCCTGTTCACTCTGCTTGTGACTGGTGCCGCCAGCCTGATCGGCATTTTCGCTGGTGCCATTCAAGGGTTCTTCGGCGGTTGGCTGGATCTGATCTTTCAGCGGATCATCGAGATCTGGTCAGCAACCCCGTCGCTGTATGTGATCATCATCATGTTCGCGGTTCTGGGCCGAAGTTTCTGGTTGCTGGTCGCGTTGATGATCCTGTTCAGTTGGACCGGGTTGGTCGGCGTGGTGCGCGCGGAGTTTCTACGCGCGCGAAACCTTGAATATGTGCGCGCTGCGCGGGCACTGGGCGTGGGCAACATGACCATCATGTTCCGTCACATGTTACCTAACGCAATGGTGGCTACCCTGACGTTCATGCCGTTCATTGTCACAGGAACCATCGGCGGCCTGGCTTCGCTGGATTATCTGGGCTTTGGTTTGCCATCTTCCGCACCGTCTTTGGGAGAGCTGACCTTGCAGGCAAAACAGAACCTGCAAGCCCCGTGGCTGGCTTTCACAGCCTTTTTCACCTTTGCCATAATGCTATCGCTGCTGGTCTTCATTTTCGAAGGTGTGCGGGATGCGTTTGATCCTAGAAAGACCTTCTCATGAGCTTGCTGGATGTGAACAACCTCAAGGTCTCGTTTCGGCAGGACGGTCAGGTCAGCGCAGCTGTCAAAGGCGTTTCCTTCACGGTAGATCGGGGTGAAACCGTTGCGTTGGTGGGCGAATCCGGGTCAGGGAAATCCGTGACGGCTTTGTCGACAGTGTCACTGCTGGGTGACAGCGCAATGGTCGAAGGGTCTGTGACCTATGATGGGCAAGAGATGATTGGTGCGTCCGAGCAGCATCTTATGGATGTGCGTGGCAATGACATCAGCTTCATCTTTCAGGAGCCGATGACCTCGTTGAACCCGCTGCACACGATTCAGAAGCAAATGGCGGAATCGCTGGCGCTGCATCAGGGCGTGACCGGTGAGGCTGCACGGGGGCGGATTTTGGAGCTGCTGACCAAGGTTGGTATCCGCGACCCCGAAGACAGGTTGGACAGTTATCCGCACCAATTGTCTGGTGGGCAACGGCAGCGGGTGATGATCGCAATGGCGCTGGCCAACAAGCCGGACATCCTGATAGCCGACGAACCGACAACGGCGTTGGACGTGACCATTCAGGCGCAGATACTCGAATTGCTGGCCGAATTGCAGAAATCCGAGAATATGGGGATGCTGTTCATCACCCATGATCTGGGAATCGTACGCCGGATTGCCGACCGTGTTTGTGTGATGAAGGATGGTGAGATTGTCGAAACCGGTGTCACGCAGGACATCTTTGACAACCCACAGCATCCCTATACCCGGAAACTTTTGGCCGCCGAACCTTCGGGTCAGCCCGAACCGGTTGCCTCAGACGCGGAAGAGGTCGCGCGCACCGATCACCTGAAGGTCTGGTTCCCAATCCAGCGCGGATTTCTGAAGCGTACTGTTGGCTATGTGAAGGCGGTGAATGACGCCACGCTCAGCGTGCGCGCGGGTGAGACTTTGGGCATCGTCGGCGAAAGCGGCTCGGGTAAGACCACGCTGGCGCTGGCGATCATGCGCCTCATTGCGTCCGAAGGCGGCATCACCTTCCGCGATCAGGATGTGCGAAGATGGTCTACCCGCGAATTGCGCAGGTTGCGCAAGGATATGCAGATCGTGTTTCAGGACCCGTTCGGCAGCCTCAGCCCGCGCATGACCTGTCAGCAGATCATTGCGGAAGGTCTGGCCATTCACAACATTGACCCTCACCGCGCCCCGCGTGAGCTGGTTGCTGAGGTAATGACCGAAGTGGGGTTGGATCCCGCCGCGATGGACCGGTACCCGCATGAGTTCTCAGGCGGACAGCGCCAGCGTATCGCAATTGCCCGCGCGATGGTTTTGCGGCCCAAACTGCTGGTGTTGGACGAACCGACCAGCGCGTTGGACATGACGGTTCAGGTTCAGATCGTTGATCTGCTGCGTGATCTGCAGAAGAAATATGGTCTGGCTTACCTGTTCATCAGCCATGACCTGAAAGTCGTACGGGCCATGTCGCACAACGTAATCGTCATGCGAAATGGGTACGTCGTGGAAATGGGTGCGGCCGAGGCTTTGTTCGAAAACGCCCAGACCGATTATACGCGCGAGTTGATCGCAGCGGCGGGCTGAGACCAGCCCGCCTTCCTCAGGCCATCACGCGCTTGCCTTTTCTTTGGTCGCCGCCTTCGGCACTGGCCCGCTCAGTTCTTCGTAGTGATCAAAGGTCAGCTTGACCCATCCGGTTCCGCGCGTGGCACTGGCAAGGGTGCGGTGCAGTTCATCCTCGGTCACGGCGGGGATCTGGGCGTTGAAGATCTCCCACCCTGACGCGTTTGGGTTGCCCTCAAATCCCAGAACCTGCCCTTGCAGCGAACTGATTGTTGGCACGAGGTCGCCAACAAAATCGGAAGGCAGGTGAATCTCTGCGGTCAGAATCGGTTGCAGAACCACCGGTTTGGCCTGAGTCAGCGCTTCGCGTACCGCGTTCTTGCCTGCGGTGCGGAACGCATAGTCCGAACTGTCCACGTTGTGGTGTTTACCGTCGCTCAGGGTCACTTTGACGTCGACCACGGGAAATCCTTCGGGGCCTTGTTCCAGCGCGTCCTTGGCACCGTGTTCCACCGACGGAATATAGTTCTTGGGCACAGCGCCGCCTTTGACAACCTCTTCGAACTGGAACCCCGACCCGCGAGGCAGGGGAGCGACCGAGATCACCACATCCGCGAACTGTCCGGCCCCACCGGATTGTTTGCGATGACGATGGCGATGTTCGACGGGCGCGCGGATGGTCTCGCGATAGGCGGTTTCGACCTGATCCGCTTCTATCTCGATCCCAAAATCCTCAGCGAGCTTGGCGGTCACGCGACGCATATGTTGCGGGCCTTGCGATCCAAGGATCGAATGGCCGCTCAGTTCATCCTGTTGCAGGTGCAAGCCGGGGTCGATTTCGGCCAGACGGCTTAGCGCATTGGACAGGCGCACATCGTCCCGCTCATGCGCGGGTGAGACGATCTGACGATGTGCGACCGGATGCGAAGCCGCCCATTCCGGCAGCTCCGTCGCTGAATTGCTGTCGTAGATATAGCCGGGGTTGAGGTGATCGGATTTTACCGCAAGCCCAATCTGCCCGGCTTCCAGTGTGGAGATTTGAGTTTTGGCATCCAGCGTTGTCAGGTTTCCTACGGTTTCACCGCCCAAAGCCTCATGTGCTTGTACACCGCCTCCGAGGCCGCGCAGAACGACGATCTTTCCGATGTGTTTTTTGACATCTGCAAAACCAGCAATGGCTCGGGCACTGTCTGCAGCCTCGTCGCGTCCGGCGGCGATATCAAATTCAGGCGCTTCGTGTCGCAGTGCTTTCATCAGGCGAGTCAGCCCGTTGCCATGGCTTGCAGCCCCCAGACAAGCTGGGATCAACTGATGGTTTTGCAGGACCTGAGCGGCCAGATCATAAACCTCGTCGCTGGGCGGCTGTTTGTCTTCTATCAGCTGTTCCAACAGATGGTCGTCGAAATCCGACAGGGTTTCCAGCAACTCAGTTCGGGCTTCCTGTTCTCGGTCTTCTACGGATTGCGGCAGTTCGATCAGGGCCGAGGGCTGGCCTTCCTGATACTTCCATGCGCGCTCTGAAATCAGATCAACTGCGCCGATGATCGTGTCTCCTTCGCGGATCGGAACCTGGCGCAAGGCGATATGATGGGTGCAGTATGTTTGCAGGGCTGCGATGATATCGCGGATGCGGCCATTGGGGTTATCCATCCGGTTGATGAAAAGGAAACAGGGGATGCCCGCTTCTTCGACCAGCCGCAGGTAGGGCGCGCACAGAACGGCGGCATTCGGGTCGGGTGGCACGACCACCACGGCGGCGTCCGATATGGCCATTGCAGGCCCGACATAGGCCAGTGCATCGCCGCCGCCATCCACGTCGATCGCGCACCAGGGCTCGTCCAGGTAAGAAAAACCGTGCAAATGCACGGTTCCGGAAACATCGAATGTTGTGGGGCGCCCGTCGAGGCGGCTGATGGCCTCGACCAGGGTAGATTTGCCCGATTGGCTGGGCCCGAGGACGGTGAAGACGCGCATGAGTGTTGTCCCTCTTTCAGGTTGCAGAATGGCTGCACGAAAGGGGCATCCGCCGCTTTTGCGTCGGCAAGGACTGTCTGTATTTTGCCCGCCTCAGGGTGCAGGGCGAAACTTCACCCCACAGCACGAGTGTGGGAAAAACCGCAGGTGTGCGTCAAGCCCCCGTTGCGTTTTGTGGTCTGCGGGCCAGAAATTGCCCGCAGCAAAGAGGTCAGATTGCCGAGCTGTGCCCGGCTTTGCTCAGGTCATAAACGTCAAAACTGCGGGCGATCATCCGGGTTAGCGCGCGCGCTTCGGGCGGGATGAAAAGTCCGTCATCGGTGATCCGCAGAAGCCCGTCGAAATCGGCGTTGGCGGAGTGATACATCTCATTCAGCGCGGCGGCCGAGATGTCATGGTCGCGCAGGATTTCGGCGCTGTTGATCTGGAAATCACACATCAGCGCTTCGATCAGACGTGCGCGCAGAATGTCCTGACCTTTGAACAGATGTCCACGGGCGGTTGAAAACTGTCCGTCACGGACGGCTTTGGTATGGGCCGAGGTGGCCGAAGCGTTCTGCGCGTAGCCTTGTGGAAAGCGCGAGATCGAACTGGCCCCGACCCCGATCAGAACGTCTGCCTGATCGTCGGTGTATCCCTGGAAGTTCCGCTTCAAGCGCCCCGCGCGCAAGGCATTGGTGAGCCCGTCATCCTGTGTAGCGAAATGGTCGATGCCAATTTCGGCGTAGTTGTCCCACAGGAACAGGCGGCGGGCGGTATCGAACAGCTCGAGCCGTTGTTCCGGCGTGGGAAGCGCGTCGGACGGGATCATCTGTTGGCGCTTCGCCATCCAGGGCACATGCGCGTAGCCATACAACGCCACGCGATCCGGGCTGAGCGAAAGCAGCTTCTGCACGCTTTCGGTCATCCGGGCCTTTGTCTGATGCGGCAGGCCATAAAGGATATCTGCGTTCAGGCTGGTAATACCTCGTTCGCGGATCATGTCGATGGCGTCGCGGGTGGTGTCGTAGCTTTGAATTCGACCGATGGTTTTCTGAATTTCGTCGTCGAAATCCTGAACCCCGACCGAGGCACGGTTCATACCTGCGTCCGCCAACGCATCCAGACGGGCTTCGTCAATTTCGTTCGGGTCAATCTCGACCGAAAATTCGGCATCAGATCCCATGGGTACGATACCCAGAATATGCTGCGCCAATTCGCGCATTAGCTGCGCGTTCAGCAAGGTCGGCGTGCCACCACCCCAATGCAGACGCGACAACACCACACCCTCGGGCAGGCGGGCTGCAAGCAGGTCCAACTCGGCCTTCAGAACGTCCACATAAGCAATAACCGGGTTGTCGGTTTGAGTTCCTTGTGTCCGGCAGGCACAGAACCAACACAGCCTGCGGCAGAACGGAACATGGATGTACAAGGAAATGGCACTGCCGGGTTTGATCCCCGAAATCCAGTTGCCAAACATGTCTGCTCCCACATCATTGCTAAAGTGGGGGGCGGTGGGGTAGCTTGTGTAACGCGGTACTTTCGCGTCAAAAAGTCCAAGCTTTGCCAATTGTGGTTTCACTATCATGGCGATACCCTTATGGCACCGACAACTTGGCTGCTTTGATGGAGATCAAGTAGGAACGCGCATGACAGTAAAAGCACAGTTTGATCATTCCAATTGCGAAGACTGCCCGATTCGACACCGGGCGGTCTGCGCCCGTTGCGATGCCGATGAGCTGGAAGAGCTTGAAAGCATTAAGTATTACCGCAGCTTCGAGGCGGGACAAACGATCATCTGGTCCGGCGATCAGATGAATTTTGTAGGCTCGGTCGTGGCCGGGATCGCGTCATTGACGCAGACAATGGAAGACGGTCGAACCCAGATGGTGGGTTTGCTGCTGCCCAGTGACTTTGTCGGCCGCCCCGGGCGTGAGGCTGCGCCCTACGATGTGCAGGCGACCACGGATGTCGTCATGTGCTGCTTCCGCAAGAAGCCCTTCGAGGAATTGATGGCGACAACGCCGCATATCGCGCATCGTCTGTTGCAGATGACTCTGGACGAGCTTGACGCTGCCCGCGAATGGATGCTGGTGCTTGGACGCAAGACTGCACGGGAAAAGATCGCCAGCCTATTGTCGATCATCGCACGCAGGGATGCGTCTATCAGCCAGAAAGGTCTGGCGGGGCCAATTGTGTTTGACCTGCCGCTGACACGCGAGGCCATGGCGGACTATCTGGGTCTGACGCTTGAAACCGTCAGCCGCCAGATCTCGGCCTTGAAAAAGGACGGTGTGATCACGCTGGAAGGCAAACGCCACGTGACCATTCCAGACATGGGTCGTCTGATGGAAGAGGCCGGTGACGATTCGGACGGCGGCTTTTTGGTCTGATCCCGGTCTTTGCGCCGCAACACTGTGACCGCGATCTTTTGATTGCGGCTAGAAACAAATCAGGAGCTTAACATGGTTTTCGGCAGTGTCCTGGCAATGCTTTTCATCGGCGCAATCGCCGGGTGGCTGTCAGGCAAGATCATGGAAGGCCGCGGATTTGGCCTTGTGGGTAACATCATCGTCGGAATCGTCGGGGCGTTTTTGGCGGGTATGATTTTCCCCGCGCTTGGCTTTTCGGTGGGCGGAGGGGTCTTGTCATCGATCTTCTTCGCGACCGTGGGGGCCGTGATTTTGCTGTTCGTGATCGGCCTTATCCGCAAAGCATGAAAAAGCCGCCGTTTCGGGCGGCTTCTTTTCTTTTGAGATAATGATCAATGCGCCAGAAATACTGGAACGGAAGACTGTTCCAGCATATTGCGGGTCGCCCCGCCGAGTATGGCCTCGCGGAAGCGCGAATGCCCATAGGCGCCCATCACGATCATGTCCGATTCCGTATCTGATGCATGGCGGTTCAGAATGTCCGAAACGCGCGTCATGGTCTTGCTCAGCACGTCAATCTCGCATTTGACCCCGTGTCGGGCCAACATCTGAGACAGCATACCACCCGGATCCGACCGGTCAGGGCCGTGACGGGGTGGATCGATAACCACGATGCGGGCCAGTTCCGCCTTTTTCAGGAAGGGCAGAGCGCGCCGGATCGCACACATCGCCTCGACGCTTTCGTTCCAGGCTATCATGACATTACGCGGCGCTTTCAGGGGTGCGGCGTCATCAGGAACCACCAGAACTGGGCAATGGCCTTCGAACATAGCCGCTTCAATAATCGGCTCGGCCTCGGCCCCACGGTCTTTGCCGTAAGGATGCGGCAAGATCACCAGATCCGAAAACCGCGCCCGATGTGCAACATGACGCCCGATGTCTGCAATCTGCGCCACACCATGTTCGGCAGACCAGCGAACGCCGGACTTCCCCAGATAGTCTTGGGCAAATGTCAGCAACTCTTGCGCCTCGGCATTGGCCCGGCTGAGTGTTTCCTGAACGATCAGCGCGTTGGCACCGGCGTAGTAGTAACCGGTCTGGCTGCGATCGACACCAAGGCACAGCGCTTCGGCATGGGCATCCTGCGCATCCGCCAGCGCCACCATCTGCGCCAGTGCGGTCTGAGCTGTCTGCGTTTCGGTCATGACAGTGAGAAGGGATTTGTACGCCATTTCGACCTCTTAGTTCGGGCATATGGTCTCATGCGACCGGTTGGCCTCTTTCATCCTCAATGCGTGTCACAGAAAACGCTGAACTGTCTTGATACAGATCAAAGCAATAGCGGCTGTCGTGCTTCAGAACGGCAGCCAGTCAAATAGGTTTCGCGTGTCAAAAGAATCAATAACGCGCGGGGCACGGCAAAGGGACGCAATATGTCGAATTACATCAAGCTGATCGTGCTTGGTCTGGTCGTGGTGTTTGCCGCCATCGGATCAAATTATGCACGCGATTTGGCGTATCAGGTGCATGCGATTCTGGTGATGCTTATCGCCGGTGGATTGTTCATCTGGACGCTTCGAAACACGGAAGAGCCAGATATTCTTGTCGATCGCTCGGGCGAATACATGGATGACGTGATCCGCTACGGCGTGATCGCAACCGCCTTTTGGGGTGTGGTAGGGTTCCTGGCAGGAACCTTTATTGCGTTCCAGCTGGCGTTTCCGGTGCTCAACTTCGAGTGGGCGCAAGGGTATTTGAACTTTGGACGTTTGCGTCCGCTGCACACCTCGGCAGTGATTTTTGCATTTGGCGGTAACGCGCTGATCGCAACGTCGTTCTACGTGGTGCAGCGCACCAGCGCCGCGCGCCTGTGGGGCGGAAACCTCGCATGGTTCGTGTTCTGGGGCTATCAGCTGTTCATCGTACTTGCCGCGACCGGCTATATTCTGGGCGGTACACAGTCCAAGGAATATGCAGAGCCTGAGTGGTACGTCGACCTGTGGTTGACCGTTGTTTGGGTTGCCTATCTGGCGGTCTATCTGGGCACGATCATCAAGCGGAAAGAACCCCACATCTATGTGGCCAACTGGTTCTATCTGGCGTTCATCGTGACCGTCGCCATGCTGCACCTGGTCAACAACATGACCATTCCGGTCAGCATCTGGGGTTCGAAGTCGGTCATCGTCTGGTCGGGTGTTCAAGACGCCATGATCCAATGGTGGTACGGCCACAACGCCGTGGGCTTCTTCCTGACAGCGGGCTTCCTGGGCATGATGTACTACTTCATCCCGAAACAGGCCGAGCGTCCGGTCTTCTCGTACAAGCTGTCGATCATCCACTTCTGGGCACTGATCTTCCTGTATATCTGGGCCGGTCCGCACCACCTGCACTATACCGCGCTGCCTGACTGGGCTTCGACGCTGGGCATGGTGTTCTCGGTGATCCTGTGGATGCCGTCTTGGGGTGGTATGATCAATGGTCTAATGACCCTGTCGGGCGCATGGGACAAATTGCGCACCGACCCTGTGATCCGGATGATGGTGATCTCGGTTGGCTTCTACGGCATGTCCACCTTTGAAGGCCCGATGATGTCGATCCGCGCGGTGAACTCGCTGAGCCACTACACCGACTGGACAATTGGTCACGTGCACTCGGGCGCGCTGGGCTGGAACGGCATGATCACCTTTGGTGCGCTGTACTTCCTGGTGCCTGTCCTGTGGAAGCGCGAGCGTCTGTACTCGCTGCAGATGGTCAGCTGGCACTTCTGGCTCGCCACCATCGGCATCGTGCTTTACGCCGCGTCGATGTGGGTCACCGGTATCATGGAAGGCCTGATGTGGCGTGAAGTGGATGCCAACGGCTTCCTGGTGAACTCGTTCGCCGACACCGTGGCTGCCAAATTCCCGATGTATGTGGTGCGCGCGCTGGGCGGTGTCCTGTTCGTCGCTGGCTCGGTCATCATGTGCTACAACCTGTGGATGACTGTGCGGAAAGCGCCGGCCAAAGAGGCCAGCCTGACCGTCGCGGTCCCGGCTGAATAAGGAGGGCCGGAGCAATGGCAATTCTCGACAAACACAAGATCCTCGAGACAAACGCGACCCTCCTGCTGATCTTCAGTTTCTTGGTCGTAACCATCGGTGGCATCGTTCAGATCACCCCGTTGTTCTACCTTGAGAACACCATCGAAAAGGTGGAGGGCATGCGCCCTTACACCCCACTCGAAATGGCGGGTCGTGAGATCTATCTGCGCGAAGGCTGCTATGTCTGCCACAGCCAGATGATCCGTCCGATGCGGGATGAGGTCGAACGCTATGGCCACTATTCGCTGGCGGCTGAATCAATGTACGACCACCCGTTCCAGTGGGGTTCCAAGCGTACCGGGCCTGATCTGGCGCGTGTGGGTGGCCGCTACTCGGACGACTGGCATGTGCGCCACCTGCGCGATGCGCAGTCGGTGGTGCCGGAATCAGTGATGCCTAAATATGGCTTCCTCGAAACCCGCAAGATCGACGGCGAGTACATCGGTGACATCATGGCCGCCAACGCTTTGGTGGGCACGCCCTATACCGAAGACATGCTGGAGAACGCCGTGGCCGATTTCCGCGCGCAGGCCGATCCGGACAGCGACTATGACGGACTGCTGGAACGCTATGGCGACAAGGTCAACGTGCGCAACTTCGACGGCCAGTCTGATCTGACCGAAGCCGACGCGCTGATCGCCTATCTGCAAATGCTGGGCACGCTGGTCGATTTCTCGACCTTCACCCCGGACGCAAGCCGCTAAGGAGGGTGTGATGGAAGAATATACACTCCTACGGCAGTTCGCGGATAGCTGGATGCTGCTTGTGTTGTTCGTCTTCTTTATCGGCATCATCATCTGGGTGTTCCGCCCTGGTGCCAGCAAAGAATACAACGACACCGCCAACATCCCCTTCCGGCATCAAGATAAACCCGCCACATCCAAGGAGGCGCGGAAATGAGCAAGACACCTGAAAAACAGCCGGGTGATCCAAACACAACCGGCCATTCCTGGGATGGGATCGAGGAATTTGACAACCCGATGCCGCGCTGGTGGCTATGGACCTTCTACGCGACCATTTTCTGGGGTCTGATCTATACGATCATGTATCCGGCATGGCCGCTGGTTCAATCTGCAACAGCAGGTGTTCTGGGCTGGTCCTCGCGTGGGCTGGTTCAGCAGGAGCTGGTTTCGTTTGAAGAGGCAAACGCCCCTTGGAATGCCAAGCTGGTAGAGACACCGCTCGAGGATATCTCTAAGGACCCTGAATTGCAGCAATACGCTGTGAATTCCGGCGGTGCCGTATTCCGCACCTGGTGCGCGCAGTGTCACGGTTCCGGCGCTCAAGGCGCACCCGGTTTCCCCAACCTGCTGGACGACGCCTGGCTGTGGGGCGGTACGCTTGAAGACATCGAGTACACCGTCGCCTATGGTATCCGGAACGAAGAAAGCGACGATGCGCGCTATTCTGAAATGCCGGCCTTTGGTGAGATTCTCGAAAGTGAAGAGATCACCCAGGTTGTCCAATATGTCATGTCGCTGACCAATGCGCAGACGGACGATGCGGCGGCGCAAGCAGGCAAGGTTGTCTTTGAAGACAACTGCGCGGTCTGCCACGGCGAAAACGGCCAGGGCGACGTGTTCCAGGGCGCGCCGAACCTGACCGACGCGATCTGGCTCTATGGCGGCAGTGAAGAAGCTCTGACCGAAACAGTCACATACAGCCGCTTTGGCGTAATGCCCCCGTGGGAAAACCGCCTGACCGACGCGCAAATCCGCGCTGTGACGGCCTATGTCCACCAGTTGGGTGGTGGTCAGTAAGCCATAAGGAACACCTTCGGGCAGTTCGCTGCCCGAAGGCTGTGGCACCGGCTGTTCCATCTGTTCGCGCGTTTCCTGAACAGCCGGTGCCCACTTTTACCACTTTCTGCCAGTCTAGTTGAGTTGTCTGCAGTGACGCGTTCAGGTGCGCATAGTCTGAGGCTGCGACAATTGGTCGGTGCGTGACCTGCGACACGGCCGCTATCACAACAAACGCGACATTTTCTGCTAAATTTAGTGAAAAAGCGGGTAAAACACCTTTGCTCCGACACCCTCAGGGTCGGTTGATTTGCAAAAGATGTTTGTTCGATGCGCGTTTTGACCCATGTCAAAGTTCGCTTGCCCGTGATCTGGAACAAGTCGCCTTCAGAAGACCCATTTGTGGAGCCAGCCAGTGAGCGATTCCGATCCCGCCCCCAGCCTTTACGCCCCAAGAGAACCGATCTTTCCAAGACGTGTCTCAGGGCCGTTTCGGAACCTGAAGTGGATCATCCTGATCGTGACACTGGGCATCTACTATGTGACGCCCTGGATCCGGTGGGATCGCGGACCAAGCCTGCCGGATCAGGCAGTATTGCTGGATTTGGCGAATCGTCGGTTCTATTTTTTCTGGATCGAAATCTGGCCCCACGAATTTTACTTTGTCGCCGGTCTGCTCATCATGGCCGGTCTGGGCCTGTTCCTGTTCACTTCGGCCCTGGGGCGTGTCTGGTGTGGTTATGCCTGCCCGCAAACGGTCTGGACCGACTTGTTCATTCTGGTTGAACGTTGGATCGAAGGGGATCGAAACGCCCGTCTGCGCCTGCACCGGCAAGAAAAGCTCGATTTTCGCAAGGTCCGGCTGCGGGCCACGAAATGGACCGTCTGGTTCCTGATCGGTCTGGCAACCGGCGGGGCCTGGGTCTTCTATTTTGCAGATGCCCCGACGCTTTTGGTGGATCTGGTCACAGGCAACGCGCATCCGGTGGCATATACGACGATGCTGATCCTGACCGGCACCACGTTCTTCTTTGGCGGTTTCGCCCGCGAACAGATCTGTATCTACGCCTGCCCCTGGCCACGCATTCAGGCGGCGATGATGGACGAAGATACGCTTGTTGTCGGCTACCGTGAGTGGCGCGGCGAGCCACGGGGAAAAGGCAAGCGGACTGTGGATTCCGAGTTGGGGGATTGCATCGACTGCATGGCCTGCGTGAACGTCTGCCCGGTTGGGATCGACATTCGCGATGGTCAGCAGCTGGAATGTATCACCTGCGCTCTCTGTATTGATGCCTGTGATGACATGATGGCCAAGATCGGTAAGCCGCGAGGGCTGATCGATTATATGGCCCTCAGTGATGAAACGCGCGAGCGGTCGGGGCAGCCGCCGAAAAGTGTATGGACGCATATATTCCGCGCCCGCACAATCCTATACACGGCCCTGTGGTCGCTGGTTGGTTTTGCGTTGCTGTTCGCTTTGTTCATCCGCTCGGATATAGACCTGACCGTTGCTCCGGTTCGCAACCCGACATTTGTGACCCTGTCAGATGGCACAATTCGCAACACCTATGACGTGCGGCTGCGCAACAAGCATGGCGAAGATCGTTTGTTCACTCTGTCTCTGACCGGGGATCCGGCAATGCGGCTGGAAATCGAAGGCACGAACCTGCACACTGTGAATGTTCCGGCAGATACGGCACAATTGACCCGTGTGTACATCATCTCGTCGCGCGACTCGGGCCCAGCCGGAGCGGATACAACGCCGGTCCGCATCTGGGTCGAGGACCTGAGCAGCGGTGAGCGGGCCTATAAGGACACCACGTTTAACGGACGGGGGAACTGATCATGGCAGAACGGAAATTCACCGGAAAACACGCTTTGGCGGTATTCATCGGCGCTTTTGGCGTAATCATCACCGTAAACCTTGTGCTGGCCTACAGCGCGGTCAAAACCTTCCCGGGGCTTGAGGTCAAAAACTCGTACGTGGCCAGTCAGGAGTTCAACGAACGTCTGAAAGAGCAACAGGCTCTGGGGTGGACCGTTCGGGCCGAAACCAAGGGCGGGCTGCTGATCCTGCACATCACCGACGAAAGCGGTGCGCCGGTTCAGGTCAGCGAGTTGCAGGCTGTTGTGGGCCGCGCGACCCATGTGCGCGAGGATTTCGTGCCGGATTTCACCTTTGACGGCACAGCCTACGCCACGCCCGCTACGTTGGGCGAGGGCAACTGGAACATTCGTCTGGTGGCCCGGGACAGTGATGGCGCCGAGTTTTCGCAGCGCGTTCCGTTGTATGTGAAGGGATAAGCGATGACCGTGCAGCTTTCTTCCGGCACCGCAGCCTGTCCGGGCTGCCTTGCGGCCCCGGCGGAACCTGCCCGGCCGATTCCCGAGGATGTGCAGATAGCCCTGTCTTTGCCGGGTATTCACTGCTCGGCCTGTATTGCAACGGTTGAGCGGGAATTGAACGCGCATCCCGGCGTCGAAGATGCACGTGTGAACCTGACCCTGAAGCGCGCGATGATCAAAGCAGCGCCTGAAACGCGCGCTGTCGATCTGATCCCTGTACTTGAGAAAGCCGGTTTTGAAGCGCACGAGCTTGATCCTGGTGCCCTGTCGGCCACTCAGACCGACAAGGCAGGGCGTGACTTGCTGATGCGCCTGGCGGTTGCCGGGTTTGCCTCCATGAACGTCATGCTGTTGTCGGTTTCGGTCTGGTCCGGGGCCACTGACGCCACGCGGGACATGTTCCACTGGATCTCTGCCGCGATTGCTCTGCCTGCCATCGCGTTTTCGGCCCAGCCCTTTTTTGCAAACGCCTGGAACGCTTTGCGAGTGCGTCGGTTGAATATGGATGTGCCCATTGTACTGGCGATCCTGTTGGCGCTGATCACATCGCTTTGGGAAACCGCGCTGAGTGGCGAGCACGCCTATTTCGATGCGGCCCTTACTCTCACCTTCTTCCTGCTGGCGGGACGTTATCTGGATTACCGCACCCGTGCCGCAGCCCGATCCGCCGCCGAAGAACTAACCGCGCTTGAGGTTCCGCGCGCGATCCGTTTGGTGAATGGCGTAGAACATGAAATCGCAGTTGCTGATCTGAAAGTTGGCGATTTGATCCTTGTGCGTCCGGGCGGTCGGATGCCTGTGGATGGTGAGATCGTGTCTGGCCAGTCTGAACTCGACCGCTCGCTACTGACCGGGGAAACGGTGCCTGTATTTGCCGAAATCGGCCAGTTGGTCAGTGCGGGTGAGGTCAACCTGACCGGTCCTTTGACGTTGCGCGCAACAGCAGTGGGCGAGGATACGTCGCTGCACCGCATGGCGGATCTGGTGGCCATCGCTGAATCCGGTCGTTCGCGCTATACCTCTTTGGCTGACAAGGCGGCCAAGCTTTATGCGCCGGGCGTTCACATCCTATCAGCGCTCAGCTTTGTGGGCTGGTACATTTACTCGGGCGATATCCGCACAGCGCTGAACATTGCGGCGGCGGTTCTGATTATCACCTGCCCTTGTGCCCTGGGTCTGGCTGTTCCAGCGGTGACAACGGCGGCGTCGGGCCGGTTGTTCCGCAAAGGCATGTTGATCAAGCACGCAACCGCGCTGGAACGTCTGTCCGAGGCTGACACAGTGGTGTTCGACAAAACCGGCACTCTGACATCCGGCGCGCCGGAACTGGTCAATCTTGGGGATCATCCCCGCGCAAAAGTCGAAGTTGCTCTGGCTCTGGCCGAGGCATCAGCACACCCCCTGTCCGTGGCTTTGGCAAAAGCCGCCCGTGAGGCCGGGATCAAACCAGCCAACGTGCGGGGTGTTGTTGAGGTTCCAGGATACGGCACCGAAGGTGAATACCGTGGTCAACGCGTGCGTTTGGGCCGGGCTGCTTGGGTCGGGGCAGAGCAGGGCAGCGAAACCTCAGCCTGGCTGGCGATTGGCGATCATATGCCTGTGGCGTTCCGGTTCTCGGACGCTTTGCGCCCGGGCGCGGCCCAGGCGGTCGACGCGCTACGTGCTTCGGGCAAGCATGTGGTTCTGATGTCCGGCGACTCGCAGGGGGCTGTACGCGCACTGGCTGAAAAGCTGGGCATCAACGATTGGATTGCCGAGGCTTTGCCGCAGGACAAGGCGCAGCGCATTCAGAACCTCAGCGATCAGGGTCATCACGTCCTTATGGTGGGCGACGGGTTGAACGACACGGCAGCCTTGGCGGCCGCACATGTTTCGATCTCACCGGCATCGGCGCTGGATGCTGCACGGGTGGCGTCGGACATTGTGTTGTTGGGCAATGACCTGAGCCCCATCGCGGATGCGTGTGACACGGCGGTCAAGGCGACAAAACGCATTCGCGAAAACTTCCGCATCGCGACCGTCTACAACGTGATTGCCGTTCCTTTGGCGGTGATTGGACTTGCAACTCCATTGATCGCGGCTTTGGCGATGTCGACCTCGTCGATCACCGTGTCGCTCAATGCCCTTCGGCTGAGGTAAACCGGATGGAAGTTCTTGCCTATCTAATCCCGATTTCTTTGTTGTTGGGTGGCGTTGGACTGGTCGCCTTTATCTACACCGTTCGTTCAAACCAGTACGAAGACCCCGAAGGCGATGCGCGCCGGATCCTCAGCGATGAGTGGGACGACAAACCCAAACCCTGACCGCATTGGGCAGAGTTGATCCAACTGCCCTTGAAATTGCCGCAATGCCCGGTTATGTCCGGGCCATCCGCTAGCAGAGAGAACACGCCAAATGGCCACCACCAACCCGATTCAGTTCATTCAGCAAGTCCGTGCCGAAGTGTCCAAGGTCGTCTGGCCGACCCGGCGTGAGGTGCTGTTGACCACGGTTATGGTTTTCATCATGGCGGCGCTTACGGCTGTATTCTTTGCGTTGGTTGATCTGGGCATCCGGGGTGGTCTTCAGCTGATCCTGGGCGCGTTCAGCTAAGCGCCGAAACGCTGTAGCCCCCTTGCACTGCGGGCAATGTCAGAGTAGTTGACGCAGGACTATTCGGAATGGGCGTGTGGCGATTCGGGCTGCGCGCCGCTTTTTATTCCGGATGACGTGATAAGATTTCAATGACGGGCGTATCCGGTAAATCCGATGCCCCGAAGACAGACAAGGACGACAGGTTCATGGCGAAACGGTGGTACTCGGTCAGCGTTCTTTCGAATTTCGAAAAGAAGATCGCAGAACAGATCCGCACGTCGGTGGTTGAGCAGGGCCTTGAAGACGATATCGACGAAGTACTGGTGCCCACCGAAGAGGTGATCGAAGTGCGCCGCGGCAAGAAGGTCACAACCGAGCGCCGCTTTATGCCCGGCTACGTGCTGGTGCATATGGAAATGTCGGATCAAGGCTATCACCTGATCAACTCGATCAACCGCGTCACCGGTTTCCTTGGCCCGCAGGGTCGCCCGATGCCGATGCGCGATGCCGAAGTGAACCAGATCCTCAACCGCGTTCAGGAAGGCGAAGAAGCGCCGAAACTGATGATCACCTTCGAGGTGGGCGAAAAGGTCAAGGTCAACGACGGCCCCTTCGAGGATTTCGACGGTATGGTCGAAGGCGTGGACGACGAAGCCCAGAAGTTGAAAGTTTCGGTTTCGATCTTTGGTCGCGAGACGCCGGTCGAACTGGACTTTACACAGGTTACAAAGCAGAGCTAATTGCTCTTCACATGTATTTAACGCCGCGGTGCTTCGAGCAGCGCGGCGTTTGTTGTTTTGACGCCCCAGTTTTCCAACCAGAACAAAGAGAGGTTCAACGGGCAAGGTTTAGTCTGCGCTAGGGTCGACCCGGAATAAGCTCTTGCTCTTGAAGCACTGTCAGAATGTCGAGGATTGTCGAAGGGCTGACGTCAACGGAGCCTTCAAGGAAAACGCCAACACCACCTTCTCCAATCTCGCGCGGGCCACCTTTTTCGTAGGCTGGGTCGAGTGACGCAAGCTCTGCCGGGAGTTCCGGGCACAACGGGGTGTCGTTCAGTGCAAGATCCACTGCTGCCAACATCAACTCCTTCACAGAGTCTAAAGTGTCGTCTTCCAGCAGTTGCTCTCGCTGTTCTTCGGGGGCCGTTAGGGTAAGATCAATAAGCTTGAAATAGGCGCAGTTGTCCCGCACTTCGACAGTCGCTTCGGTGGACAAGCTGGCCAAGATCGCTCTTTTTTCTTCACCGCGTTCAAAGTTGCGTTCACCGGTGCGGCTGCATTCAAAGATCGTGATGGTCACATCCCCATCCAAATCTATTGTTTGGTCTTCGGCCTTAAAGCTCAAGTCATCAAGTCGGACCTGCAGGCCGCAATTGTCGACGATCGCATTATCAGCCAACCGCTCGGGCACAACTTTTTGAACTTCGCGCAGGTCGAGAAGGGCGCCGACCCCGATCCGAGTAGGCGCAGCGGCGGTGAGGTTCAGATCAAGTGTATATGGCAATTCTGTATCGCGAACGGGCAGTGTCGCATCGATGACAAAGTCGACCTGTTGCGCGTCGGGTGCGCGGGCGTCCAGAAAAGATGCCAAAAAGGCGGGGAGAATAAACCAAAATCTCATTCAGCAAACTCCAACACGCCAAGTTCTTTCAGACCTGCAAGGACTTTCACAATTGTCTCGGCACTTACATCCGCCGATCCGACAACAGCAGCCCCTAACCCTCCTGGTGCGATTTCGCGGGTTCCGCCGGATTCGTAGTTCGGATCAAGAACAGAGAATTCCTCGGGCAATGGCGGACAAACTGGATTGGCCGCCAAAAACTCGCCGCCCTTTTCAAGGACCGCTTCGTTGATGCGGTCGGTCAGGCCGAAAAGGTTGGTGACCGCTCCGATAAACCCGCGCGGGCTGAGATCGGCGCTTTCGATGCTGAATGTAAGGCATTGGCCCTTCACTTCTGCCTTAGCGACAGCGACCGCATCTACCGTGGCCCCGAAATACCGAAAGCCCGCTTCTTCGTTTCGCTTGCATCGCGTGAACTGAGCACGGGCCGACCCCTCAACCTTTACAGTTTCGCCTATGGCGGTGACGTCTCGAACCTCGAGATAGATTTGACGCTTACAACTTTCTTCCAGGGGGCCAGTCAAAATCTGGGGCGCCTTTTCCTGCAACCCGCGCAAATCCATGAACGCCCGCAATCGCAGACGGGTAGGGCTGGATTCTTCCAAGCCACCGTAGACGGTGAAGGGAACGGGAATATCGCGCAGTGGAACTTCTTTGGTCAGTTTGACCTGAAAGCGCCCGGCATAGGCGGCAGGATCAATACCTGCCGAGCTGTACGCAGAAACGTTTTGAGACGCGTCTGATTGGGCAACTGTCTCGGATACTGTGCCCTGATCCTGTGCATTGCTGCCGCAACCCGGCAATACAGTAAAAAGAGCACAAATCAGTAGCCCCTTGCTTCGTCGAGATGATGCCATCCCAGACTGCCCCTTCTCTAACAAAGTTGTCTAAAGATACCTGTCGGCGACACTTAATCAATATAAGTATCTGAATTCCTTTTGCTTAGAATGCAAATACAGGCGTTTGCGTCTTATCCGAGTGAAAAACGGTTGATCATTGGTTTTCACCGACCTCTTTCCAACGTCTCTGGTCCGGTATCTTTGTCGATGTCATGGCCGTCAGAAAACCTCTCTGTCGGAAAGAAACTTGGATCAATCTGAGCTCTGCTTTGTGCGCTAAGCTGAAGGCAAATGTAAAACGCCGCAAAGCTACAGGCTTCGCGGCGTTCTTTGACAAAAACCTTCAGGTTTATAAGACTTTGCTCAACCGGATTATTGGGCCTGAACCATTGCTGCTCGCAACAGTTGAGGGCGGTCGGTCTGGGACGGTAGGAACACAGCTTGCGATCCGGCGTCGAGTGCTGAAAGGCTCGCATCGTACCACTGCATCGCAAGATCGCGGCGCTCCTGTACCCCGAAGCCCTCGCGCAGGTGGTGACCAATCAACTCGCCGTAGGCGGGTTCACCCATTGCAACCAGCATCAGAGCAGATCCAACTGCGGAATCCATGTTGTCCTGACGGTAGCCAATGGCAAGGCATACCTTGCTTGTCGCGGCTAGATCTTCGGGGCTCAGCCCAGAGTCTAGTGCAAGCTTGCGCATCTGTGTTTCTGCCTCTGTTTTCGAACTGATCGACAGCGCGTCAACTTGTGGCGCCAACATGTCACCATACGAGTCGCATTGGGCGCTGACCTGATCCGGCGTCAGCCCCTGAATGTCCTGCATCAGATCTTCGCCGCGCGCCATCGCGTAGCTACGTGCGAGGCAAAACTGTTCGCTGAGCGCAAAGTCAGGGTCGGACATGTTCGACAGAGTTGTGTAGCCACCATTGGTTGATGTTTGCAGCATGACACCACTGCAGCGATTGGCCAGCGATGGGCCGCCGGTCCCTCCGGAAAACAGAGTGGGCAGGCTGGCAGACTGTGTTGCGGCAGCGGTCGTCTCTGGCTCGGCTTCCTGAGGCGTAGCAACCGGTGTAGTCGGTGCTGGCGTTTGAGGTGCTGCAGCCACGGCAGATCCGCTGTGGAGTTTTTGGCGGTACGCCATTAGGAGCGGCTGACCCGAAAGTTGCATAGTGGCCTGTCCGCCGCTTGTCGCCCAGTAATAGGCTTGCATCAGAAAGTCGTACTGATACGGCTGGAAGTCATACCCGTTCACGGGATAACCCATTGAAGCCTGATAGCGTTCGATCGCTGATCGGGTGCCGCGGCCGACCTGACCATCGACACGTCCAGCATTGTAGCCGAAATAGTTGAGTGCAGTTTGGGTTTGCGCCCCTTGTGTGGTCGACGGAATGCCCGGTCGATATGTCCGGGTAGATGTCCGTGCTTTCTTCTTCTGCTGGTCCTTGCCGATCGCGTATCCCACGACCCCGCCGACAACGGCTCCGCCGAGGAAATCACCGGCGTCTGCTTGGGCTGTCTGAGGTGTGTATGCAGCGAAAGAGAAGGCGATGACCAGTGTTGCTGCTAAACGTAAAATCATAATTAACCTCCACCAGAAATAAATATTTTCACAGAGTATAGCACAGCCAAGGCACGCGCGAGCATCAAAGCTGTTGAAAGGTTGAAGCTCGGTCTGTTTGCAGGGTGGTTTGTGTGTATTGCGGAAGTGTTTTTTCCATACAGTTTAGGTTATTAACACCTTATTGCACCTCGCGCTGCTAAGCGTCGGCAACTTTTGGGGAATGATCGAATAGATCCCGTAATAAGTGCTCCGAGAAGACAGGCCTCGCTCTGTACGCGTAGGGATCGATTCTATGTTTCTGAATTGGCTGGGGCTACTTGCCAAGCATCTCATTCCCCTGTACACGCCGCCTCTATCGTCTTCGGGCGAGATTCTCTCGTGGGAGGATGCTGGGATCGCGATCCCGGACCGGACCACGCAACATAATCCGGGCGAGACGCGTTTCGCCTTAGTTGAAAGGAAAACCAAATGGCCAAGAAGCTTGCTGGTACAATGAAGCTGCAGGTTCCTGCAGGTCAGGCGAACCCGTCGCCGCCAGTTGGTCCGGCGCTGGGTCAGCGCGGCATCAACATCATGGAATTCTGCAAGGCGTTCAACGCCAAGACCGCAGACATGGAGCCCGGCGCTCCTTGCCCGACCGTGATCACCTACTATCAGGACAAGTCCTTCACTATGGACATCAAGACGCCGCCCGCGTCTTACTACCTGAAAAAAGCAGCTGGTCTGAAGCCGGTTGGTAAGCGTAACCGCCCCCGCGGCGCGGAAAACCCAGGTCGTGAGACCGTGGCAACCGTGACCAGCAAGCAGGTTCGCGAAATCGCCGAAGCCAAAATGAAAGATCTGAACGCCAACGACGTCGAAGGCGCAATGCAGATCATCCTGGGCTCGGCCCGCTCTATGGGCATCGAGGTGAAGTAAGATGGCAAAACTCGGTAAACGTACCCGCGCTGCGCGCGAAGCTGTCGCCGGCAAGGAAAACCTGTCGGTTGAAGAAGCTGTTGCTCTGGTCAAGGGCAACGCAACCTCGAAATTCGACGAGACCATCGAAATCGCGATGAACCTAGGCGTTGACACCCGTCACGCAGACCAGATGGTTCGCGGTGTTGTCGGCCTGCCGAACGGCACTGGTAAAGCGATGCGCGTTGCTGTGTTCGCTCGCGGCCCCAAGGCTGACGAAGCGAAAGAAGCTGGCGCAGATATCGTCGGCGCAGAGGACCTGATGGAAACCATTCAGGGCGGCACCATCGAATTCGATCGCTGCATTGCCACCCCGGACATGATGCCGATCGTTGGCCGTCTGGGTAAGGTTCTGGGCCCCCGCAACCTGATGCCGAACCCCAAAGTCGGCACCGTGACCATGGACGTGAAAGCGGCCGTGGAAGCAGCCAAGGGCGGTGAAGTTCAGTTCAAGGCGGAAAAAGGCGGCGTTGTGCACGCTGGCGTTGGCAAAGCGTCGTTTGACGAAGCCAAACTGGTAGAAAACGTACGCGCCTTTGTCTCGGCTGTTGCCAAGGCAAAACCGTCGGGCGCCAAAGGCACCTACATGAAGAAAATCGCACTGAGCTCGACCATGGGCCCGGGCGTGACGCTGGACGTTGCGGAAGCTTCGGGCGAATAAGTCCAGGCGCTCAGCTTTTAAGAATTGATCCCGGGTGGTGCGAACTGCCCGGGATTTTTTTTGTCTTGTTTTTTTCTAAGCCCAATCCATGCATCGACAGACAGCCCAGCAGCAAGTGTTTTGCGCCCATGCCTAGTCCTTCACACTATCGGTCTTTTATGCAAACAATACAGGTGCAAGGGTAAAGACTGGTTTTGAGTTGGTAGCCCAAAAACTGCCGTAATTCTCAGATAGCGAACAGAGAAATGATTTTCAGCCAGATGGGATTATAGGCCTGTCAGTTGACATACTTGGAGAACACAATGTGTGGATATTGCGCACGGACATTGAATCCTGATCTCATTGAGCAAATGAAAGACGAACTGCCCGGCACGGATGCCACCACAGACACTGTAAACACGTCTGCAGGCCCAGCTTTGGTAAACGCGTTCGCGGCGGTTGCGAGTGGTGGGTTGAAAATTGTGGACATAGGAGTTTCATTCCAATCCACAGAAGGGGCGCTGTCTACGGGTGTTGGGGCTCGTGATGACGCATTCGTTTTTACGGCTGCCGTGTCAGCGGATGACAGTGGCGCATTGGCTAATTGGGTTGGTCGCGGTTTACCCAACTTAGCCGATCAGGGATCTCTATCAATGTCGTTGCAATCCACAGATACTCCTGAACCGGAGTTTTGGACGTTATCTCTTGCCTCATCGCTTGAAGATTGGCTTTCTTGACCCGGGATTGATCGAAAGCTCATGGTAAGAAGTTAACGCCGAGACAATTTTTTACCGTAAAGTCGGCGCACTTGACCGGTGTCGATCCGATTTAGTCAATCAAAAAAATCGTTTTCCATTCACTCTGCGAAAGATGCAGGATTTCGCTAAGGGTCATCACAGGCACCCGAGTTTGTATGGCGTTTCCAACCGGTGTTGATGGCGACGTGTTTCCTTTGCCCGTCATCGCCGAACCTAGAAGCCACAGGGAGGTAAACTTGCCCGGTTTAACGAATGTGAAAGTGCGCTTGCAATTGACGCAATTTACCCCTTGGAAACCCCGACTATCTGCCCTAAGTAGACCTGCGGAATAAAGCGTGCGATTCGTCGTGCGCTTTCTTTCGTTTCGTCCAAGACGGTGGGTGGGTCCATCTGGCCCCTTAATTCCCTGCCTGAGACGGGTAAGACCAAAGAATTCTGAGGGTCCCACCCTCGGGCGCATTTTGGCCAATCCCGTAATAACGGACCTGAACGCCGGAGCGAAAGCTGCGGCAAATATGAGCCGGGGTGAGGTATCGCCCCTAACTTGGAGAGAACTGTGGATAGAGCCCAGAAAGAGAAAGTGGTCGAGGAACTCGGCCAAATCTTCGAAAGCTCTGGCGTCGTAGTGGTTGCTCACTACGCCGGTCTGACAGTTGCCGAGATGCAGGACCTTCGCGCACGTGCTCGTGACGCGGGTGGCTCCGTGCGTGTTGCCAAGAACAGGCTCGCCAAAATCGCCCTTGAGGGTAAGCCGTGTGAAAGCATGGCCGACCTGCTGACAGGGATGACCGTTCTGACCTATTCCGAGGACCCTGTGGCAGCAGCCAAAGTGGCCGAGGACTTCGCCAAGGAGAACAAAAAGTTCGAAATCCTTGGCGGTGCAATGGGCGAGAACGCTCTGGACCGCAAAGGCGTCGAAGCCGTTTCGAAAATGCCGTCTCGCGAGGAGCTTATTGCTTCGATCGTTGGCTGCATTGGCGCACCTGCTTCGAACATCGCCGGCGCGATTGGCGCACCTGCAAGCAACATCGCAAGCATCCTTTCCACCATCGAAGAGAAGGCGGAAGCTGCGTAAGCGGTTGGCACTGAATGATCTGCGTGGGGCATTTGCCCTGACGTTGGAACACACACTGTAAAACGGAAAGAGCTAATACAATGGCTGATCTGAAAGCACTCGCAGAAAGCATCGTGGGTCTGACCCTGCTGGAAGCACAAGAACTGAAAACCATCCTCAAAGACGAGTACGGCATCGAGCCCGCAGCTGGCGGCGCCGTAATGGTCGCAGGCGCAGCTGGCGATGCCGGCGGTGCAGCTGAGGAAGAAAAAACCGAATTCGACGTCGTTCTGAAGAACGCCGGCGCTTCGAAAATCAACGTCATCAAAGAAGTTCGCGGCATCACCGGCCTGGGCCTGAAAGAAGCCAAGGAACTGGTCGAAGCCGGCGGCAAGATCAAAGAAGGCGTGGACAAAGCAGAAGCAGAAGACGTCAAAGCCAAGCTGGAAGCAGCTGGCGCCGAAGTCGAGCTGGCCTAAGCTTAGTCTCAGGTGCATCGCTGATGCGCCGAAAAATTTGGCTGGGTCCGGAGAAATCCGGGTCCAGCCGAACCTGTCTTAGAAAGGGCCTCAACGCGTGGGGCGTTTTCTAAGACACGGTTTTCGGATCGGGAGGCCGCCTTCGGGACGGTGGCCATGAATTGATCCGGACGTGTTGTCTCGATTGTGCAAGATGCCGGGGCCCGACGGTGTCTTTGCCCGCTGAGAACATCGAAAGGTGACATCTGACATGGCTCAAACGTTCCTTGGCCAGAAACGTCTTCGTAAATACTACGGCAAAATCCGCGAAGTGCTGGAGATGCCGAACCTTATTGAGGTACAGAAATCTTCTTATGATCTTTTCCTGCGCTCCGGCGATGCAGAGCAGCCCACAGACGGCGAAGGCATCAAAGGCGTGTTCCAGTCGGTTTTCCCGATCAAGGATTTCAACGAAACCTCCGTTCTGGAATTCGTGAAATACGATCTGGAAAAACCCAAATACGACGTCGAAGAGTGTATGCAGCGCGACATGACTTACAGCGCGCCGCTGAAGGTCACTCTGCGTCTGATCGTGTTTGATGTCGACGAGGACACCGGCGCGAAATCGGTAAAAGACATCAAGGAACAGGATGTCTTCATGGGCGATATGCCTCTGATGACGCCGAACGGCACCTTTGTCGTAAACGGGACCGAGCGTGTAATCGTATCCCAGATGCACCGCTCGCCCGGTGTGTTCTTTGACCACGACAAAGGCAAGACCCACTCTTCGGGCAAGCTGCTGTTTGCCTGCCGCATCATCCCGTATCGCGGCAGCTGGCTGGACTTTGAGTTCGATGCCAAAGATATCGTTTTCGCCCGTATCGACCGTCGCCGTAAGCTGCCTGTGACCACCCTGCTGTACGCGCTGGGTCTGGACCAGGAAGCGATCATGGACGCGTATTACAACACCGTGTCCTACAAGCTGGACAAGAAGAAGGGCTGGATCACTCCGTTCTTCCCCGAACGTGTGCGTGGTACACGCCCGACCTATGATCTGGTCGACGCCAAATCCGGTGAAGTGATTGCCGAAGCGGGTAAGAAAGTTACCCCGCGCGCGGTCAAAAAACTGATCGACGAAGGCACCGTTACCGACCTTCTGGTTCCGTTCGATCACATCGTTGGCAAATTCGTCGCCAAGGACATCATCAACGAAGAAAACGGCGCGATCTATGTCGAAGCCGGTGATGAGCTGACCTTGGAATATGACAAAGACGGCGACCTGATTGGCGGAACTGTCAAAGAACTGATCGATGCGGGCATCACCGACATCCCGGTTCTGGACATCGACAACGTCAATGTTGGTCCGTACATGCGCAACACCATGGCTCAGGACAAGAACATGAGCCGCGAAACCGCGCTGATGGACATCTATCGCGTCATGCGTCCGGGCGAGCCGCCCACCGTCGAGGCTGCGTCGGCACTGTTCGACACGCTGTTCTTCGACAGCGAGCGTTATGACCTGTCCGCCGTTGGCCGCGTGAAGATGAACATGCGTCTGGCTCTGGATGCGCCGGACACCCTGCGTACCCTGCGCCGCGAAGACATCGTGGCCTGCATCAAGGCGCTGGTGGAACTGCGTGACGGCAAAGGCGACGTGGACGATATCGACCACCTCGGCAACCGTCGTGTGCGCTCGGTCGGCGAACTGATGGAAAATCAGTACCGCGTTGGCCTGCTGCGCATGGAGCGCGCGATCAAAGAGCGTATGTCGTCGGTCGAGATCGACACCGTCATGCCTCAGGACCTGATCAACGCGAAACCGGCAGCGGCTGCTGTCCGCGAATTCTTCGGCTCGTCGCAGCTGTCGCAATTCATGGACCAGACCAACCCGCTGTCGGAAGTCACCCACAAACGCCGTCTCTCGGCGCTTGGCCCCGGTGGTCTGACACGTGAGCGTGCGGGCTTTGAGGTGCGCGACGTACACCCGACCCATTATGGCCGGATGTGCCCGATCGAAACGCCGGAAGGCCCGAACATTGGTCTGATCAACTCGCTGGCCACTTTTGCCCGCGTGAACAAGTATGGCTTCATCGAAACACCGTATCGAGTTGTCAAAGACGCCGAGGTGACCGATGAGGTTCACTACATGTCTGCGACCGAAGAAATGCGTCACACCGTGGCGCAGGCGAACGCGACCTTGGATGCGGATGGCAAGTTCATCAACGATCTGGTGTCGACCCGTCAGGCCGGTGATTACACGCTTGCCCCGCGCGAGAATGTTGACCTGATCGACGTGTCGCCGAAACAGCTGGTCTCGGTCGCCGCATCGCTGATCCCGTTCCTTGAAAATGACGACGCCAACCGCGCTCTGATGGGCTCGAACATGCAACGTCAGGCGGTTCCGCTGCTGCGCGCCGAAGCGCCGCTGGTCGGTACCGGGATCGAGGAAAAGGTTGCGATCGACTCGGGTGCTGCGATTCAGGCGAAACGCGCCGGTATCATCGACCAGGTCGATGCCCAGCGTATCGTTATCCGCGCCACCGAAGATCTGGAACTGGGCGACGCTGGCGTTGACATCTACCGTCTGCGCAAATTCCAGCGTTCGAACCAGAACACCTGTATCAACCAGCGTCCGCTGATCAAGGTGGGTGACACCGTCCAGAAGGGCGAAGTCATTGCCGACGGTCCGTCGACCGATATGGGTGAACTGGCCCTTGGTAAGAACGTGGTCGTCGCGTTCATGCCGTGGAACGGTTACAACTACGAAGACTCGATCCTGATCTCGGAACGTATCGCGCGTGACGACGTCTTTACCTCGGTCCATATCGAGGAGTTTGAAGTCGCTGCCCGTGACACCAAGCTGGGTCCGGAAGAAATCACCCGCGACATCCCGAACGTCGGTGAAGAAGCGCTGCGCAACCTCGACGAGGCGGGCATCGTTTACATCGGTGCGGATGTTGAGCCGGGCGATATTCTGGTCGGCAAGATCACTCCGAAGGGCGAAAGCCCGATGACCCCGGAAGAAAAGCTGCTGCGCGCCATCTTTGGCGAGAAAGCATCTGACGTGCGCGACACATCGCTGCGCGTGAAGCCGGGCGATTACGGTACGGTCGTTGAGGTCCGCGTCTTCAACCGTCATGGCGTCGAGAAAGACGAGCGTGCGCTGCAGATCGAGCGTGAGGAAGTCGAACGTCTGGCCCGTGACCGGGACGACGAGCTGGCGATCCTTGACCGCAACATCTATGCGCGTCTGCAAGGCCTGATCCTGGGTAAAACCGCTGTCAAAGGCCCGAAAGGCGTCAAGGCAGGGTCGGTGATCACCGAGGACCTGCTGGAAACCCTGACCCGTGGTCAGTGGTGGCAGCTGGCGCTGGAAGGTGAGCAGGACGCACAGATCGTTGAGGCTCTGAACGAGCAGTACGAAGTGCAAAAGCGTGCTCTGGACGCCCGTTTCGAAGACAAGGTCGAGAAAGTCCGTCGTGGCGACGACCTGCCGCCGGGTGTGATGAAGATGGTCAAAGTCTTCATCGCCGTGAAGCGTAAGCTTCAGCCGGGCGATAAGATGGCCGGTCGTCACGGGAACAAAGGTGTGATCTCCAAGGTTGTTCCGATGGAAGACATGCCGTTCCTGGCTGATGGTACTCCGGTTGACTTCTGTCTGAACCCGCTGGGTGTGCCTTCGCGTATGAACGTTGGTCAGATCCTTGAAACCCACATGGGTTGGGCCGCGCGCGGTCTGGGTCTGAACATCGATGAGGCACTGGGTGAATACCGCCGTTCCGGCGACCTGACCCCGGTGCGCGAAGCGATGAAGCTGGCCTATGGCGAGAATGTCTACGAAGAAGGCATCACCGGTCTGGACGAGGATGGTCTGATCGAGGCTGCGGGCAACGTGACCCGCGGTGTTCCGATCGCAACCCCGGTCTTCGACGGTGCCAAGGAAGCAGACGTCAACGACGCGCTGGTGCGTGCGGGCTTCTCGGAAAGCGGTCAGTCGGTTCTGTTCGACGGTCGTACCGGTGAGCAATTCGCGCGTCCGGTGACCGTGGGCATCAAGTACCTGCTGAAACTGCACCACCTGGTGGACGACAAAATCCACGCGCGTTCGACCGGTCCGTACAGCCTGGTTACCCAGCAGCCGCTGGGTGGTAAGGCGCAGTTCGGTGGTCAGCGCTTTGGTGAGATGGAAGTCTGGGCTCTGGAAGCTTACGGCGCCGCCTACACCCTGCAGGAGATGCTCACCGTGAAATCGGATGACGTCGCCGGCCGGACCAAGGTCTATGAGTCGATCGTCAAGGGCGAGGATAACTTTGAAGCGGGCGTGCCGGAATCGTTCAACGTTCTGGTTAAAGAAGTCCGTGGCCTCGGCCTGAATATGGAACTCCTGGATGCGGAGGTTGAGGAGTGAGATTAGCGATGACGTCTGTCGCTCCAATGGCAATTCTGTGTGCGTGCTCGGCTGACTCGAGTTTCGCAATTTCGGAATTGCCCGCTGGATCGACGTCTTTGCTTGGTAAACCAGCCACTCACCAAGTGGCGATTTACCGAGCGACGTCTCGAGCATCTCAACCCGAAGGAATCATGACCGCAATTTCAGAAACATGTGGGTCCAAGCAATTGCTCACGAAAGAAGACGTGGATTGGACGGACGATCTTCACGTCCACGGTGACGGGCCGCGTGGGCCCGTCGACATCACCAACACGTCTACGATCAATTGCCCGGAGCTTGGAAAGGAAATCCAATGAACCAGGAAATCACCAACAACCCGTTCAACCCGCTGACGCCCCCGAAGGTTTTCGACGAGATCAAGGTCTCGCTGGCGTCGCCCGAGCGGATTCTCTCTTGGTCCTATGGCGAGATCAAGAAACCCGAAACCATCAACTACCGGACGTTCAAGCCCGAGCGTGACGGTCTGTTCTGTGCGCGTATCTTTGGCCCGATCAAAGATTACGAATGTCTGTGCGGCAAATATAAGCGGATGAAGTATCGCGGCGTTGTCTGCGAGAAATGCGGTGTGGAAGTCACCCTGCAGAAAGTCCGCCGCGAGCGTATGGGCCACATCGAACTGGCCGCGCCCGTTGCGCATATCTGGTTCCTGAAATCGCTGCCGTCCCGCATCGGTCTGATGCTGGACATGACGCTGCGCGATCTGGAACGCGTTCTGTACTTTGAAAACTACGTCGTCATCGAGCCCGGTCTGACTGACCTGACCTACGGCCAGATGCTGACTGAAGAAGAGTACATGGATGCGCAGGATGCCTATGGCATGGACGCGTTCACAGCGAATATCGGTGCCGAAGCCATACGTGAGATGCTGGCCCAGATCGATCTGGAAGCCGAAGCCGAGCAGCTGCGCGCTGATCTGGCCGAAGCAACCGGCGAACTGAAGCCCAAGAAGATCATCAAGCGTCTGAAGGTTGTTGAATCCTTCCTCGAGTCGGGCAACCGGCCTGAGTGGATGGTAATGACCGTGATCCCGGTCATTCCGCCGGAACTGCGTCCGCTGGTTCCGCTGGATGGTGGCCGTTTTGCGACTTCGGATCTGAACGATCTGTATCGCCGCGTCATCAACCGGAACAACCGTCTGAAGCGTCTGATCGAGCTGCGCGCGCCGGACATCATCGTCCGCAACGAAAAGCGGATGCTGCAGGAATCTGTTGACGCTCTGTTCGACAACGGCCGTCGTGGCCGCGTGATCACTGGTGCCAACAAGCGTCCGCTGAAATCGCTGTCGGACATGCTGAAAGGTAAGCAGGGCCGCTTCCGTCAGAACCTTTTGGGTAAACGCGTCGACTTTTCGGGCCGTTCGGTCATCGTGACCGGTCCGGAACTCAAGCTGCACCAGTGTGGTCTGCCCAAGAAGATGGCGCTGGAACTGTTCAAGCCGTTCATCTACTCGCGCCTTGAAGCCAAGGGTCTTTCTTCGACCGTGAAACAGGCGAAGAAACTGGTCGAGAAAGAGCGTCCTGAAGTTTGGGATATCCTTGACGAGGTGATCCGCGAACACCCTGTCATGCTGAACCGTGCGCCGACGCTGCACCGTCTTGGCATTCAGGCGTTCGAGCCGGTCCTGATCGAAGGTAAAGCCATCCAGCTGCACCCGCTGGTCTGTTCGGCCTTTAACGCTGACTTCGACGGTGACCAGATGGCCGTTCACGTCCCGCTGAGCCTTGAGGCCCAGCTGGAAGCGCGTGTTCTGATGATGTCGACGAACAACGTTCTGTCGCCTGCAAACGGCGCACCGATCATCGTTCCGTCGCAGGATATGATCCTGGGTCTCTACTATGTGACCCTGGAACGTGAAGGCATGCCGGGCGAAGGCAAAGTCTTTGGCTCGATCGAAGAAGTGCAGCATGCGCTGGACGCGGGTGAAGTGCATCTGCACTCTAAAATCACCGCGCGGATCACGCAGATCGACGACGAAGGCAACGAAGTTCAGAAGCGCTATGAAACCACTCCGGGCCGTCTGCGCCTGGGTGCGTTGCTGCCGATGAACAACAAAGCGCCGTTCGAGCTGGTCAACCGCCTGCTGCGGAAGAAAGAAGTGCAGCAGGTGATCGACACCGTCTACCGTTACTGCGGTCAGAAAGAGTCGGTTATCTTCTGTGACCAGATCATGTCGATGGGCTTCAAAGAAGCGTTCAAGGCGGGCATCTCGTTCGGTAAGGACGACATGGTCATTCCGGGTGACAAGTGGGGCATCGTCGATGACACTCGCGGTCAGGTGAAGGACTTTGAACAGCAGTACATGGACGGCCTGATCACTCAGGGCGAAAAGTACAACAAAGTTGTCGATGCCTGGTCGAAGTGTAACGACCGCGTCACCGAAGCCATGATGTCGACGATTTCGTCGTCGGATCGAGCAGAGGACGGGTCTGAGCAGGAACCGAACTCGGTCTACATGATGGCCCACTCGGGTGCGCGTGGCTCGGTCACTCAGATGAAACAGCTGGGCGGTATGCGCGGCCTGATGGCCAAGCCGAACGGTGACATCATCGAAACGCCGATCATCTCGAACTTTAAAGAAGGTCTGACCGTTCTCGAGTACTTTAACTCGACCCACGGTGCCCGTAAGGGTCTGTCGGATACCGCTCTGAAGACGGCGAACTCGGGTTACCTGACCCGTCGTCTGGTGGACGTGGCACAAGACTGTATCGTTCGTGAGATCGACTGTGGCACCGAGCGTGCGATCACTGCCGAAGCAGCCGTGAACGACGGTGAGGTTGTTGCCTCGCTGGCCGAACGTGTGCTGGGCCGTGTCGCTGCTGACGATGTTCTGCGTCCGGGCACCGATGAGGTGATCGTGGCTGCGGGTCAGCTGATCGACGAACGTATGGCCGACACCATCGACGAAGCTGGTGTTCAGTCGATGCGCATCCGCTCGCCTCTGACCTGTGAGTCCGAGGAAGGCGTTTGTGCAACCTGCTACGGTCGTGACCTTGCACGCGGTACCATGGTGAACACCGGTGAAGCCGTCGGCATCATCGCCGCGCAGTCGATCGGTGAACCCGGTACACAGCTGACCATGCGGACCTTCCACATCGGTGGTGTTGCGCAAGGTGGTCAGCAGTCGTTCCAGGAAGCCAACCAGGAAGGCGTTGTCGCGTTCGAGAACCCGCAGATCCTGGTCAATGCCGCAGGCGAAAGCCTGGTCATGGGCCGGAACATGAAGCTGGTGATCAACGACGAACATGGCGAAGAGCGTGCCAGCTTCAAGCTGGGCTATGGTTCCAAGCTGTTCGTCAAAGACGGCACCAAAGTGGCCCGTGGCGACAAGCTGTTTGAGTGGGATCCCTACACCCTGCCGATCATCGCTGAGAAAGCCGGTACCGCGAAATACGTTGACCTGGTTTCGGGCCTTGCTGTCCGCGACGAGACCGACGAAGCAACCGGTATGACCCAGAAGATCGTGATCGACTGGCGCGCGGCTCCCAAAGGCAGCGACCTCAAGCCCGAGATCATTCTGGTCGGTGAAGATGGCGAACCGGTCCGCAACGACGCGGGCAACCCGGTTCACTATCCGATGTCGGTGGATGCGATCCTGTCGGTCGAAGACGGTCAGAAGATCGAAGCTGGTGACGTTGTCGCGCGTATCCCGCGTGAAGGCGCCAAGACCAAGGACATCACCGGTGGTCTGCCGCGTGTGGCCGAACTGTTCGAAGCGCGTCGTCCGAAAGATCACGCGATCATCGCAGAAGCCGATGGTTACGTGCGCTTTGGCCGCGACTACAAGAACAAGCGCCGCATCAGTATCGAACCGGCGGACGAGTCCATGGAGACCATCGAGTACATGGTGCCCAAGGGCAAGCACATCCCGGTCGCCGAAGGGGACTTCATCCAGAAGGGTGAATACCTGATGGACGGTAACCCGGCTCCGCATGACATCCTGTCCATCATGGGTGTCGAAGCGCTGGCGGATTACATGATCGACGAAGTGCAGGACGTCTATCGTCTGCAGGGCGTGAAGATCAACGACAAGCACATCGAGGTCATCGTGCGCCAGATGCTGCAGAAGTGGGAGATCCTGGATTCAGGCGACACCACCCTGCTGAAAGGCGAACATGTCGACAAGCAGGAGTTCGATGCAGCCAACGAGAAGACCCTCTCGCGTGGTGGTCGTCCGGCGCAGGGCGAGCCGATCCTGTTGGGGATCACCAAAGCCTCGCTGCAGACACGTTCGTTCATCTCGGCGGCGTCGTTCCAGGAAACCACCCGCGTGCTGACCGAAGCTTCGGTTCAGGGCAAGAAGGACAAGCTGGTTGGCCTGAAAGAGAACGTCATCGTTGGTCGTCTGATCCCCGCCGGTACCGGTGGCGCAACTCAGGCCGTCCGCCACATCGCGCAGTCGCGTGACAACGTGGTCATCGAAGCCCGCCGGGAAGAGGCCGAAGCCGCCGCCGCTCTGGCCGCGCCGACCTTCGATGATGACATGGTTGGCGATGAGTTGGACGTTCTGGTGGAAACCCCGGAAAGCCGCGAGTAAGCTCGACAGCATAAATTTGAATAAGGCCCTGCAAAATGCGGGGCCTTTTTTCTTGGGTAAGTGTCAATAGCCAGTTCAATGCGGCGATTGCTCGGTTCGCAGTCAAACGGCAAGATTAAGCCCGTAGTTCCAAATGCTGCGCCCTGTTCCAGTAGCCGCAAAGCGACGATTTCTGACATTGGTGCCTGTAAGGGCCGTCCTTACCGGACTTTGGGCTGAACTTAGGCAGATTAGTCAGTGTGTCTGCCAAGCATACATTGACGGCAAACGAAAGGATTGGTTTTCCTGCAGTCTTACGTTTCATGTCGCCAAATTAACGACGATCCAAACTCTCCAGATACGCGTCGGCAACTGGAGCCCAAAGGCCGTGGGCCGCGCTAAGAGCGTGCCCATTTCCACCAGGGACATCAAAGACTACGTACGTTCCTTGACCACCTTTAGCTTTGAATGTCTGAAACCGTTCTGTGGTGTGCGCTATGGAATAAAATGGGTCGTTCTCGCCGTAGAGTGACAGTGTATCGTGGGGGAATTTAGACGCCTGAGTGAACAGTGCGTCATTGATTTCTGCGCCATTGGGACAACGTTCCGCCATCCAGCCACCAACAAAATTGATAACTCCTGAAACTTGTGTTGGTCTGCGGCCTGCATATGCCATCGACAAAATGCCGCCACGCGAAACACCGCTCAAAAGAATTGGATCCGATGAAACGTTGGGCCTTTTTGTGATAGCTTCGACGATATGTTCAAGATCGACAATGGCGCGATCTGCTCCAGCCAGCGACGTGTCAGTGTCACAACTGTAGCCTGTTGTGCGGTCTTCATTAAATCCTTCGTTATACACTCCGTCTGATTTCCCTCTTCCACGTCGCTGAGGGAAAACAACAAAATATCCGCGATCCACAAGAAACTGCGCTACCGCAGAGTCTACGAAGGTCAACTTTGCGATGGCCGGGTTTTTTCCATCTCCCGTCGAGCCGTGATTGACGATAGCAAGGGGATAGGGTCCTGCGCCAACAGGTTTGAAAGTAACAATCTCGAACGAAACAGGTTGGCCGTTTTCAGTAAGTTCAGTCGTGATCCGTTCAAAATTCGCGGAAGTCCACTTCGGCTCGTCGGTATTTTGACCAAATGGGTGCAAAACGGCTTGGGAAAACGCTCCCCCGGCCTGAAAATCGGCCATCAAAACACCTGAGGGCAATTTTCGATAGTTAGCCACAAAGCCGTCACCCAAGACGGTTAGAGTGTTGCCTTCGATCCGCGCCGGATACCTTTGCCAGTCACGATTTATTCCCCAACTTACCATATCGCCATACGCATAAATTACATCAGCATCGCCGTTTGGCTGCACATTGTTCACAACCAATATATGTTTAAGCCGATGGCCCCACAGGCCAGACCATGCTCCGGCGAAGCCGTCGCGGTCAGAAGGAGAAACTGGCTTTATCGCTTCTGGTAAAGGGACTCCGTCATAATCGCGCGTTTGTGCGTTCAATGTCGAAGCGAAGAGGAGCGCGCAAAGACAAAGGATTGGTCGCAGAAGCACCTATCTACCCCTTTTTCTACTGAACGAGACCACGAGCGTAGGGCTGGTTTTGTGGAAACACAATCGTTTGCAAGGCCTAAAGGTCGGCGAGACGGCTTTTGCTCGCCTTTATGTTCGTCTTTAAATTTGGCCCTTTCTCATTCCGGCCAGTTGGGGTCAGGACTCAGGAAGTCCAAGCAATGATTTCGGTTAGCTCATGTCAAAGCGCGCGCGGTTCATATTACTGTCGCAGGTAAGCACGCGATTTTGATCTGGCTTGACCCAACGCACACTTCAATCGCGAAGCCTCGTTCTTGCGGTTCCACACTCTCTAGTTTAGCTCTGGCCTGAGATTTACGTTTGATTTTGAATTGGCTCATGGGCACAGAAAACAACTCTTTCGAAGATCGCGTTGCGCGGATCAAACAGCGCTCGGATGAGAATGCAAGACACGCACCTCGGCCCAGAACCGAGAGCATCTGGCAACGTCTGGCCTATCCCGGTGCGTTTTTGGGGGCCTTTTTGCTGGGAGTCTGTGCTGTTTTTCTGACCCGTTACATTCAATATCAATCCGTTGGTATTCCGGTGCAGCGGCAGGTTGACACGCAGGATTTCGTCAGCCTCGGACTTGCGGGCGGGGCTTGCATCATGGTGATGCTATTTCTGAAGGGTAAACTGCGAGAGTTTGCTGGCGCGCTTACGGTTGGTGCGTTGCTGACGACGTTCACCTTTCACAATCTTGTTTGGAAGTACCCAACCTTTTTTGAACAAACCTACGGACAAGACTGGGTGGATTTTGTCAAAGACACGACCGAGCCGTCCAGTTTGAATCTGTTTGGGACCATTGTTCCCTTCGGCTGACATCCGGGTGCCGGACTCAAGCGATATTGACATCCAAGCCTATAGTTTGGCCAATACAGGCGTTTGCCAGCCCGGAGCCCAGCCAACATGACCCCGAACACCAAAGGTGCCTTGCTGATGATGGGCAGCATGGCCGCGTTTACTCTGAATGATACGCTGGTGAAGATCGCGCTGCAGGATCTGCCCCTGTTTCAGTTGGTGGCCTTAAGGGGTGCCTTGGCGGTTGTTCTGGTCTATTTTCTGGCCCGCTCACTTGGGGCCCTGCATCTGAATTTTTCGCGTCACGACAAATGGCTTGTTGCGTTGCGCAGCCTGACTGAACTGGCGGCCACCTTCTTTTTCCTGACAGCGCTGAAGAACATGCCGCTTGCTAATGTAACGGCCATTCTGCAAGCACTGCCGCTGACGGTAACGCTGGGCGCCGCGTTGGTTTTTTCCGAACAGGTTGGCTGGCGGCGTACCCTGGCGATTTTGGTGGGATTCATTGGCATGGTATTAATTGTCCGGCCGGGCCCGGACGGGTTCAGCATCTATTCTGTCTACGCCTTGATCGCTGTGGCATCGATAACCGTGCGGGATCTCGTCACCCGTCGTATGTCCGCCGATGTGCCGTCGATGGTTGTGACATTGGCAACCTCAGGCTCTATCGCAATTGCTGCGGCGGTTGCCTCGGTGTTTGAAGGGTGGGTTCCGGTTTCGGCCGCAGCGGGATCCTTGGTTGCCGCCGCCGCTATCTTTGTGCTGATGGGCTACCTGTTCAGCGTCATGGTCATGCGTCAGGGCGATGTTGGGTTTGTCGCGCCGTTTCGGTATTCCAGCCTACTTTGGGCGCTGGGGCTGGGTTGGGTCGTGTTCGATGAATGGCCCGACACGGTGACAATGCTGGGTGCTGCGTTGATTGTCGGTGCTGGTTTGTTCACCCTGTTCCGCGAGCGGGCCCGTCAAGGCACAGCGTGAACCCGCCTGACATGGCACTGGTCAATGGCGAAGCGGGATTGAAACTCGACCTCCTGAAGCTGCGAAAGGGGGCTGAGTTCGACATCCGTGCTTCTGGTTCTGGGAGAGTCATTGAACCGATTCAAGCCGCGGACCCACATTGGCTTATCAGGGTGCGTGATCACAGGCATGGCCCGATTGATCCTGTTGTGGGTGAAGTTCATGATCGATTTCCGGTTGCCGCCCTGCACAAACACTCCTAGTCCTGCTGTCATCAACGGGCGATGCACGCGCTTGGCTTGAATGCCCCCAGCATCTGCGCGCGCCAGGTAGCCACAGTTGAAATCTATCGCAACCATGGCTTGGCTTTGAAACAGCCCGGCACTTTCACCCACAGTTCCACGCAGCCGTTCGACGAAATCCACGGCCACCGCATCATCGTCATCATGGCGAAATTGCAGGCAGGGCAGGTCGAGGTTTTGGCGCGCGGCATTCATAATCCCTTGCATAACCTTTCTGTGTCGGCCCGGAGGTTTTGCGACGATACGCGTTTGTTTCAAATCAGCTGTCAGATCATGCAGGCGATCGAAGGCGGGCTTAGGCAAGCACTCACCAATAACGATCAGAAGATGAAAATCTTGATCGGTTTGCCGTTTCAGTCCGGGCAGGGCGATGGCTTCAAACAACCGGAACCGCTCTTCCAGCCGTTCAGGTTTATACAGAAACTGCCGCCGTTCTTCGATGGAAGCGTGCATAGTCTGAAAGCCGCCAACGGCAGGATAAGAAAAACGGCAAAGACCAAGAACCTGCATCGTCTTAGTTCCCCAAAAATGTAGTTTCGAACTCTTTAGGGTCGATCGCGAAGCGTGTGCGCAAATCCTCTGCCTGTTCTGGTGTAAGCGGCAACAGCTCACGCGTGTCCTTGCGGGCATGGTCCGAGTCGTTGAACCCGTGCAGCATGCGCACCCACATCGGTGCGTCGGGGTAGCTGACCACCGGCATGAACCGCGCCAACCTGTTATGCATCCGGTCAAAGATGGTCTTTGCGCTACCACCCTGAACATGCATTCCCAAGCCAACGCCCAGAAGCGACCGAAAAACCTGCGCCACTTGCAGCCCGTGCTCTTCGCACCTCGCGACGTAACCGTGATTGTAGTCTATCGCGACCGACTCGCAGTGCTGCATCAGCCCCGCGTTTTCGCGAATGGCGCTGCGCAGGGTTTCAATGAAATCGACCGAGATCGAGTCATCGTCGTCATGCCGAAACTGAAGACAGGGTTTGTGAGGGTCGGTGCGGGCGGCGTTGAGAACCTCTCTCATCACCTGCTTATGATCGGCTGGATCTTTTTCGATGATACGAACCTGTTTGATCCCGGCGATCAGATCCCGCAACCGATCAGAATAGGGTTGCGGCAGGCAAGTTCCCGTTACAACCAACAGTTCAAAACGTTCGTCCGTTTGCGCGCGAAATCCGGGCAGGGCAAAAGTTTCAAATAGGCGCAAGCGTTCCTCCATCCTGTTGGGCGCATAGAGAAACTGCCTTTGCTCTTCGATTGTTTCGTGGCCTAGCCGAAAGCCGCCAATCGCGGGATAGGAAAAACGGCACAGGCCAATCACTTGCATCTGTCGTCCATCGGCTGGTATTCAGCGCAACTATGCCCCCGCTGTACACCGGTCGCAACAGGGATGAGAGCGCCTTTTGGGGCAATCGGTTAAGTCCCAAACTCCACCGGGTCGCGGTCGTCGGGATAGTGCTGTTGACACTTGGGCCGACTCCCCCTATTACGCGCGTCATCTTGGTGCCGGGGGCCGCCCCGTAGCCGATTCCAGTAATGAGCTGGTCAAGGCCCGGACAATTTTACAGTTCGCGCCCTCTGAGAAACAACCGCGACGTTCACCTCGGAATGGGAACGCTCGTGGGTTTTGCGCTTGTGGACGCACGAACGCAGCGAATTTAGCCGCACGCAGCGCGCGTGCATGTCATGTGTGTTGCAAAACGGGGAAGAAACCGGAATGCCAACTATTCAACAGCTGATCCGCAAACCGCGGCAGCCCAAAGTAAAACGCTCGAAGTCCATGCACCTGGAGCAGTGCCCGCAGAAACGCGGCGTCTGCACCCGCGTGTACACCACCACACCGAAGAAACCGAACTCGGCTATGCGTAAGGTTGCCAAGGTGCGCCTGACCAACGGGTTCGAGGTCATCTCGTACATCCCCGGTGAAAGCCACAACCTGCAGGAACACTCGGTTGTTCTGATCCGTGGCGGCCGTGTGAAAGACCTTCCTGGTGTGCGTTACCACATCCTGCGCGGTGTTCTGGATACTCAGGGCGTCAAAGACCGTAAGCAACGTCGTTCGAAATACGGCGCGAAGCGTCCCAAGTAAGAAGGAGAGGCTGATATGTCACGTCGTCACGCCGCCGAAAAACGCGAAGTCCTGCCTGACGCCAAATTTGGCGACAAGGTTCTGACCAAATTCATGAACAACCTGATGATCGACGGCAAGAAGTCGGTCGCAGAGCGCATCGTTTACAACGCTTTTGACCGCGTTGAGAACAAGGTAAAGCGCGCTCCTGTCGAAGTGTTCCACGAAGCGCTCGACAACATCAAACCGTCCGTCGAGGTTCGCTCGCGCCGGGTTGGTGGTGCAACCTATCAGGTTCCGGTCGAAGTGCGCCCCGAGCGCCGCGAAGCACTGGCCATCCGCTGGCTGATCACTGCTGCGCGTGGCCGCAACGAAAACACCATGGAAGAACGCCTCGCCGGTGAACTGTTGGACGCTGTACAGTCCCGCGGTACCGCCGTGAAGAAGCGCGAAGACACCCACAAGATGGCCGAGGCGAACAAAGCCTTCAGCCACTACCGTTGGTAATTCAGAGGCTTATCAAAAATGGCACGCGAATATCCGCTCGAACTGTACCGTAACTTCGGTATCATGGCGCACATCGATGCAGGTAAGACAACCTGCTCGGAGCGTATCCTGTATTACACTGGTAAATCCCACAACATCGGTGAGGTGCACGATGGTGCAGCCACCATGGACTGGATGGAGCAGGAGCAGGAACGCGGCATCACCATCACTTCGGCTGCGACCACCACTTTCTGGGAACGCACTGAAGACGGTAAAACCGCCGATACCCCCAAGCACCGCCTGAACATCATCGACACCCCCGGCCACGTTGACTTCACCATCGAAGTTGAACGTTCGCTGGCGGTTCTCGACGGTGCCGTCTGCGTTCTGGACGCAAACGCCGGTGTTGAGCCCCAGACCGAAACCGTGTGGCGTCAGGCTGACCGCTACAAGGTTCCGCGTATGGTTTTCGTCAACAAAATGGACAAGATCGGCGCAGACTTCTTCAACTGCGTTCGCATGATCGAAGACCGCACCGGCGCTCGCGCCGTTCCGGTTGGTATCCCGATCGGCGCCGAGTCCGAGCTTGAAGGTCTGATCGACCTGGTCACCATGGAAGAGTGGCTGTGGCAGGGCGAAGATCTGGGCGCAAGCTGGATCAAAGCCCCCATCCGCGACAGCCTGAAAGACATGGCTGACGAATGGCGCGGCAAGATGATCGAAGCGGCCGTCGAAATGGACGACGACGCGATGATGGAATACCTGGAAGGCAATGAGCCCGACGTTCCGACCCTGCGCGCCCTGCTGCGCAAAGGTACTCTGGACATCGCGTTTGTTCCGGTTCTGGGTGGTTCTGCGTTCAAGAACAAGGGCGTTCAGCCGCTGCTCAACGCTGTGATCGACTATCTGCCCAGCCCGCTGGACGTTGTTGATTACATGGGCTTTAAGCCCGGCGACGAGGAAGAAGTTCGTGACATCGCACGTCGTGCCGATGACGCAATGGCGTTCTCGGGTCTGGCGTTCAAAATCATGAACGACCCCTTTGTTGGCTCGCTGACCTTCACCCGGATCTACTCGGGCACCATGAACAAAGGTGACTCGATCCTGAACTCGACCAAAGGTAAGAAAGAGCGCATCGGTCGTATGATGATGATGCACTCGAACAACCGGGAAGAGATCGAAGAAGCGTTTGCAGGCGACATCATCGCCTTGGCGGGTCTGAAAGACACCACCACCGGTGACACCCTGTGTGATGCGAAGGATCCGGTGGTTCTGGAAACCATGACCTTCCCCGATCCGGTGATCGAGATCGCGGTTGAGCCCAAAACCAAGGGCGACCAGGAAAAGATGTCTCAGGGCCTGGCCCGTCTGGCCGCTGAAGACCCGTCTTTCCGTGTGGAAACTGATCTGGAATCCGGTCAGACCATCATGAAGGGCATGGGCGAACTTCACCTGGACATCCTGGTTGACCGTCTGAAGCGTGAGTTCAAGGTTGAAGCGAACATTGGTGCACCGCAGGTGGCCTATCGTGAAACCATCTCGATGCCGGTCGAGCACACCTACACCCACAAGAAACAGTCGGGTGGTTCGGGTCAGTTCGGTGAGGTCAAGCTCGAGATCACTCCGACCGAGCCGGGCGAAGGTTATTCGTTCGAAAGCCGCATTGTTGGTGGTGCCGTCCCGAAGGAATACATCCCGGGTGTCGAAAAAGGCATCCAGTCGGTTATGGACAGCGGCCCGCTGGCTGGCTTCCCTGTGATCGACTTCAAGGTTGCCCTGCTGGACGGTAAGTTCCACGACGTTGACTCGAGCGTTCTGGCGTTCGAAATCGCGGCCCGCATGTGTATGCGTGAAGGTATGCGCAAAGCTGGCGCGAAACTGCTGGAACCGATCATGAAGGTCGAAGTGATCACCCCGGAAGAATATACCGGCGGTATCATCGGCGACCTGACCTCGCGTCGTGGCCAGGTGTCTGGTCAGGAACCGCGCGGCAACGCGATCGCGATCGACGCGTTCGTTCCGCTGGCGAACATGTTCGGCTACATCAACACTCTGCGTTCGATGTCGTCGGGCCGTGCCCAGTTCACCATGCAGTTCGACCACTACGATCCGGTTCCGCAGAACATCTCGGACGAGATCCAGGCGAAATACGCATAAGCGAAGATTTGAGGGAGCTCCGGTCAGGGGCTCCCTTCATTACCGAAAAAGGAGGCCATCATGGCAAAGGAAAAGTTTGAGCGTACAAAACCGCACGTCAACATCGGCACGATTGGCCACGTTGACCATGGTAAAACGACGCTGACCGCAG